>JBBSGD010000036.1:0-18549 GCA_038254435.1 Actinomycetota bacterium
AACGATGTCAGGTCCATCCTGTCCCTGGCCATTGCCTCTCCTCTCTGGTTGCTAGTCCCAACTCAGATGAGGATGGGCGATGGCCGCCCTCCTTCAGAGGAATTCAACCCCGAATTTCCACCACTTCTCGGGACGCTAACTGCGCAGGCTGGCTCGCGAAGGAGATCACATCCGGCAAAGCGACCCCCGAAGAGATCGTTTGCCTGTGTACATCACACATCGAAGACATCTCACATGAGAGCGAGCAGGCCGCCCGTGACGCGGTCGCTGCAAAGTGGCAACGATTGCGGGGGGAGATCGAGCGCTTTCTCCTACGTTCGGATTCCGACCGCTCAAGCGGGCGCTTCTTGCGCCGCGTACTCGGGCACAGGTCGGCCGCGATTCGGGAGGCGGCAAGCGACGTCTTCCGCACGCGAGGCTCCCTGAGCGACTCGGCCGGCTCTCTCGCAGAGACTCTCGGCCCATGTCCTGCGTGCAGGGGGGTGGGGTCGTCGAGAACCGGCAGATCAAGCTGCTCCTCGTACTCCAAGGAGATCCCTCCTTCCAAGGTCGTTTCGCAGAATCAAACGGCACGTGCGCCCTGCACGCGCTCGATATTGCAAGCAGGGGAGGCTCGCCGGCGCAGGCACTGACTCGAGTGCACGGCCTCCGGCTCATATGGGAGCTGGAGGAGGTGGCTCGGAAGGGTGCCTGGGCGGCCAGGCATGAGGCGCGCGGGCCCGAATTCTCGGTCTGGTATCGAGCTGCTTCCTCGATCGATGGCCGAGTCTTCCTAGGCGGGCCGGCAGAAGACCTTAGAAATCAGCCGGAAGCCTGAGCGCTGACAGATCGTTGTCTCCGCGGGTCTTTGACCTTCGGGACCGCGCACGTTACCGTGCCTCTGGCGATGAAGCTCGCCTAAGCGCCTCGGCGCCGCCGGAGACGGCTGATGGCTTCTACCAAACCGAAGAGCTAATGGTGGAGGTTGGATGTCGATACCGGTCACGTTACAGGTGGTCCAAGGCGCGGTGGTTTTGTTCCTCTCCCCGCTCTATTCCGGCGTGCTTGCGCGCGCCGAGGCGATCGTGCAATCAAAGCGCGGACCGAGCGTGCTCCAGCCTTACAGGGACCTAACGAAGTTGTTTCGTAAAGGCAGCGCGATAAGCGAGCACGCCTCATGGATCTTTCGGGTGGCCCCCTTCGTTGCCTTCTCCTGCTATCTAACCGTTACTGCGATCGTTCCGATTATCACAAGCGAGCCGCTCCCTCTGGCGTTCCTCGGGGACTTGATTGGCGGAGCATTCGTCCTGACACTTGCGAGCTTCACGATATCTCTGGCCGCGCTCGACACGGCCAGTCCGCTGGGCGGACTCGGTTCAAGCCGGACGACATGGGTTGGCAGCCTGACGGAACCCGCTCTTGTCCTAGTGTTTTTCACTGTCGGAGTGCTATCGGCCTCTGACAATCCCTATCTGATGAACCACGCCATCGCAGCTTCTCCCTACGCGCTGGTCCTGCCTACGCATGTGCTCGGGGCGGTAGCCTTCTTCATGATTGTCCTGGCGGAGAACGGCCGGATTCCGATCGATAGCTCGACCGGGGTGATCGAGATATCGATGATCGAGGAATCGCGGGTTCTCGAGTACTCCGGGCGAGAGTACGCGCTTATCAAATGGGGCAGCTCGATGAAGCTGTTCCTTTTGTCTAGCATCTTCATGAATGTCTTCGTCATTCCCTGGGGTCTCGGAGACGCCACCTCGATAGTGGGCGGTCTGATCGGTATCGTCGCGTTGCTCGGCAAGCTCGCCTTCTGCGGACTTTTCATAGTGATCATCGACAGCTCCTTTGCGAAGCTGCGATTTTTCCGCATAGCGGAGTATCTGGGCGCGGCCTTCTTGCTCGCGCTGATAGGCATAACGACTTCCTATGTGATCGGGGCCTAGAAAGATGCAAAGCCTTCAGGCGACGTCGGTTCAGGGTGTGATCCTCGATCTGTGTGCGGTGGTCATACTCCTTTGCGCCTTCGCCTGCCTAGGGTCCAGACTCTTCGATCGGTACGTAAGCTATTACGGTCTCCAGTCTGTTGTACTTGCCGTCGCGACTGGTGTTGTGGCCTACACGGTTCACCGCATCGATCTGTACGTACTCGCCGTGCTGACACTCTTGATCAAGGGGATCGCGATCCCATTCGGGGTTCGTCGCTTCTTGCTCGATCGGCTCCGCTTGAAGCGCGACGAGGCGCTGGCCATCGGCCTCACGACGTCACTAATCATCGGGGCGTTCCTGACCGCCTTTACCTATATCGTTGTGCAACCGCTCGTGCTCCACGGGGCCATCCTGGATGCCGCCGTGGTACCACTATCAAACGCCGTGATCTTGCTGGGCGCGCTTGCGATGGTCGTGCGACGTCACACGGTCGGCCAATTCATCGGATGGCTGATCCTCGAAAACGGTCTGTTCCTGGGGGCGATCACCATGGTCGCGGCTTTCCCCCTGATCGTCGAGGCCGGCATCTTCCTGGACCTGGTGGCAGCCGTGCTCATTATCCTGGCGCTGGTGTCGGGTCTCGCCGAGAAGGTAGCCGGAGCCAGCGCGGGAGACTTGCGGGGGCTGCGCGGGTGATCCTTGCGATCGCAACCGCCGCGCTGCCGCTGGTCGGCGCCATCGCCACCGCGGTCGCAGGCAGGGCTCACGTGCTGGGCCTCATCTCCTCCGTCGCGGGGCTCGCGAGCTTCGGCTGCGCCGTAGCTCTTGCGGCCAGAGTCCTGACCGGCTCCACCGTCGAGGGTCTCAACGGGTTCCTGTATGTTGATCCGCTGGCCGCGTTCTTCCTCATCACCGTCTCCATAGTCATCGCCCTTTCCGCGCTAGGCTCCCTCTCCTATCTGCGTACGGAGGAACGCCTGAGCTCCCTCAGCCGGACACAGGTGCGCGTGTACTTTGCCGCCTTCGGTGTCTTCGGAGCCATGATGCTTGCGTCTCTTGAGTCTGGAAACCTCGGCCTCCTGTGGATCCTGATCGAAGCCAGCACCTTGGCCAGCGCGGTCCTGGTTGGCCTGGAGGCTACCGGGCCGGCGCTCGAAGCTGCTTGGAAGTACGTCATCATCAGCTCCTTGGGGGTCACGATGGCGCTGGTCGCGACGCTCCTCCTCTTCTTTTCGGCGAGCAGGATTGGGCTCGGCTCAACCCAAAGCCTCATTTGGCAGCACTTGTTTGCGCACGCTCAAGGTCTGCTGGAGAGCCCCCTGCGGCTTGCCTTCTTGCTCGCGGTCGTCGGTTACGGAACCAAGGTGGGGCTTGCGCCAATGCATACGTGGCTTCCCGACGCACATTCCGAAGCCCCAAGCCCGGCAAGCGCCATGCTTTCCGCGGCGCTGCTCAACACCGGCATGTACGCGATCATGCGCTTCAAGACAATTAGTAGCGTGCAACTGGGTGCCGGCTACACCGGCACGGTCCTCCTCGTCTTCGGTTTCCTGTCGATCGCGGTGGGCGGGCTGTTCATGGTCGGCCAGGGCAACTTCAAGCGGCTCTTCGCCTACTCGTCGGTCGAGCACATGGGCATCATCTCGGTCGCGCTCGGTTTCGGTGGTGTGCTGGGCTTCTACGGAGCGCTGCTGCACACGCTCAATCATGCGATCGGGAAATCGATCCTCTTCTTGTCCAGCGGAGACATCGTTCATCGATACAGAACACGTAAGATCGCCGATGTCCGCGGTCTGCTCCGAATGTTGCCGCTGACCGGGGGTGTTCTTTTCCTGGGCTCACTGGCAATCGTTGGGTCCCCCCCGTTCGGGTTGTTCCTGAGCGAGCTCACCATCGTGCGCGCAGGGTTCGCCAGCACGGATGCCCTGCCCGCAGCGCTGCTGCTCGGCCTGCTCGTTCTGGTCTTCATCGCTTTCATGCACGCCGCCGCGCGCATGTCTCTCGGGGAAGCCACTGCGCTCGAATCCGCTTCCGGCGGCGAGCACCGGACGCCTCTCGCGTCGACTGCCCCTCTCGTCGCCGGGCTCGGCGCACTCCTGGTCCTCGGGCTCTGGATACCGGCCGGCCTGAACGAGCTCATCATGCGCTCGGTCGGGGTCCTGTCGTCGTGAGTCAGCTGACTTCCATTCCCCCGCCCGTGGCCCAAAGACTCGACCTCCTTTGCCGGGCCGTACCCGAGACTCAGATCGGGCGGTCGGAGCGCGATGCTGTTGAGGCAACCGTACCCATCGAACACGTCCAAGAGGCCGTACGGGCGATCGCGGAAACGGACGGAGCGCGTCCGGCGGATCTCTTCGGAGTGCCCGAAGGCGACGGCATCGCCCTGCGAATTGTCTACGCTCTGGATCGCGAAGCCGCCTACCTAATTCTCGTTTCGCACATCCAAAGCGACGGTTACCCATCCATTTCCGACGTTATCCCGGGTGTCTTCACCGAAGAGTGCGAACTGTACGAACAGTTCGGTGTTAGGCCCGCCACCGACCGTCCACTTAACCGCGTGGCGATGCCGCCCTTCGGGGAGAACGACTTTCCGCTCCTCATCGAGGGGCGTGAGCGCGCCGAATGGAGCGAAATACGCGCTCCTCACTACGTGAGGGGAGAAGCCTTCGAGTTTCCGTTCGGTCCGGTGCGGGCGGCCGGGTGGGAGTCCTTGTATATGGGACTGGTGACGACTGGTGAGGAGGTGCTAGACATCTTCCTCTTTCACTGGCATAAGCACCGAGGTATTCAGCGGCGCATCGTCGGTCTCACTCCCGATCGGGCGCTGTTCTTCGTCGAGCGCACGGAAGGGCTCTGCGCGGTAGCCAACTCATGGGCCTTCTGCCGCGCCGTCGAGGCGATCCAGGGCGTCCAGCTCGAAGCCGCAGCACTGCGCGCGCGAGCGGTGGCGCGCGAGCTCGAGCGCATCTACAACCACGCTGCTGCCGTGGCCGCCCTGTGCCAGACGACCGGACTTTCGGTCGGACAAGCGGGCGCCGAGATCGTTCTCGAGGAGCTTCTGCGAGTCAACCTCGCCGTCTTCGGCCATCGTTATCTCTTTGGAACCGTGTGTATAGGGGGCGCGGGAAAGGATCCGGATGTCGAGGCGCTTCGCTCACTCCTCCCGGCGACGTGCGACAGATTCAGAGAGGTGACGGATGCACTGCTGAAAACGAACTCCTTTGTCGATCGCCTCGAGGCAACTGGCAGAGTCACCACCGACACCGCAATCCGGCTCGGGCTCGTTGGGCCCGTCGCCCGAGCCTCCGGGATCGACACCGATTCTCGCCGAGACCACCCCCACCCTCCGTTCCATCTCGCCCCTCCGCCTGTGGAAACGGCTACCGCAGGAGACTGCCTAGCTCGGCTCCAGGTGATGGTCGGAGAGGTCGAGGCATCGCGATCCCTCGCCCTGGATCTCCCGGAAGCGGCAACCGGAACGGAAGGCCAGGCCGCCGGCGAAAGCGCCAGCGCGCTCGGTTGGTGCGAGTCGGCGCGCGGCGAGAGCCTCGCATGGGTTCAGCTGGACGCTCAGGGGCGCATCGAGCATGCCCGGCTGCGTCCCGCGACCTTCCGCAACTGGCGCGCTTTCGATGACGCCGCGCGCGCCGAGAACGTCTTCACGGACATTCCCATCATCGAAGCGAGCTTCTGGCTCACCGTAGCGGGGTTCGCGCGCTGATGGCTCTATGGTTCTTGCGCGGCCTGCGTCGCGGGATTGTGACGACTGGGTACCCGAGGCGGACCGACGAGTGGGCCCACTCGCTTCCGAGTCCGCCAAGCTTCGACTCACGGGTGCTGACCCCGCGCCTCGTGGACCGCCTGGAAGAGGTGTGCCCCAACGGATCACTCCGCCGTGAGGGGGGCCACCTCCTCCTCGACGTCGGGTCGTGCACCATGTGTGGCGCTTGCGAGAACGCGGCGAGGCATGCCGTCGTTCCCAGCGGCTCATTCGAGCTCTCGGCGACCGAGCGGCAGCACCTCATCAAGAGGATCCCGATCGAAGGGAGCGACCGATGACCGAGGAAGAAACGGTCCGGCGTGAAGTCGCGGCCAAAGCGTACGCGCTGTTCGGTCGCAGCTTGCACATCCGCACCGTCGATACCGGGTCGTGCGCGGTCTGCGAATCGGAGATCCGGTTAACAAGTGCGCCTCACTACGATCTTCACCGGCTCGGCTTCTTCTTCACTCCCACTCCTCGTCATGCGGACCTGTTGCTGGTCACGGGACCGGCGGTACGGGCAATGGACACCGCTCTGCGTAAGGCCTATGAGGCAACACCGGATCCTAAGGTCGTAGTGGCATTCGGTGCCTGTGCCCTGGGCGGCGTGTTCTCAGAAGACGCGTTCGTGCACGGCACGATAGACAGGGTTCTTCCCGTCGACGTTTACGTGCCGGGGTGCCCGCCGAGCCCGCTTGCGCTCCTCAACGGGCTGCTGGTTGCCGTGGGCAGGCTCGAAGAGAAGGTTTCGACGATGAGGTTCGACCGTATGCCCGCTCGGGATGCGGGATGAGAGCTGTTCTCACCGTCCTGCTGATCGCAGCTCCAACGCTGTGGGCAATAGCCGCGCTCCTGGCTCTACCCGCGCGCTCCTTCGCCGTCAAACGCCTCTCTTGCGTCGCAACCGCCATCGGAGGAGTCTGCGCGCTCGTTGCCGGCGGCGGAATCGCGGCGAACGGCTGGCAGCTCGCGGGGGTTCTCTCCGCAAACAACGTCGTCGGTCAGCTCGCGGTTCGCGCGCAGCCACTTTCCGCCGTGTTCATCGCCCTCCTCGGTCTCGTCGCACTCGCGGGGGGCCTTTACGCTCCCCGGTACCATCGCCAGGACCCAGGGGTAGGGGTCTACCTCTTCTGTTACAACATCGCTTTCATCGCGTCCTTAGGTGTTCTCGTCGCCGATAACGTCACGGTTTTTCTCGTCGCATGGGAGTCGATGACTCTCTTCTCCTACTTCGTGATTCTCCGCAGGCACCGCGATGGCAGCGTGGAGAGGGCGAGCTTCCTGTTCCTGGCGTTGGGCGAGGTTGGCTTTGCGATGGTGGTTGCAGCGTTCGTGATCCTTGCAACCCACACGGGCACACTCGACCTCGCCCGCATCGCTGCGAACTCCGGGCAGGTCGCCAGCGGTTGGAGGGATGCCGCCTATGTCCTCGCACTTGTAGGCTTCGGCTTCAAAGCCGGATTCGTACCCCTCCACATTTGGTTGCCCGAGGCACATCCTGCCGCCCCCGCCGATGGGTCCGCCCTTCTGTCCGGGCTGATCATCAAGCTCGGGATCTACGGGATCGCTCTGTTCGGGTTCTATCTCCTTGCTCCGGAGTTCGCTTGGTGGGGCATTCTCACGATGCTCCTCGGCGCGCTCACCGCGGTGCTCGGCATCCTTTACGCGATGGTTGAGCGCGACCTCAAGCGCTTCCTCGCCTTCTCGAGCATCGAGAACATCGGCATCATCCTGACCGCGCTGGGAGGAGCGATGACCTTCGCCTCCTACGGCTTGAGAGGAATCGCCGCTCTGCTTCTGCTGGCCGCCCTGTATCACACCTTCAACCACGGGACGTACAAGACGCTGCTATTTCTCGAAGCAGGCGTCATCGAGCATGCCACCGGTACGCGAGACATGGATCGGTTGGGCGGGCTCATACGCAGACTGCCGTCGTCCTCGGTAATCATGCTGATCGGAACGCTGGGGATTGCGGCTCTCCCACCCCTCAACGGATTCGTCAGCGAGTGGCTGATCTTCCAGGGCCTCTTTCAGGGCTTCCGAATCCCGAGCCACCTCGTGGCAATCCTGATCGTCGTCGCGGGCGCTAGCGTCGCACTGACGAGCGGCCTCGCAATCAGTGCTTTCGCGCGCGCGTACGGAATCTCGTTCTTGGGGATGCCCCGTACCAGAGAAGCCGCCGCGGCGACAGAGCGTGACCAGCCCGTGATCGGGCCGGCGCTCCTGGCGCTAGCGACGGTGGCACTTGGACTCGGAGCGACGGTCGTTCTCGGTGCACTCGACAGAGTGAGCACGTGGGTGACTGCGGTCAACATACACAGCCGCCTGGTCGTGCCGAACTTCACAGTGATTCCCGCGCGCACAGATTTCGCGTCAATCTCTCCCACGTATATGGCTGTATTCCTGTTCGCGATGGGCCTTGTCGCGCTGGCCATCTATCTCTCGGCGCGGCCGCGCGCAAAGAGTCGAATCGCGCCCGTCTGGGACGGCGGTCTGCTGTCTTTCAAGGCGCGCATGCAGTACACGGCCACCACGTACTCCAACCCCATCCGGGTGACCTTCGAGGAGCTGTACCGCCCCGAGGTGCACTTGGAACGGGCTTCCGACGATCCAGCCGGGCGTTCAGGACATGTCCATTACCACTTCATGGTCATGCCAATATTCGAGCGCTACCTCTATCGACCGGTCGTGACTGCGATAGAGCGCATCGCCCGGTTCGTGCGGCCGATCCAGAGCGGCGACGTCAACCTCTATCTTCTCTACATATTTATCGTCATCCTGCTCGTCTACGTCCTCTATCTGCTGTGACGATCGCCGATGGCTGAGTTCCGGTCCCTGCACGGGATTAGCCCTTCATTGGTGAGAGCCGCTCACGAGCGGGTACGCATGCGCCAGCCGATCCCTGACCAGGATTCGTCGGCGCAGATCTTCTTCTTGTCCGCGGTCGAGCCCGGAACGAATTTCGATCGCGAAGCACTCGTTCGGCTTGTGGCGCTCGGAAACCTTGACCCCACCCAATCGCTCGGGGCCCTGTGCATATTCGACGCCCCCGGGAGACAGGCCGACGATCTCGTCGATCGCCTCAGGTTGCTGACTGAGGAGTACATCGATCCCCCACTAGGGGCGCGGTTCGAGACACTGCGCAGGTTGCCCTCAGGAGTGGTGCTCCTCGCCACCGGGGTCGACACGGCCCCGCCTCACGTCGTAGCCCGCGCGGTTGCAGACGTGCACGAGGGAGACTGTTGGGTTTACCGGAACCAGACGATCCGCCGTGCTGGGCGCGAGGACCTCGACTCGCTGTACGGGGCCGCAGCCGTCTCCCGCCGGCTCCTCTCCCCCGAGGAAATCGCCGTCCTGCTTGGGGGCTCCCTTGCCGATTGCAAGTCCGTGCTCACAGCGGGGCGTTCGCCCCTCTCCATGCTCTCTCTCCTTCCACACCGACTCGTGTCGCAGGCCGGTGGGCGATGGGGCTCGGCCGACAACCCCACATCTCGCGCGGCGGCGCAATCTGCGGTCACCGCGGCGGCCGACCGAATCCTGACCCTGGGGCTCGTCGCCCTAGGAGGCTGTGTGAAGCCGCTGCGAAACGCATCAGCGCGGGCGCTTCGAGCTCTCTGCCTGTTCGATCGCACCATCGGTCCCGATCCCGCCAGCGCCGGCATTCTGGCCGACGAGATCCTGTCGCGCTATTACCTACTCGGGGCGTTCGGGACACACATCAGAGACTGGCGTGCGGTTTCCGAGCTGATCCAGCTCACGGTGCCCGGCCTGACCAAGGACGAGTTCCCGCTCGTCGACCACCCACTCTTCAGATCGGGCTCGGACAGGACCCTGGGGACTTTCTTCGATCGCGCATACGACTTGGCGAAAGGCGAGCCGGTCTGGATCGAAGAGTTCGGTGACGAGGACAACGCCCTCGTCGCGCTCGCGCAGTTCGATCTGCTTGCTGCCGCAGCGAGCCCTGCGAGCTCGGACCACTACCCGAACTTCGCGCGCTCCGACAAGACGGCCGTTGCTCCGGTTGTGCGCCTCGTCAAGGAGCGACCTTCTGCGTTCAGCGAAATCCTTGGTCCCAACGCCGCTGGCTCGCTGGAGAGCTATTTGGTCCAGCTCGAAAGTGACATCGGCAGGGACTTCACAACCTTCGGTCGGTGGTGGTCGTGGGGATACAGCTTCGATCAGTTGACGCCATAGCGGGACGTGCCGAGCAGCGAAGGAGGTCCTACGTTGAGCTCTAAAGGTCAAGAAAGCGGCTCCGCGGTTCCATACTCCGATGACGGCAGGCTCACAGCGGAGCTCCGCTGCTCCGCTGTGGTCTTGCGTGGTGACGAGTTGCTGCTCGTGAAGCACAGACGCGGGCACCGTGCTTACTGGGTCTTGCCGGGCGGCCATCCTCGTCGCGGTGAGACTGCCCCGGTCGCTGTGCAAAGAGAGCTTGCCGAGGAAACGGGTCTCAAGGTTGAAGCGTCGCGCGTGTTGTTCGTGTGGGAGACGGTTTTCCCCCACGACACCAGGCATATCTTCGAAACAGTCTTCCTTGGACATCTGCAAGACATCGGCGCAGACCCTGTGAGCCACAGTGGGCTCGAAGAGCCGCGCTTTCTACCCATAGGGGAGATCCACACTCTCGACCTATATCCGCCAATTGCGGGCTACTTGCGTGGAGCGAGCAAACAAGGCTTTCGCGCGGGCGCACCACATCTCGGCAACATGTGGCGGGAGATGGACTCCAAAGGAGGATTTGACTTCTACCCGTAGGACACGCGAAGGGGCCATGCGAACGCTTGTGTAGATCTTTCGATGACCATGACGACGAAGAAGGGAGTGCTCATGCAAATAGGGCGGCCGGTGAAGACAATCGTTGTTGAGCCTCTGGAGAATCCTGTGCCGGTGGAGCGGCCGGTTGAATCAGAACCCCCTACCGAACCTGTTCCTTGCGAACCGGTCGAATGATCGCCAGAGCCCCGGACGGCATCCAGCCCCTGACGGGCTGGAGAACCTGGTCACTTGGAGCGTCGGGCGGGAGTTAGAGCAGGGTCTCAATTTGCGCTCGGTTGTGTTCCCATCAGTATGGTTACCTCGGGAATCACTCAAAGCCGACTGCTTTGAGTGGCCGGGTGGCACCTGCAGAGCACCCGGTAGATGGTGCGGATGCGGAATCTATGCCGTGCGGGAAGCCAGTCACGCATTGAGGTTCAGGGACGACGGCTTGCCCCCTATCGTGGGCCTGATTTCCCTATGGGGCCGCATCATCGAGGGCAAGAAAGGATGGCGTGGGCAATGGGCTTACCCGAAGGAGCTGTTCGTGCTAAGCGATAGGTTGGTCTCGTTTCTCGAAGGCCACGAGGATCCAACGGGTGTGACCGCCAATCTTGCCCGATACGGCGTCCCTGTACGTGTAGTCAGAAGCCACGACTTGGCTGAAGGCACTGCGGCCCGCAGATATCCTTTCCGGCGGAGCTCCGCCGCATGGAGTCGACGTTTGCCGAGTGAGAGGTGAAGGGGCAGCTTCTTAAATGCTAGGTATCGGCCTCAGGCGCCGGGACGATATACCCGGCCACCTCGATCGATAGCAGACATTCGCTCTCGCCGTGGTCGACCTTGAAGGGTCGTGTGCTCGATCTGGAAGCCTTTACGCAGGAGGTCCTCGGCCTCGAAGCGCGCGGCGTGACAATCGTCTTGGGCGTGAACGAGAACGTGTGTCGACAGCGCCGGGAAGCCGGAGGTCACTTCTCACACGTGAAATCGTGCACGTTGGTCACCGCGGCGTGCGACAGCATGGCGTCAACGATCCTCCGGGCTCGACGCCCTGCGGCGCGGGCTCGAGGAAGATCCGTCCCGACGCCTTGACGGACCCCCACCCCGCCCGATACATGAGGCCGGCGACGATCGGCGACGCGATCGCGTCGGCCCTGAGGCAGCCGGTGGTGAGGATGACCACCCTGGCTATGGCGGTGGCGATGAAGGCGTAGAGGGTCGGTGAGGATGTGTTGGAACGAGCCCTCGACGTTGAGGCTCTGGCGGTTGGCCTTGGAGACTCTTCCACGTAGCAGCGACAAGCCCAGGACGCCCGCGTCGGTGAGCATGTGTCCGGCGTCGGACAGAAGGGCAAGCGACGACCCGAGCACGCCGACCACGACCTCGAAGGCCATGAAGCTCACGATGAGCACCAGCGCCACTCCGACCCGACGACTGTCTGCGTCAAGGTTGACACCGTGAACGTGGCCGGGAGAGTCGTGGCGATGTCGACCGATCACCGCATGGACTTTCTCAGCAGGCATCGGCGCAACCCTCGCCGCGCCGCGCCGCGCCACGCCTCCTTACCCTCCTTGACGGCGACGGCGGCGATCACCAGGGCCACGACGGGGTCGGCCCACCACCACCCAAACAGGGCGTTAGCCCCCAGACCCACGAGAACCGCGGCGGAAAGGTAGGCGCACAGCAGGTTCTGGGTGCCCTCACCAGCAGTGGCACCTGAACCGAGGCTCGCCCCGACTCGCCGCTTGGCGATACCGAACGCCGGCATCAGCACCAGACTCACAATGGTCAGCGCCATCCCAACGATGCTGACTCGGGACGCTCGCCGAGGATGAGAGACCTCCCAGCCTCGACTGCTAAGTAGGGCGCCAGCAGAAAGAAGCTCGCAGCCACGAGTTTCTGGGCGCGCTCTTCCGCCTCTTCGGAGCCGTGCGGGAACCGGTGAAGCGCCACACTACGATGACACTTGCGATTCCCTCGATGGCGCTATCGATGCCAAAGCCGATCAGGGCGATGGATCCCGCAACGAGCCCCGCCGTGATCGCGACCGCTCCCTCGAGTGTCATCCACGCGAGGCTCGACCAAGCCAGAAGCCTAGCCAGGCGTATGAGTCGAAGCCTCTCAGGCGAGATTGCTGGTAGGTCGTGAACGGACGTCGCGTTCCTCGTCTCCCTCACGGTTATCGAGCCTCGTGGGCGACGTGTTGCATGGCGACGTCGATGAGCAGACGGATGTCGGAGTCCTCGAGCGAGTAGTAGACGTTGCGGCCCTGCTTGCGGTAGCGGACGAGGTGGTGTGAACGCAGCAGGCGCAGGTTGTGTGAGCACGCCGTGGGGGTGAGGGACGTGATCGCGGAGAGGTCGCAGACGCACAGTGCGCCACCCTCGAGTAGGGCAACGATGAGCCGCAGCCGCCCCGGGTCGGAAAACAGGCGGAAGGCCTCGGCCATCTCCTGCGCCACCGCCTGCTCGGGCAATTCTTCAGCACATTGACGACCTTGTCAGGCTCGACACACTCGGTCTCGCAACGGTCGAGAGGGGTGGCGTTGCCGGGCACGGAAACCTTCATGACTGGGAAGCTATCAGGGCAAAGGGATCGGCGTGGTCAATCGTCGAGACATCGCGATGACGACCGCTCGCCGACTCGTCGTCGGTCTCCGATGGTCACCGGCGCCACGTCCGGATGCGTCGGCCGGTAGGATGCGGATGAGCGATGAGGCTCGCTCCGAGTGCGGCGGTACGCCGCTGATGGCCTCTACCCCGATCGAGGAGTCACGGGAGGTCGCAATGGAGTCTGCTCGCCCGTTTGCTTTGCAGCAATCCGGGTCATCGCCGAACAGCGCGAGAGCGCCTGATGAGGCGCAATCTGGCGGCGATCGCACGGCCGTGCCTCGTTTTCGCCCGGCCGGCCACGAGCCGTCGCCGGCGCTGGAAGCTGAGACCTCGCCTTGACTTTCCACAGCATCCTGTTTGACGGAGCCGAGACCAGCACAGCTATCGACGAGCGAGACGCGCCCGCATGCTTTGCCGACCTGAATCTCGAGCAGGTCATAGATGCCATCACGGCTGGTAAAGAAGAATACAACCTCAAGCCGTTCTTCCATGCGCCGCTGACCACCGTCGATGCGATCACGTATCGTCATGAAGTCCTGCGGGATCTCGAAGGCGATGCTGTGTTCGGGTATATCACCGCGTTCGCCCAAGAGATGCGGGCGATGCGAGACCATCTCGCTCAAGCGGACAGGCTTCGCTACAAATACCAGAAGCAAGGCTGGTTCCTGGATGCTGTGGCGATATATTGCGAGGCCGTCGGCCGTTTGGCCCATGACCTCAACCTTGGTGACATAAGGTCACGCGGCCTGCTGGCGTTTCGCGAGTATCTGACGAACTATGCCGAGTCCGATAGCTTCAAGTCGCTCGTCGCCGAGACGACGCAGCTCGAGGCAGACCTGTCCGGGGTGAGATACTGCCTCAACATCAAGGGGAACAGCGTCAAGGTCACCGCGTATGACTCGGAAGCCGACTACAGCGCGGAGGTCGAGCGGACGTTCGCGAAGTTCAAGCAGGGGGCGGTGAAAGATTACCGCGTCGGCTTTCCCGGTGGGCCGGACATGAACCATGTCGAAGCGCGCGCACTGGACCTCGTCACTCGGCTATCTCCCGACATCTTCCTGGCGCTGAACGAGTATTGCGAGCGTCAGCGCGAGTATCTGGATGGAGCGCTTGGCACCTTTGACCGCGAAGTCCACTTCTATGTGGCATATCGGGAGTACGTCGACCTCTTCAAACCGGCAGGGCTGCCATTTTGCTACCCCCGCGTCTCCGACCGGTCCAAGGAGGTCTATGCGCGCGAAGCGTTTGACGTCGCGCTGGCCAACAAGCTCGTTCGCAAAAACGCATCCGTCGTGTGCAACGACTGGTACCTGAAGAACCCGGAGCGCATATTCACGGTATCCGGCCCGAACCAAGGCGGCAAGACGACCTTCGCCCGAACGTTCGGGCAACTCCACTACCTGGCCAGCCTGGGCTGCCCGGTACCGGGCAGGGAAGCGCAGCTCTTTCTGTTCGACCGGCTGTTCACCCATTTTGAAAAGGAGGAGGACCTCACGAATCTCAGCGGCAAGCTCGAGGATGATCTCATGAGAATTCACGAGATCCTCGAACGGGCCACGGGCAACAGCCTCGTCATCATGAACGAGAGCTTCACCTCGACGACGCTGAGAGATGCGCTCTTCCTCGGTAAGAAGGTGCTGGAGCAGATCGTCCAGCTCGACCTGCTGTGCGTGTATGTGACGTTCGTGGATGAATTGGCGAACCTGGGCGAGACGACCGTAAGCATGACCAGTACGGTCGAGCCCGAAAATCCGGCCGTGCGGACATACAAGGTCGTACGAAGGGCTGCAGACGGACTTGCTTACGCCGCCGCGATCGCCGAGAAGTACGGCCTTACCTACGAGGGGTTGAGGGGGCGAATCGCAGCATGAAGGCGTTCCTCATGCATAAGGATCGGGATTTCGACCTGCAGCGGGAGCTGCCGACCAACGAAGGGGCGCTGACGCAAGACCTGGAGCTCAACACCCTGTTCGCCGCCATGGCCCGCGGTGATGAGTTCCTGTTTGAGATGGCCAAGCGGGCCGTCTTGTCGAGCCTCGATGATCCCGAGGCGATCGTCTACCGCCAGCAGGTCGTTCGCGACTGCCTGGAGCAGCCTTCGATCGTCAGGGAGATCTACGATGTCGCCGTAGAGGCGCTCGAGGCCGAGAAGAAGATCTTCTTTGGCAGCTTCAGCCTCCACTATCCCAACGCGATACTGCACAGAGCCGTCGCGGTGTTGGAGCTGCTCGTGGGCGCCCTCAAGCGCCTACGGCAGATCGCCGATGAACATGCGCGCGAATTCCAGTCGGAAGGCTTTACAGAGCTTTTCGAGATGATCACCGGGGAGCTGGGCGATGAATACTTGCACACCGTCGAAGATCATCTACGAGAACTTGGCTTTCGCCGTGGAGTCCTGATCAGCGCCGAGCTCGGCAAAGGCAACAAGGGGACCAATTACCTACTTCGTCGGCCCATTAACACCAAACTGGGCTGGAGAGAGCGGATCGCTTCTTTCGGAAGAAGCTCCGGGTACAGCTTTCAAATCGCTGATCGCGATGAAGCCGGCGCCAGGGCCTTGTCTCAGCTGCGAGACAGGGGGATCAACCTCGTCGCCAACGCCGCCGCTCAGTCGACCGATCACATTCTGAGCTTCTTCAGCATGCTGCGGGCCGAGCTGGCCTTTTACGCTGGATGCCTGAACCTGCACGAGCAGCTTGCCGAGAAAGGTGAGCCAACATGCTTTCCCATACCCTCGGCTCCGGGCAAGCTTGCGCTCGCCGTTGAGGGCCTTTACGACGCGTGTCTCGCGTTAGAGCTGCAGGAGACGGTCGTGGGCAACGACGTGAGTGCCGACGAGAAGGTGCTCGTGATGATCACCGGCGCCAACCAGGGCGGGAAGTCTACGTTCCTGCGAGGGCTCGGCTTAGCGCAGCTGATGATGCAATGTGGCATGTTCGTGGCTGCTGAGTCGTTCCGTGCCAATCCTTGCGATGGCGTCTTTACGCACTTCAAGCGCGAAGAGGACGTCACCATGAAGAGCGGGAAGCTCGATGAGGAGCTCAGCAGGATGAGCGACATCGTCAACGAGCTGACGCCGAACTGCATCTTGCTGTGCAACGAGTCATTCGCGGCAACCAACGAAAGGGAAGGCTCGGAGATCGCCCGTCAGATCATCCGCGCGCTGTTGGACTCGGGCATCAAGGTCTTCTTCGTCACCCATATGTTCGACCTTGCGCACGGGTTTTACGTCCAACGGATGGACGCGGCCCTCTTCCTTCGGGCTGAAAGGGAGCCCGACGGGCGGCGAACATTCAGGCTCGTCGAGGGCGAACCGTTGCCGACGAGCTATGGGGAAGACGTGTACAGGCGTGTATTCGGCCCGGCTGGCCAAGCCACGCCGGCGGCCACCTCGGGCGTGGGAATGGACGCTCCAGCGGCAGGGGAGAGTCGGCGCGACGCGGTCCGCTGACAGCCACGAGGCGTCTCATCGATCGCCACAACGACCGTTACTTCGAGAAGGTCATTGATCCTGAGCCCGGCGAGATCATCCACGAACAAGATGAGCCCTTATCGCAACACCGCGGACACGGTTCGGATAAGCCGCGCTCGTACGTCGACCAGTCCGAATCAGTCATCCAAGCCAAGAACCCTTCGCAGCATCCGATCAACGGCGTCCTGATCCTCCCCGCTCAGGTTGTCGATCAGACCCTCCAAAAGAAACCTCTCGAGGTCGCAACTTTGCTGTGCGGAGGACGGAGGGACGTAGAAGTCCTTCGAGTTGCCAATCGCTCAGCCTTACATCGCCAACCCCCGGAGCCTCCCAGCGGCGGCGGTTGCTCGTGATCATGGCTGCAAGGACGTTCGGCCCCTGGTTGTAGTTCTCCGCCGAGAGGACGCAGATCGGGCGACGATTCGAGCTACGAAGGTCCGAATAGGGAAAGCGCGCTAGATAGAGCCCTCCACGAGAGATCACGCTGTCCGTCAGGCTGAAGACGGAAGCGGGTAATCATCGTAGTCGGAGTCCTCATCCGAGAACCAATCCGTCACCGACGTGGCTGATTGCGCCCACTCCGGACGTCGCCAGCCCAACAGTTCCTCGCGCAACCTCCAGAGCTCAGCTTCCGCCTCTCGGATCTCAACTTGGGTCGCACCCATCTCTCGGGCACCATGCGCAGGAACATCTACCCCAGGCCTCAGCTCCACGCCGAGGAACCTGTCGTAGTTGCGCACCGCGTCACGCAACCGCTTGTGAGCAGCTTCGAGGACGACTCCATCTTCAGCCGAGAGATCCTCGAGGGACTTCTGCGGCTCATCCATCGCATGGCTCATGACGTCAGTTTGGCACCGGCCCCAACCCAAGGCACGCCCCTCGCTCTACGTGTAAAGGGCGCCTTTGGCGTCCGCCACGCGAAGTGAACCTCTTGACACCCGCTCGCGGCATGCAAGAGCGACAGTTACAGGGGAGCCAGCTCCCCAACTGGGATCACTTTCATGACGCTGTATAGCCTTGCTGTGTGCCCAACATTCGGGACGTACACTCGCCCAGAAAATAAAGAAAGAACTCTACGTGCTCCACATCGCGATGGTGGCAAGAAAGCCAGCGCGGCCAGCGCGGCCGGCGAAGGCGCGTTCGGCGCCGTTCTGCACGAGTTCATAGATCTGTCTCCGGCCATAACCTCGCTGAGCGGTGGCACGCTCGATGTTCGCGTGTTCAAGCACCAAGAGCGACTTGACGCGTTACGCGTCCAGAGTCCTCCCGGACTCTTCAAGAACATGTCGGGCGAATTCCAAACTGGATCCAGCCCAACGTGTTCCCCGGTGATCCACGCCCGGACTCGAAACATCGGCTTCGGACTGGCCAGGACGATCTTTCACGGCCTGACCTCAAACCAAGCGCCCGAAATACGCGGCGAGCCTCGGTAGTGATGACGTCTGCCCTCGGGATGCTGGCGACTACTTGGGGCCGCGCGGTGTCGGCGGCCGGGCTGCCGGCGGGCTTGGTGTTCCACGAGCTGCGCCATACGGTCGCGGCGCTGGCGATAGCGCAGGGCGCCCACCCGCTCGTCATCTGGGACCGCCTCGGGCACGCCTCGATCACGGTGACTATGGACACCTACGGGGGGCTCTTTCCGAGCCTCGATGAAGCCGTCGCGGACGGCCTTGACGGGGTCTGCGTGAAACTCTCGCGGTCTCACTGCGGCCTGAGACGGGCAAAACAGCGCGTTTGCGCAGGTCACAGGCCTGAGAGCTCTAGCCTTCCAAGCTGGTCATGAGGGTTCGATTCCCTTCACCCGCTCCAGTATTCCGCCGGTCAGCAGGTTGCAGGGTCTTCCAGACCCTCTTGATGTCGAGATTTCGGTACGTGCCAGTACGACTTCGTTTCATGACGACCCTGTGCGACTCCGGTTCATGGTTGACACCGTGGCTCCGGTAGCTGGTTGACACTTCTCGGACGCGGCTCCGGTTCCCGGACGACAGTGACTCCGGTTCCTGGGCGACACCTCGGAAGATCCGCCTCCAGCACGGTGCCTC
>JBBSGD010000037.1:0-18443 GCA_038254435.1 Actinomycetota bacterium
GTCGTCGATGAGGGCGATCATGGCGCCCTTGTCACGGTCCTCGAAGGCGCTCCGCAGCCTCGGAACGAGCTCTTCCCGCCAATGCAGCGCCAGGATCTTCGCGTATGTGCGGCGAGTGCGCTCTTTAACCCTGCGTTATCGGATCGCTTCCTGACCGGAGATTGGCAATGGATTGGCAAGTCACCGGGAAGGGACAACCTGCCCTGCAAGTGTAGTAAGAGGTGGCTCAGTGGGCCCGGTGGGTGGCAGTCCAGCCATCCGACGCCACCGATTAGTTCATCCGCCCATCCTGGTCTTAGGTATAAAGGTTGGCGAGGAAGGAGACGAGATGGGCAAGCTGGTGGTGACCGAGTTCGTCTCGGTAGACGGAGTGTTCGAGGACCCGGGTGGAGCCGAGGACTACGAGCACGGCGGCTGGACGTTCGAGTACGACCGAGGCGACGACGGCAACAAGTTCAAGCTCGACGAGCTGATGGAGGCCGAGGTTCAGCTGCTTGGCCGGGTGACATACGAGCGCTTCGCGGAGGCCTGGCCGTCGCGCGAGGGCGAGTTCGCCGACAAGCTCAACAATGACCCGAAGTACGTGGTCTCGACCACGCTGAAGGATCCCAAGTGGCAGAACACGACGGTGATCTCCCGCAACGTCTCAGCGGAGATCTCCAAGCTCAAGGACGAGACCGACGGCGTCATCCTGGTCGCCGGAAGCAGCACCCTGGTGGGGACGCTGCTGGAGTCGGACCTGGTCGACGAGCTACGGCTGATGGTCTTCCCGACCGTCCTCGGGCGGGGCAAGCACCTGTTCTCGGGTGGAATCGACCGGCGCAAGCTGAAGCTCGCGGAGACGAAGATCGTCGGTCCGGACGGCGTCCAGGTGCAGATCTACGAGAGAGCCGAGTAGCGGAGGAGGCGAGGAGTATGGATCAGCCAACCGCGGAAGAGGCGCTGAAGAAGCTCGAGCCCTTGATCGGCGAGTGGACGCTGGAGGCGATTCCGCCGGGCGGGGAACCCTGGCCGGGTGAGGCGCGCGCAACCCTCAAGTGGCATGACTTGGTCTGAGAGAAGGGGTTCCAGATTCCATGCGTGGTGATGATGGCCGCCAAGCCGCGTAAGGTCGGCTGGCGGAGACAGTCCCGTTCGCGGGCCGAAAGGCCTTGCGGGGGCCCCTCGCTCCCGCTGTGCCGCTAGTATCGCCTCTCTTCTAAGGTGGTCTCCGCAGCCCAGCAGGACTCGAACCCGGCATCCTCAACCATCTTGACCATCGAACCGATGAGAGGTAGAGGGCCGCCTACGCCTACGCCGATGCCATAGTCCACCGATTACCTCCCTTCGCTCGGCCTCTGCCTCCTCGAACCCGGCTTCAGGTCACCCCTGCGGATGGGATCCCAAGCACCATATCCGCCGGACTTGCACCACCGGTCGGTCGCGGTATCTTGCGGGCGCGCCTTCGAACAATACGTAGTGCTAAAAAGGAGACCACATGGCGGACTTGCTCGAGGACGAGGAAATCGAACAGCGGCTCGATGAGCTCGGCGACTGGGAGCGCGAGGGCGACCAGATGCAGAAGACCTTCGAGTTCGATGACTTCACTTCGGCCATGGGCTTCGTCAACGGAGTCGCACAGCTAGCGGACCGCTACGACCATCACCCCGACATCGACATCCGTTACAACAAGGTACGTCTCTGCCTGTCAACACATTCCGAGGGAGGACTGACCGCCATCGACTTCGAGTTGGCCGGCGACATCGAGCAGACGCTCGGAAGTGGTTAGGCCTCGGAGTCGGATGGCTTTCGCAGCCACGGCGGCAGCGAGAAGGTGACGTCCTCGGTCGTGACCTCCTTGGTCTCCACCGTGTCGTATCCCAGCTCGGCCAGTCGCTCCAGCAACTGACCGACGAGCACCTCGGGCGCACTCGCTCCCGAGCTGACCCCGACGACCTCGGCGCCTTCTACCCACTCCGGCTTGAAGTGCGAGAGATCGGGGACGAGATGGGCCGGCGTTCCCGCAGCTTCTGCGACCTCGACCATGCGATTCGAGTTACTCGAGTTGAATGCCCCGACAATCAGCACGACGTCCGCGTCCGGCGCGATTGCCTTCACCGCCACCTGCCGGTTTTGTGTGGCGTAGCAGATGTCGTCCTTGCGCGGCCCCTCGAGATCTGAAAAACGGCTGCGCAGTCCTTCGACCACCTCCAGAGTGTCGTCGACCGACAGAGTTGTCTGCGTGAGATAAGCAAGCGGCTCATCACCGTCGAGGTGCAAGTCGTCGATCTCGTCCGCCGATTCGACGACTACCGTGCCGCCCGGAGCCTCGCCGGCTGTTCCCTCGATCTCCTCGTGCCCAACGTGCCCGACGAGCACGATCATGCGGCCCTCACGCGTGAAGCGTTTCGCTTCGAGGTGAACCTTGGTGACGAGCGGGCAGGTCGCGTCGATGACTCGCAGATCTTTGGCCTCAGCGTTGCTGCGCACCGCGGGAGACACCCCGTGGGCTGAGAAGATGCACACGGCCCCCGACGGGATCTCGTCCTCGGACTCGACGAAGATTGCGCCCCGCCGCTCGAGCTCTTTGACGACGTAACGGTTGTGCACGATCTCCTTGCGCACGTACACCGGCTCGCCGAGCGACTCGAGGGCCCGCTCGACTATCTTGACGGCTCGGTCGACTCCCGCGCAGTAGCCGCGCGGCGCGGCCAGAAGGACTCTCTTCACAGGCAACATGCTAGCGGCGGCGTGAGCAAGGCCCCGACGAGCTGCCCGTGCTCGCAGGATCGGCACGAAAGCTCCACGATTGCGCCGCCTTGCGACCACGTGCCGCCGGAGAAGGCGCGGCGTTCTCCTGGCGCATCGTGAACGGATCTTCGTCGGTGCCGCTGCTCTCAGGCAACACGAAAGCGCTGCGTGTTGAGCACGACACCTACACGGTAGCATCGGTTCTTCACAAATAATGGCCGACCTCAAAGGGAGTCACTCATGCGAGTCGAAGACGACCGACAGCCCGAAGCCGCCGTGAATTACCCGCCGGTTGAACTCTCGAGGAGAGAACAATCCCTTGCCTTCCTTCTTCGCGAGCAAGTCACGCTCTCCCGCGGGGTCCTGTCGGCAGCCTTCATTCATGCTGGGGTCAGCCAAGGCTGGATAGCGTGAGTCATCCGGACATGCTTCTAGTTTATCGCCTCGGTGACGTTCTCGATCTTACGCCAGAGGAGCCTACCTATTGAAGCAGCTTTTGAGCTTCGCTCGTCAGAACCGCTTCGAGAGTAGCCACCTGCGGAAGCCGTTGACCGCCTATCGTTACCGTAGCCTTGAACCGGCCGACGCCATCCTCGCAACTTATCCTCGCTCCGGGACGACATGGATGAAGTTCATGCTGTTCGAGGTTCTATCTAAGGAGCCCGCCGACTTTCCAGCTCTTCGGACGGCGATACCCTATGTGGGCCAGAGGGGCGTGGGGCGTCGCGTGCTAACGGGCGGTGGCCGCATCGTACAGTCCCATGAGCCCTATTTTACGGGAGACCACAGAGTCTTGCATGTCGTACGCGATCCGAGAAGCGTCGTCGTATCTCTCTACTATTGGTTGCTCCGCAGAGGACAGGTCAGAGGCACTCTCGATGAGTTTGTTCCACGCTGGATCGCGGGGAAAGGAACTCCGTGGGGTAGCTGGGCGACTCATGCAGGCTTCTGGCTGGGCTCGAGCCCTGCCCGCGAGGGACGCCTGCGACTCGTGAGGTACGAGGATCTCCAGAGCACTCCGCACGAGGAGATGGAGTCCATATTGGAGTTTTTGGGCGTCCCTAGATCGCCCGCCGAGATCGGTGCGGCTGTCGAGAACAACACTGTCGAGCGAATGCAGGAAAAGGAGTCGAAAGCTGCAGGCATGCAGAGGGCGGCTCGACCCGACATCCCCTTCGTCCGGAAGGGGTCCACGTCAGGTTGGAAGGAGGAGCTCAGTCAATCGAGCGAGGTTCTGATCATGACTGCTTACGCATCGGTCCTGCCCAGGCTCGGCTACCAACCTGGGGATACCGGCGCGGGTGTCATGGGCCAATGAGGCGAAACCCCCTCCGAGGATCGCCGGTGATGATCCCGACACTACTGAGACCTATTGTGTGAGCAGAAGAGGGTGGTTTGGATAACTGCTATGACTGCACCTTCGAGTGCCAAAACAGGCCATTCGGCGGTTGTTTGCGGTTAGATGGCGATGAAACTAGAACCCCGTCGGAGGGGTGACGATGCTCTCTTCATCGAAACCCCTCGCCCTCCACATTTGCAAAGACTGGGGGCTGGCATCTATTTGCCAGTGAGCTGGATCCTCCACCCCGGTCGCGTAACGATTGTCGAAGAACTCATTGCCGTTGTCCCAGAAAGCTTCGATCCCCCCCGTCTTGATCGCCACGCAAATAGAGACGCAGCGGAACGAGTTTGCCCACACGCGGCTTCGAGCCGCGAGCCTGGGGCATCTGGCGCTCGTCCCCGCCGCACACGGAGCGGTCCGAACCGCCCCGTTACGTGCTTGTTGCACCAAGAGAACGCCTCGGCCTAGGAAGCGGTTGTGGTGCACCTCAATGGTCGATGACGAGGCCAGCTCGAGATCATAGTAGCCACTGTCCACGAACTCGTTTCCCGTGACAAGCCCGTCTTGGGTCGTTTCCTGAATCAGGCCGATGCCGGCGTTGTGCTCGAAATGATTGTCTCGAACTATGTTATTCCGATTGTCGAGATCGAACCAGAACCCATTGCAGTAACCATCGTGTACATAGTTGTCGCGGACGATCATCCCGACCGTCCGTATCCATTTTGACTCTCCCGCATCCCAACACGCGGCACCGTTGACGAGACTGGTCCCGAACCTGAGCTGGTCGTTGTGATCGCTCTCGACCCCCTCGATGACGCCCCAACTTCCTTTGCCCGTGAACCCGTACTGCCCGTTATCGTGAACATGCCCTCCGTCAATCACGTAGTGATCCCCGTCTGTGCGGATTCCGTCAGTGTGGTTCCAGCGGCTCTCTACGTTAATAATTCGCCAGCCCCGACCGCCCGCCACGATTCCCCTCTTGGCGGCGTGCTGAACGACGAGATTGGTGAGTGTCACTCGGGGCGCGTAGCTGCGGACTACAACGGGAGCGTTGGTCTCTTCTACGGAATGTCCGGTGGGATCATCTGCAAGGATGACCTCATCGTTCGCGTAGTCGGTCGCATAAGTGCCGGGACGAAGTTGACTTGCCGGGACGTGGATAAGAGCCCTCCCGTCGAAGTAGACCCCCTCGTTGAGACAGTTGAGAGGGTAGTTCGTGCATTGCCTTCCGGTTTGCCGCGTGGGGTTACGCGCTTGGCCTCGAAAAACATAGCGACCATCGCGCGCCGCAAAGTCAGACAGGAGTATTCCCCCATCCAGTACCGCCGAGCCGTCGCCGCTCAACGTCATTCCGGCTTTTGGCGCGAGAGGTTGGGAGATTCTGTGCAGACCGCTGATACATAGGGTGGCCGAGGCAGGGGCGGAACGTACCGCAGCCTCCAAGTCATCCCCGCTGGCGACGAGAATTCCACGACAGGAACCACGGTGCGACTCCTGCCCCGCTAGCACCACTAACGCACCTACCAGCATCAACGCCACTAAGAAGCCAAGAATCCCTGTGCGGGTCCTTGTTCTCATCTGCGCGCACCTGCTGCGAGACTCATCGGGCCTGGCAAAGCTCTGGCCTCGAGTTGCCCTGGACGGCTACGACTAGAGTCACTCGCACAAAACCTCTCGATCGATCCCGGCCCCATAGCCGGTGTCCGGATGTCACTGCTCCTATTGCCATGGGATTCGCAAAACAACGGTTGGGATGGCTGCTCGTCCTGCTCGTGAGCCGTTGCCGTGAGATTCGCAAGACGCCACCAATCCCATTATCTATGGACGCGTCAGTTTGTCGGCCGCGATGAACGCAGTAAAGCGACACCCGCAGGGCGGTGGGGACTCGGAGCGTTTGTATCGGCGTTTACTTCAAGGCCCTCGCCACGTCGAGGGCGGTGCCCCCTCTCTGAGCGAGACCGCTAGACACGAACAGTCCTGCGGTGGCAGACGGCGACCGTTCCGCTTGAGAATCGCCTCTCGAGCGTCCTGGGGCGCGCTGCTCAGCTCTTCGCCCGGCGCACGCGTTTCCCGGTAGCCTTGTTGACCGCACGCTTCTTGACCGCACGCCTCTTGCCGCCAGGTCGGCTTCTGTAAAGATCCGGGAGACCTGCTTCCTGACTCGAGGGGCACAGCTGCTCGATTGCGCAATCATGACAGCGGGGCCGTTTCGCGTCGCACACCGCGCGGCCGTGCTCGATGAGAAGGTTCGGGAGGCGGGGCCACTGCCTTCTGGGCACCAGCTCCATCAGATCTCGCTCTATCTCCGTCGCATCCTTCGGGCCCCTTTTCGTCAATCCCAACCTGACTGCCAGCCGGCCGACATGCGTGTCCACGGCAATGCCTGCATCGGGATCCTTGCTCACCACCTCCGGGAAACAATTCGCCTGAACGATGTTGGCGGTCTTGCGGGCGACCCCCGGCAGGGAGATGAGTCCGGCCATGCTCGAAGGCACCTCGCCGTCGAAGTCCTCGAGGAGCCTTTGCGACAGGCCCCTCAGCGCCTTGGTCTTCTGCCTGAAGAAGCCGGTCGCGTGAATGTCCTCCTGGAGCTCCTCTTCGCGCACCGCCAGGTAGTCCTCGGGCTCGCGGTACTTTGCAAAGAGGCGCCCGGTGACCTCATTGACCTTGACGTCGGTTGATTGCGCCGAAAGCACCGTGGCGACCACGCACTGGAGGGGATTCGCGTAGTGGAGCGCGGTCTGGGCCCGTGGATACGCTCGCTCGAGGTGTCTGAGGATTGCCGGGAGGCGCTCGGCGGGAGTGTCGTTGCGTCGCGGTGGCATGGAGGCAAAGATAAGCCGCCCCCCGCAACCTTTCTCAAATCCCGGCGAAAAACGGGGCTCAGTGAGAGAAGTTTGCGGGGTCTGGTAGGTTGGGCTAACGACCGTTTGGTTGGAAGTGTCTTTGCGAGGAGCCCGATGACCCAGGCAGCCCCCAGAGCGTCCACGCAGAGGCGCGCCGAGATGGTTCACGTCGCGGCCCGCCTCTTCTCCGAGCGGGGCTACCACGGCACCTCCATGAAGCACCTCGCGGATGCCCTCGGAATGCAGAAGGGCTCGCTCTACGCACATATCGGCGCCAAGCAAGACCTCTTGTTCGACGTCGTCGACGAGGGGGCCGAACGTTTTCTCGCACGCGGGCGCGAAGCCGCACAAAGCCCCGGGAACGCGGCCCGGCGACTCGAGCGGATGCTCACGGGGCACATCACAACCGCCATCGAGCACATCGACGCGGCGACGGTGTTCCTCAACGAATGGCGCTACCTGACCGAGCCGCGCCGCTCTCACATCCAGGTCAAGCGGGATCTCTATGAGGACATGGTTCGCTCCATCGTCGCCGGGGGAATCGCCGGCGGAGAGTTTCGGGCCGACGCCGACGTACGCTTCGGCTCCCTGCTCTTCTTGTCGGCGGGCAATTGGGTATATGCGTGGTACCGGCCCACAGGGGAGCTGTCTCCCGGTGAGGTCGGGCGCAACTTCGCACGATTGATCATCAAGGGCTTACAAGGGGAGGCTTCACAATGACCTACGACGACAAGCTCACTCGCTTCACATCGCACATCGAAGAGGGAGGCAAGGTCGAAGCCGAAGACTGGATGCCCGAGGACTACCGGCGCGGCGTTCTCAAGTTCATCGAGATGCACGCCAACTCCGAGATCATGGGGGCGTTGCCGGAGCGCGAGTGCCTCCCGCGCGCTCCGTCGCTGCAGCGCAAGATGTCGCTCGCAGCCAAGATCCAGGACGAGGTTGGTCACTCACAGCTCCTCTACCGGGTCGCCGAGGATCTCGGTAAGAGCCGCGACAACATGTACGCGGATCTCGTCACGGGCCACTCGAAGTTCCACAACGTCTTTCACTACCCGGTCTACCACTGGGGCGACGTCGGCCTCATCGGCTGGCTGATCGACGGGGCCGCCCTCGTCACCCAAGCGGCCCTGCGCGACTCCTCGTACGCGCCCTACACGCGCGTGCTGAAGCGAATTTGCTCTGAAGAGCAACTCCACCTGCGCCACGGAGAGGACATAACGCTTGAGATGGCGTCCGGCACCAATCAGCAGCGAGCGATGTTCCAGGACGCGCTCGACCGCTGGTGGCTCGCGATCATCCACTTCTTCGGCCCCCGATCGAAGCCGGACAAGGACTTGCTCCTCAGGTGGAAGGTCAAGACGCGCACCAACGAAGACTTGAGGCAGGAATTCCTCGACCGCTACGTGCCCAAGGTGCTCGAGCTCGGCTTCACCCTTCCCACACCCGTCCCTCACCACGACCACGAGAGCGGTCACTGGCTCGTCCGGGATGAGGACATCGACTGGGCTCCGCTCGACGCGATCAAGCGCAACGAGGGGCCCGAAACGGCCCGCCGGCTCAAGCTGCGCAGAGAGATGTACGACGGTCATCGCTGGGTGCGCGACTCGATGGCCGAGCCGGCCGTGCACACGGCCTGACTCGTCATGGAGGTATTCGAGGTCTTCAGACGCAGCGGGCACAAGGATCCCTTCGAGCACGTCGGGGCGGTCATTGCTCCCGATTCGGAGATGGCTCTTCTCATGGCCAAGGAGTGCTTCGTCAGGCGGCGCGAGGGCCAGCACCTATGGGTAACGCGACGCTCCGACATCCACTCCTTCCAGGACGAGAGCTTGCTCGAGATCGCGGCCGACAAGTCGTACCGCTTCGCGCAGGCCTACCGGGACGTCGTCAAGAAGCGCGACCGAGCGCGTAGCCGCGCGCAGGAGCTCGATTCATGAGCGCCGGAGCCGAAACGCAGAGCGTCTCGAAGGCCTTTGTCTCGGTGGTGACCGCACTCGGCGACGACGAGCTCATCATCGGGCACCGCCACTCGGAATGGACAGGGTTCGCTCCGCACATCGAGGAGGACGTTGCCTTTTCCTCGATCGCGCAGGATGAGATAGGCCACGCCGCGGCCTACTACTCGCTCATCGCACGGCTCACCGAAGACGACGCGGACCGGATCGCGCTGGGCCGGAGTCGTGCCGAATACCGTCACGCCATCGTGTGCGAGATGGCGAACGGAGACTGGGCGCGCACGCTCGCGCGCCACTGGCTGTACGACCATGCCGATGCCATCCGGCTCGAGTCGCTCGAAGACAGCAGCAACAAGGGTCTGGCCCAGCTCGTCGCCAAGATCCGGCGCGAAGAGCGCTACCACCTAATCCACGCGGACACCTGGATCTCCCGGGTGGCGCACGGCCCGGTAGAAGGGCGCAGCAAGCTGACGCACGCCGTAACGGAGATGTTCTGGAGCGCCGCAGCACTCTTCGAGCCGTTCGAGGACGAAGACCTTGCCGGCGCGGAAGATCTCCTCCCCGTCACCTCGCCCAAGCTGCAAGAGCGCTTTGTCGCGCAAACGACCGCAACACTCGACGAGCTCGGCATGCCGGCAAGCGTGATCCGCACCGGAGCCGACGAGACTGCCGAGTTCGTGGCCTCTTCATCCGGCGACCTCATTGCCTCCGGGAACGACTCGGATAGTGGTGCGAGCGCGGCCGCATCGGGTGGAGGACGCAAGGGACGCCACACATCAGATTTCGAGAGCTTGTGGGACGACCTCACCTACACCTACCGCAACAACCCGGGAGCCACGTGGTGACGACGATGGTCGACAACGAACGTCTGGCGCAAGAGATCCGCATTGCGCTCGCAGGGGTTGCGGATCCAGAGATCCCTGCCGTCTCGGTGCTCGACATGGGCATGATCGCCTCTGTGACCGTCGAGGACGGCGCTGCGCACGTGGTGGTGCTGCCCACCTTCACGGGCTGCCCCGCCGTACCACTCATAAGAAGGGACGTCGCCGGCGCCACCGGCTCGGTTCCCGGTGTGCGCTCGGTGTCCGTCGAGACCACCTTCGACCCCCCGTGGACCAGCGACCGCATTACCTCCGAGGGAAAACGCAAGCTCGAGGAGTTCGGCCTCGCGCCTCCCAGCGGTGAGGGTCCGGTCCTCATTGCCGACATAGGCCTTCCAAGGCAGGCTCGGTGCCCGTTCTGCGGAAGCATCAAGACGCGCAACGAGAACCCCTTCGGGCCCACTCCCTGCCGGGCCCTCTACTACTGCGAGAGCTGTCGGAATCCCTTCGAGCAGTTCAAACCCGTATAGCCGGGCTCAGCCCGCGGCGACCAGCTCGGGACGGTTCTCGAGAATCCCCAGGAAAACCGATACGATGCGCGGGTCGAACTGCCCACCGGACCCCAAGCGGAGACGCCGCAAAGCTTCCTCGGCGGGCAGGCCCGAACGGTAGGGACGATCGGTAGTCATGGCATGGAAGGCGTCGCAAACAAGGATGATGCGCGACTCCAAGGGGATTGCCTCGCCGTGCCTGCGATCCGGATACCCACTCCCGTCGTAGTGCTCGTGGCAGTGGCGCACGATCGGACGCACTTCAGACAGCCTCTCGATTGGCGCAAGGATGCGTTCGCCCAGCTCCGGATGCGTCTTGATGATCATCCACTCGGCGTCGTCGAGCGGGCCCGGCTTTGACAGGATGCGCGACGGAATCCCGATCTTGCCGATGTCGTGGAAGAGAGCCCCGAGCTCGAGCCGCTTGAGCTCCTGCTGGTCCATGCCGATCGCCTGGCCCACCTCGAGCGCCATGTCGGTTATCCAGCGCGCATGAGTCGAGGTGTATTCGTCCTTTGCTTCGAGGGCGTTGGCGAGTGCCTCGACCGTCGACACGAACGTCCGCTCCAGGCTCTCGAAGCTCGTCCCGCTGGTGATGGCGACCTTCGCCTGGTCCGCGATGCCGGCAAGAAGACGCATCTTGCGCTCGGAGAAGTCGTAGCCACCGTAGACGGGGGCCGCAGCAACGAGCGCGCCGGCCCGGCCATGGTCGAGGTGCAGCGGTGCCACCACGTAGGACAGGTTGGGAGCGGACTCGATAATGTTGTCGAAGAAGGGCCGCTCGTCCGAGCCGACGACGAAGGGCTCTTGTGCCTTGATGAGCGGGTGCGTCAATTCGGCCGGAACATTGAAGCCGGCAAGCTTGCGGCGGGCGCCTTCGTCGAAGCCCCACAGGGCTTCGGGCAGCAGGTCCCCGGTCTCTGGGTCGGCAAGCCACACCGAGGTGCGCGGCGACCCGAGAAAACGGGCCGCGAGCTCGACCGTCCGGCTGAGGATCTCATCGAGGCCGTGGGCGACCGATAGCTCGCGGCTGAACGACAGAAGCGAGTTTGCAATCTCCGCCGACTCCTTCTGGCCGCGGTATAGGCGCGCCTTCTGCATTGCGGAAGACGCCTGATAGGTGAGGCCGGCAAGAAAGCGGAGACGAACCTCGGTGAAGTAGAGGCCCGAGCCGCTGGCCGGCTCGCCGGCAGCGAACCAGCCCAAGAGACCGTCGCCTGCGTCGAGGGGGCAGATGGCCGTCGTGGGACGGAAGTTGTCGGCCGGCACTCCGAACAGCTCCGCAGCCTCCTTCAGCCCCGCTATCCACGGGTCTTTGCGGTCGCCGGTCAGTGCGAAGCCCCGCCTCTCGTCGATGCGCGCCCGTACGATCTGCTCTCTCCGGGAGTCCCCAACCATGCCCGTGTGTGCCTGACAAACGAACTCTCCGCCGACCTCTTCCTGCGTCCACAGCATGACCTGATCGACCTCCAGCAACCGCGCGAGGGTATCGACTGAGTGAACGCCGATTCCGTGAAAGCTCGGGGAGCGCGACAGCTCGTCGGCGAAGTTGAGCAGAGCTTGCGCGTTGCTGGCCTCCCGGCGCTGGGCTGCGTAGAGACGTGCGTTCTCCAGAGCGACTGAGGCTTGTCCCGCCAGGACCTCCAGCAGGCGCAAGTCGTCCTCGTCGAACTGGCTCACTCCCAACTTGGAGATGGCCACGACCCCGATGACGCGCGGACCGTATGACAGCGGGACCACCAATAGGCTCTCTTCGATCTCTGGGGTTCCGTCGAGCTGAACGGCGAAGTCACACTCGAGCGCGTTTGGGATCAGCATCGACCTGCCGGTCGACGCCGCACGGCCCGAGACCCCCTCGCCGACGTGGACGCGCAGCTGCTCCTGGATGGTCACCTCGGAGGTGAACTCCCCCCGGAACGCGACGGGAACGAGCGTGTCCCCCTCCACTATCGACACGCGACAGTTGTGATAGTCGATGAGCGTGCGAAGCTCATTGGCGATCGTGGATCCAATTTCCTCGACGTCGTTTAGGCGATTCAGCTTGCCGGCCAGACTTTGCAGCATCTTGAGATGCGCGATGGAACGGACGTCGCGATGGACGGAGGCTCCTTCGGGGCGCTCGACTGCGTCTTGCTCATAGAGAACGATTCGGTTCTTGCCCCGAGCCTTGGCAGTCATCATGGCCCCTTCCGCACAGGCGACCAGCCCGCGCGGGTTCATAGCGTGCTCGGGACCCTGCGAGATTCCCGTGGAAACGGTGATGCGACCTGCCGGATCGAAGTCGATCCCTGCAAGCCGATCCTCGAGCCTGCGCCCGAGATGCAGGGCGTCACCGGCGTCGCTCGAGGGCAGGATGATGGCGAATTCCTCGCCTCCGACGCGGCAAGGCACATCCGAGGTTCGGACTATCGACCGGATTGCTTCGGAGATCGTCAGGAGCACCTGGTCGCCAACCGAGTGGCCGTAGACGTCGTTCACCCTCTTGAAGTCGTCGATGTCGAACATGAGCAAGGACACCATGTCGTGCGCGCGGCTGGCGCGGTTCAACTCCGACCGCAGCCTTTCGTGAAAGTGACGGTGATTGTAGAGACCGGTGAGCGAGTCCGTCTGCGCTTGCAGCTCGAGGGATGCCCTTATCTGAGCGTTGTCGATGGCAAGCCCGGCGGCGTCGCCGAACAGGCAGGCGATGGCGAACTCGTCCTGCGTAAAAGCGACGTCTTCGCCTACTCGGTAGATGTTGAGTGCTCCCTTGAGGGCCGACCGGGCAATGAGAGGAATGCAGATGAGCGACTCGGGCTCGACCGGCGTGCCGGGAACCTGGCGCACGCGCGAATCGAGGTGTGCCTCGTTGGCGAGAACAGGTTCGCGATGCTCCACCGCCCAGCCCGTGATTCCGTGGCCGAACTCCAGGAAGTAGTCGTTCATGACCTCTTCTTCGAAGGGGTCACGCGCCAGCTTGGGACAGAGCACGCCCTTGGCGAGATCCGCCTCGTAGATGTGGAGGATGTCGTGCGGGACTAAGTCCGCCAGCGCATCTGCAATGCGGTCGAGCAGAAGATCGAGGCTCTGCTCGGAGAGGACGTGGTGAAACACCTCGGCAAAGCGCCGGTACGAATCCGCGCGCGACTCACGCTGGCGCAACTCCTCTCCAAGATGCTCTGGACTGCTCACCAACTCGCTCCACTCCCCGAGGCCATAGAGGGCACAGGTCACCCGCTACCTGGCATCAACATCGGTCCCTCTCCGGGGTGGCTTGAGGACCCGCCCGGGGGGTTTCGAGGTGGTTACGCCTGATCGAGCAGGTCAGAACATGCCGTAGGCGTTCACTATCGAGAACTCGTAGATCAGTCTCTGCTCGTCTACCATCGCCTGCTTGTACTCCTCGAGGTCGTCGGGCTCCCCGGCCAGCGTCTTGTAGAGGGCGAGGTTCTGGTCCACGGCGTCCGCGCCGTCGAGAATGGTCACCCGCGTTTCGAGCCCAAGCCAGCTATAGGCGTTCGAGCTGTCCAGAACACATAACGTCGACCTCGGGTCATGCCGAAGATGCTTCGTCCGTACCCGTCCGGCCGTGCCGGAGCTCCACAGCTTGCCTTCCACGAGGCCCACTCCGACGCGCGCTACGTGCGGGGTTCCGTCAACCTTGAGGGTCGTCATGATGGCCGAGTGGTTGCTCTCGAGAAAGGACCTGACCTTGTCGTCCACGGCGCTCTGTCCTCCTGACTATGGTGGAGGCTCACGTTACTCCGAACTCAGAGAGCCGCGGCGAGCCGGCCGGGGCGGCACACCAGACGAGGGGGCCCAGCGGTGGGAATCGAGATAACCGGCGAAGCGGTTGAGCTGCTCAAACGGTCACTGCAGCTCGGAGGCGTCGACCTGGGCAGTGGAGGCGCGCGCCTGCGTGCCGCCCGCGGTCTCGGCGGAGGGCTCGACGTGCAGGTCGAGCTTGCGAGCGGCCCCGGCGAGGGTGAGGAAACCATAGAGACGGGCGGTGTCAAGATCTTCGTCGACCCGGAGGTCACCACTGCGTACCCCGACGCCGTCGTGACGGTCGAGCCGCAGCACGATCAGATCGTGCTCAGACCCCTACAGGCCTGAGCGTGCCTGCGGACAAGGCTGTGCGCCGGCGCGTTCTCGTCCACGGGCGCGTGCAAGGCGTCTTCTACAGGGCCACGCTGAAGGAGCGAGCAACGGAACGCGGAGTGACGGGCTGGGCCCGCAACCTTTCGGGCGGTCGCGTGGAAGCAGTCTTCGAGGGTCCACCCGAGGAGATCGACTCTCTCATCGAGTGGTGCCGCACGGGCCCGGGCATGGCCGAGGTGACCGGCGTCGAGATCCACAATGAAGAGCCGCTCGGAGAGAGCGGCTTCACGACGCGCTGACCCAAGATGGTCAGCGAAGGTTGACCCACACGGACTTGGTCTGCGTGTAGGTGTCCATCGAGTGCTTGCCGAGCTCCCGTCCGAAGCCGGACTGCTTGTAGCCGCCGAACGACACCATCGGATCGAACAAGCCTGCGGTGTTGATCCACACGGTTCCCGCTTTGATGCCCCGCGCGACGCGGTGCGCCTTGGTCAGATCGTTGGTCCACACGGCCGAGGCAAGCCCGTACATGGTGTCGTTGGCCACGGCAATGGCATGCTCGACGTCGTTCACCTCGATCACCGCTGCGACCGGGCCGAAGATCTCCTCTTGCGCTATGCGCATGTCGTTTCGCACTCCCGCGAACACGGTGGGCTGCAGATAGTACCCATCGCCAAGTGACGCGTCGCGCTCGCCGCCGCTCACGATCTCGGCGCCTTCGGAGCGTCCGATGTCGATGTAACCGGTGACCCGGTCCATTTGCTCCGCGGACACCACCGGGCCCATGCTCGTGTCCTCGTCGAGGGCCGGGCCGAGCCGCATCGACTCCGTCGCGGCCACAAGGGAGTCCACGAACTCGTCATGAATGGACTTCTCCACGAGGATGCGGGTGCCCGCGGTGCAGACCTGGCCAGAGTTGAGGAACACACCCATCATCGAGCCCTTGGAGGCGCGGCGCAGGTCTGCGTCTGCAAACACGATGTTCGGTGACTTACCGCCCAGCTCGAGACTCACTCGCTTGAGGTTGCCTGCTGATGCGCGCAGGATCTTCCTGCCGACCTCCGTCGAACCGGTGAACGCGAGCTTGTCGACATCGGGATGCTCTGCCAGCGCGGCCCCCGCCTCATCGCCGTACCCGGTGACGACGTTGACGACTCCATCCGGGACCCCGGCCTCGCCACACAGCTCTGCGAGCTTCAGGGCGGTCAAAGGGGTTTGCTCGGCCGGCTTGAGGACCACTGTGTTCCCAAAGGCGAGCGCCGGCGCTATCTTCCAGGACGCCATGACGAGCGGGAAGTTCCACGGGATGATGCCCCCACATACACCGACGGGTTCGCGCAGTGAGTAGACGAAGAGGTTGTCGTCGGCAGGGTTCGTCTCGCCGTCGACCTTGGTGGGCCAGCCTGCGTAGTAGCGGAAGACCTCGCCCGCGGCCCACATCTCCCCCGACGCCAGCTTCAGTGGCTTGCCGGAGTCCAGCGCCTCGAGCTGCGCCAGCTCCGCGACGTTGTGCTTGATGAGTTCGCCCAGCGTGTAAAGGATCTCGGTTCGTTTGCCGGCCCTGAGGCTCGACCAGCGACGGTCCTCGAACGCGTCGCGTGCGGCCGCCACAGCCTTGTCCACGTCCGCCCTGTCCGCGCGCGGCACCTCGGCGAGCTCCAAGCCGGTCGAGGGGTCGATCGAGGCGAACCTCTTGCCCGAGGCGGCCTCGAGACGTGTTCCGCCGATGAGCATCCCCGGCTCGCCGTTAACGAACTTCGTGACCTCGGGCAGCCGCTCGACCTGCGCCATTACAAGTCCTCCTCAACCGCGTCGTCTGGTGAACCCCAGGGTACCCGCCGCCTCCTACATCGCGCAGTCGGCCGAGCAGCACTCCTTGGCGGGGGCAGGGCCGGCAAGTCCCGACCGTGATTAAAGGCACCCGGTCTATGCAACGATAAACACCCTTGTGCAGCGAACAACAAGGATCTCACTGAGTATCGGCGCGGGAGCTCTCGCTTTATCGAGTGTCCTCGCCGCGCCCGCGCAGGCCCATCCCGCGGCGTGGGTCAGGCCCGCGGTGCACTACCTCGTCCATCACGACTACCTGGACAGAGCCTCGTATCACGGCGCCAAAGCCGAGTCGCGCAGGGCCTTCAAGCGCCTCATGAACAAGGCCTTCGGCGGTGGCTTCAAGCGCTCCCACGGCAAGGCCAGAGCGAGCGAGGTCTCGGCCGCCCTCGTAAGATCGCTCGGGCAGCACCCGATCGCCCATCATCTGCAGATGATCCACTCACCCGACGGCTGGAATCCGAAGGTGGGGCGGCATTTCGGGACCGAGATCGTCGCGCGCGCGCTGGGGTTGCGCTACGACCATCCCCCAGGGCAAGAGCGGCTCGACGAGGCCGCCAGAGAGCCGATGAGCCAGGCCGATGTCGCCTGGGCGGTGTGGCGCGCCAAGACGGACGCCGACGTCTACTCCGCGCAAGCCCTGGATGACTTTTCTCTGCGTCACTACGGTTCCCAGCGCAGAAAAGTCATTCGCTTCGCGCTCTCGCTCGTCGGCAAGCCCTATGTATGGGCCGGTGAGTGGTCGACCAAGTCGCCTGCCGGCTATCCCTACGGCACCCAACACCAGGGCGGCTTCGACTGCTCGGGGCTCGTGTGGTACGTCCTCCAGCGAACATCGTCCTCCTACAGCCCGATCGGCCGGTCGTATCGGGGTTGGAGGATCGCCGAGAGGTCGTCGGCGGACATGGCAGGGACCGGCCGGCGCGTGTCGTTCAAGAAGCTTAGGCCGGCCGACCTCGTCTTCTTCGCCCCCGGCGGCTCCGGGTCGGGAGCAGCCGGCGTGTACCACGCGGGCATCTACCTGGGTCGGGGCTGGATGATCAACTCCTCCGGATCGAGCGCGGGAGCCACACTTACCTACATCGGCAGGGGCTCGTGGTGGAAGTCGCAGTTCGCCTGGGGCCGGCACGTTCTGCCCGGCTAAGTCTCACCGCTCGTACGACTCGAGCCTTCGCACCGCAGGAGCAAGAGAGCGGGCGCGGCGTCGCAGGCTCGCCCACGGATCGTCTCTGCTCTCGCATAGTGCCGGAACGTCACGCATCCGAAAGGATGCAGCGCCATCTCGCATGTCATCGAGGTCCTCCCAAAAAAGGGGCAGTGCAACCGGTGCGCCGGGCCTTGCCCTGACTGCATAGGGAGCGACCGCGGTCTGGGCATAAGCGTTGCGCCAGTAGTCGAGGAAGAGGCGCCCTTTCCTCTGTGCCTTGCTCCGCTCGATTGTGAGGCGCTCGGGATCGCGCGCCGCAGCAATTCGGGCCAGCGAGCGTGCGAAGGCGTGAACCTCCTCGAAATCCTCGCCGCGCCGCAGTGGAGCCACGACGTGAAGGCCCCTGGAACCGGTTGTCTTGACGAACGCGGCGAGACCCACGTGCTGCAGGAGCGCGCGCAGCGATCTCGCCGCGTCGACCACGACTCCGAAGTCGTCCCCCGAAGGATCGAGATCAAAGATGATCTGGTCGGGCCGGCGCTGCATGTCGGCTCGCGACAGAGCCGTGTGCGGCGTTACACAGGCTTGGTTCGCGATGTAGACGAGCGACGCGAGGTTGTTGCACACGGGATGCACCACGACTCCGTTCTTCTTCGCCAGCTCGGCGCGTCCCATCCATCCCGGAAAGTATCCGGGCGCGTCCTTCTGCCAGAAGCTCTTGCCCTCGATCCCGTCGGGCCACCGCTCCATCGACAGGGGCCGGCCCCGCAGGTGCGGCAGCATCAGCGTCCCGATCGCCCGGTAGTAGGTGGTGAGCTCGCCCTTCGTTATGCCGTCGCCGGGCCACAGCACCTTGTCCTCATTGGTGACTTCTACGGAGATGCGCCCACAGCGAAGGTTCACGTCACCAGTCTTACCAGTCCGCTCGGCGAGCTGCCCTTGCCCCTTTGCCCAGGAGGCGACTGACAAGTGACAGACACTTGTCTGTTGCAGGCCAGCGACCGGGGTGCACGGGGTGCACGGGGTGCACGGGGTGCACGGGGTGCACGGGGTGCACGGGGTGCACGGGGTGCACGGGGTGCACGGGGTGCACGGGGTGCACGGGGTGCACGGGGTGCACGGGGTGCACGGGGTGCAC
>JBBSGD010000038.1:0-18293 GCA_038254435.1 Actinomycetota bacterium
GACGATGACACATGCCGGCCGGCCTGGGACGGGGACACGCTCGACTACTACGCCCGTGACATTCTGGTGACCCACCACCTGAGGCTCGACAACGACGCGGCCACACGTGATGCGCCCGACCAGATGGCCGGGCCGGCCCCCGGGTCGCTCGATACCGGCTGAACCATTTGGGACCCGCGCGCCGCGATCCTCAAATCAGCCGCCGGTTTCCCATTCCTGGCGCCCCATGGCCGTCAGAAGATTGTGTCCGACCGAGTGAGACGGCCCGAGGGTGCCGGGTCTCGCGTCCCCCGGCTACCCTGAGCCGCCCCGCGGTCCTTATCTCTGGATCTGGAACATCAGCGAGCTGGCACTGTCCGAGAGGTTGCGCACGGTGACCTGTCCTCCCACGCCGGCGAAATCTTTCGTGCCTCCGGTGCTGGGGATTGCAAACGGCTCGAGGTTGTAGACGACACCGTCCGCGGCGATCTGGCCGCGCCCTATGCCGCCCTTACCGTTGAAGGTGAAGGCCTTCACAAAGGAGCCTCCTGAAGGACGCCGTGCACTTGACGTTGTCCGTACCTACCTTCTGGCCATACCGGAAGAGGCGCCTCCTCCCTTTGCTCGCCGCTCCCAGAAAATATCGGGAACCACGATTTAGCCACCGCGCGCCAAGCCCCCGCAAGGGACTAGCGGGGGCTTGGCGGGAGCTTGGCAAACCTCTGGACCGGTGCGGTCCTTTCCCTGCGCAGCCGGCGAGCAGGCCTGGGCCGGGCTGCGCTACGCCCAGGCGACCAGCCCGAGATCCATCGCGCCGGTGAGGTCCTCGTGCGCCGGCAGGACGCGCACCGCGAAACCGTAGAGACCCGGGGACTGGGCGGTGAACGAGCCCACGTAACGGAATCCGTCGCCGTGGCCGTCACCCGGAGTCAGATCGGTCACGGACGGGCTCATGAGCTCACCGTTGGCTCCTACGCGTCCGTGCGCCGCTTGGACGACGACGTCGCCAGTTCCAAGCTCGCCCAGTGACACCGTTGCAGTCACCGAGCGCTCCTCGCCGACGTCGGCGGCCGTGATGTCACCGGCTACGTCGCGCACCGAGACGCCCGGCCAGCCGGCTCGCACACGCGCTTTCCACCGAGCCAGGGCGCGCGCCCGCTCGTAGTCGCCGGCGCCGAGCGCCGCCCCCTTGGACGCGGCGGGGATGTACAAGCGTTCAACGTAGTCGCGCACCATCCGGTCGGCGCCGACGTAGCCCCCGAGGCGCCCTATCGATCCCTTCATGCGCCCGAGCCAGCGGCGCGGGATGGGACCCTCAGAGCGGTCGTAGAAACGAGGCACGATCTCTCTGGCGAGGAGGTCGTACAGCGCGCTCGCATCCACTCGGTCTTGGTAGTCGGCATCGGCAGACGCGTCGCGCGTCCCGATTGCCCAACCGTTGCGCCCGTCGTAGCACTCATCCCACCAGCCGTCGAGCACCGAGCAGTTGAGCCCGCCGTTGATCGCCGCCTTCATGCCCGAGGTGCCGCACGCCTCGAGCGGGCGGCGGGGATTGTTGAGCCACACGTCCACGCCCTGCGTGAGCATGCGACCGACCTCCATGTCGTAGTCCTCTATGAAAGCGAAGCGTCCGCGCACCTCGGCGTCTGACGCGAAGTGGACGAGCTCACGGATGATCTCCTTACCCCCCTGATCCATGGGATGGGCTTTGCCCGCAAGCACGATCTGAATAGGCCTTATGTCCGACAGCAGAAGCTCTTTCAGCCTGTCGAGGTCGTGAAGGATCAACATGCCTCGCTTGTACTGGGCGAAGCGGCGCGCGAAGCCGATCGTCAAGATGCTGGGATCGAACAGGTTCTCGGTCCACCACGCAGCCTCCGCTTCGGATACCCCGCGAGCAAGAAGCTGGGCCTGCATGCGTTCGCGCACGAAGTAGACGAGCCGTTCGCGCGCCTGGGTCCGGGCGCGCCACAGCTCGGCATCGGGAACCTCTTCGATGCTGTCCCAGCGCGCCCCGCCCGTTTCTGCCCAGCCGGGTGACAAACGCCGGCCGAGGATGCCGGCCATCTCTGGGCCCAGCCACGTCGGTACGTGCACTCCGTTGGTTATCGAGCTGATGGGCACTTCGTCCTCGGGCACGTCCGGCCACAGCTCGGCGAACATCCCGCGCGACACGTGCCCGTGCAGCTTACTCACGCCGTTGGAGAAGCCGGCGAGGCGCAGCGCCATGATCGCCATGTTGAAGGCGCCGGACTCGTCGCCGGCGGCCCCCGCGTGGTTGCGCTGGCCGAGCCCGATGAGCTCCGCGAAGGTTATCCCGCAGTCTTTGGCGAACGACTCGAAGTAGCGCTTCATCAGCTCGCCGTCGTAGACGTCGATCCCGGCCGGGACCGGCGTGTGCGTCGTAAAGATCGTCGACGCGCGCGTGGCCTCGAGCGCCTCTACGAAAGCGAGGTCGGTAGCCGTAGCGAGGCGGCGGATGCGCTCGAAGGCAAGGAACCCTGCATGGCCCTCGTTCGTATGAAAGACGCCCGCGTCGTACCCCGCGGCTTGAAGCGCACGAACGCCTCCGATGCCGAGCACGATCTCCTGGCGCAGGCGCGGCTCGCTGCCCCCCGGATAGAGGCGGTCGGTCACGCGCCGCTCCTGCATGTCGTTGTCCTCGACGTCGCAGTCGAGAAGCAGCAGCGGAACGCGGCCCACCGAGGCCTGCCAGAGCTGGGCCGCGCACGACACGTCCTGAAGGTCCACCTCGATCTTGACCGGCGTTCCGTCGCCGGTGGTGAGAAGCGTCAGCGGCATCCCATGCGGGTCGACGGCCGGGTAGCGCTCCTGCTGCCACCCGTCCTGATTGAGCTGCTGGCGGAAATAACCCTCCCGGTAGAGCAGCCCGACCGCAACCAGCGGCACACCGAGGTCGCTCGCCGCCTTGAGGTGGTCCCCGGCAAGGATCCCGAGGCCGCCCGAATAGATAGGCAGGGCCTCCGCGAGCCCGAACTCGGGCGAGAAGTAGGCGATCTGACGCAGCGCGACGCCGGAATCGTGCTGCTGGAACCAGCGCGGCTCGGTGAGATAACGCTCCAAGCCCTCCTCGACGCTCTGAAGGAGCGACAGGAAGGGCCCATTGTCCGCAAGCTCCGCCAGCCTGTCGCGCGACACCAGCCCCAGCATCTGGATGGGATCGTGTCCCGAGCTCTCCCACGCCTGCGGGTCGACCCAGCGAAACAGATCGACGGCGCGCGCGTCCCAGCTCCAACGCAAGTTGGTTGCGATGACCCTCAGAGGCGCCAGCTGCTCGGGCAGCGAGGCGCGCACGGCGAAGCTCCTAAGCGCTCTCATGTCAAATCCCTCATCCTGTGGACAATTTCGGCCTAGAGTGTCCCAGCCTTGACGAGGTCCGTAAACATCCCCCTGCGTGCAGCAGGGCGAACATTGGTTAGGTTCGGGGCGTGAACTCCTACATCAAGCGGGGCCGAGTCTTCATCGAGAACGTGCGCCCGCAAGTCGACTGCGGACGCTATCGCGTCAAAGCGGTGGTTGGCGACGACGTCCGCGTCACGGCGGACATCTTGCGCGACGGGCCGGACCTGCTGCAGGCGGCGATCCGCTACCGGGGGCCGTCCGACCGCCGCTGGAACGAGGCGGCTCTGACGCACGCCGGAAACGACGTCTGGGAGGGTTCGTTCTCGCCCGGCGAGATCGGGCGTTTCAGGTACACGATCGAAGCATGGACCGACCACTTTGCGACGTGGCGGAGTTACCTCGTCAAGCGGGTGGAGGCAGGCCAGGTGGTCGACCTCGAGCTGGCCGAGGGTGCAGGGCTCATCGAGGCCCGGCTCCCTTCTGTTCCGGCTGCGCACAGACCGGTGTTGAGCGCCGCCGCTACGGCCATGAGGGGCGGGGCGGCCATGAGAGGCGAGGGGGACGGGGGCACAGAGACGGGCGGGGGCCCGGCAGTAGACGCACGGGTCGCTGCAGCGCTCAATCCCGAGGTCGCAGTGCTGATGACGCGCCACTCGGATCGCAGCGGGGCTGCGAGGCTCACGCCTGCGCTCGAGCTGACCGTGGACCGCGAGCGGGCGCGCTTCGGCTCGTGGTACGAGCTCTTCCCGCGCTCGACGGGAACCAAGATCAAGCACGGAACCTTCAGAACCGCGGTGAAGCTGCTGCCCGACATCGCGCGCATGGGCTTCGACGTCCTCTACATCCCGCCCATCCACCCAATCGGGGTCACGTTCCGCAAGGGCCGCAACAACGCCCTTAAAGCGGGCCCCGACGACGTGGGTGTGCCGTGGGCGATCGGGAGCAAGGACGGCGGTCACAAGGACGTTCATCCCAGCCTCGGCACGCTGCAGGACTTCGACTACTTCGTGGCCGAAGCCGGCAAGCTGGGACTCGAGGTCGCACTCGACTTCGCGGTGAATTGCTCGCCGGATCATCCCTGGGTCACCGAGCACCCGGAATGGTTCAGCCACCGCCCCGACGGATCGATCAAGTACGCGGAGAACCCGCCCAAGAAGTACCAGGACATCTACCCGATCAACTTCGACACGCAGGACAAGGCGGGATTGTGGACCGAGCTGCTGGCGATCCTGCAGCACTGGGTGGATCACGGCGTCACACTGTTCCGGGTCGACAATCCCCACACCAAGGCCTTTCGCTTCTGGGAATGGGCGATCGAGGAGATCCAGAGGGACCGGCCCGACGTGCTGTTCTTGGCCGAGGCCTTCACCCGTCCCAAGGTCATGAAGCTCCTCGCCAAGCTCGGCTTCACGCAGTCCTACACCTACTTCACGTGGCGCAACCACAAGCAGGAGCTGACCGACTATTTGACGGAGCTGTCCACGACCGACATGGCCGAGTACTTCCGGCCCAATTTCTTCGTCAACACGCAGGACATCCTGCACGAGTACCTGCAGCATGGCGGGCCCCCCGCCTTCAAAGTACGGCTGGTGCTCGCCGCCATGCTGTCCCCAACCTACGGCGTCTACTCAGGATACGAGCTCTACGAACGCGCACCCCGGGAGCCGGGCAGTGAGGAGTACCTGCACTCCGAGAAATACGAGCTGCGCCCCCGCGACTTCTCCACCCCGGGCAACCTTCGTCCCTACATGACGCGCATAAACACGATAAGGGCCAAGCACCCGGCGCTCACAAGGCTCACGAACCTGCACTTCCACCATGTCGACAAGGAGCACCTCATGGCCTTCTCCAAGAGCCTTCCGGGTTCCGATTCGATAGTGGTCGTGATCAACCTCAACCCGTTCACCTCGGAGGAGGGCACTGTCGACCTCGACCTCGATGTTCTGGGACTGTCCGAGCACCGTCCCTACGAGATGCACGACCTCATCGGCGACACCACCTACGTGTGGAGCGGACGGCGCAACTACGTGCGGCTCGATCCCCAGGCAGAGCCGGCCCACGTCTTCAGAGTAGGGAGCTAGAAAGGCTTGGCTCCCCTGAAGAACGACCCCCTGTGGTTCAAGTCGGCGGTGTTCTACGAGATGTACGTGCGCAGCTTCCACGACTCGAACTCGGATGGATGCGGCGACTTTCGAGGCCTAGTCGAGAAGCTCGATTATCTCGAGTGGCTCGGAGTCGACGCCATCTGGCTGCTGCCCTACTACCAGTCGCCCCTCAAGGACGGCGGCTACGACATCTCCGACTTCTTCGCGATCCTGCCCGAATACGGCAACCTCAACGACTTCATGGAGTTCCTCGAGCAAGCCCACGAACGCGGCCTGCGCGTGATAGCGGACCTCGTCATGAACCACACCTCCGATGAGCACCCGTGGTTCCGGGAGTCGCGGGTGCCCGGCTCCCCCAAGCGCGACTGGTACGTGTGGTCCGACAACAACGAAGGGTACGCAGACGCGCGCGTCATCTTCGTAGACACCGAGAAGTCCAACTGGACCTGGGACGACGTCGCGGGAGCCTTCTACTGGCACCGGTTCTTCAGCCACCAGCCCGACCTCAACTACGACAACCCCGAGGTGCAGGAACAGATGCTGGCCGTCCTCAAGTTCTGGCTCGACCTCGGCCTCGACGGATTCCGCCTCGACGCCGTCCCCTATCTGTTCGAGCGCGAGGGAACCCAATGCGAGAACCTCAAGGAGACGCACGAGTTCCTCAAGCGGGTGCGCACGGAGGTCGACGACGGCTACGACAACACGGTGCTCCTCGCAGAAGCGAACCAGTGGCCTCAGGACGTGGTCCAGTATTTCGGAGAGGGCGATCAGTGCCAGATGGCGTTCCACTTCCCGCTCATGCCCCGTATGTTCATGGCCGCGAGACGCCAGGTTCGCTACCCCGTCGTCGAGATCCTCGAGCAGATGCCGACCATCCCGGACAACTGCCAGTGGGGCATCTTCCTTCGCAACCACGACGAGCTAACGCTCGAGATGGTGACCGACGAGGAGCGCGACTACATGTACAACGAATACGCCAAGGACCCGCGCATGAAGCTGAACCTTGGGATCCGCCGACGGCTCGCTCCCCTGCTCGAGAACTCGCGCGACCTCGTCGAGCTCTTCCACGCCATGCTGCTGTCCCTGCCCGGTTCGCCGATCATCTACTACGGCGACGAGATCGGCATGGGGGACAACATCTACCTCGGAGACCGGGACGGGGTGCGCACGCCGATGCAATGGACGAGCGATCGCAACGCGGGCTTCTCGCGCGCCGACTTTGCGCAGCTCTACTTGCCCGTGCTCATGGATCCCGTGTACGGCTTCCAAGCCTGCAACGTCGAGGCGGAGATGCGCAGCCCGAGCTCGTTCCTGCACTGGTTCCGCCAGATACTCGCCGTGCGCAAGCAGCACCCGGTCTTTGGAAGCGGCTCCTTTGACATCCTGAACCCGGACAACCCGGCGATCTTCGCCTACATCAGGCACGTGGGGGACGACATCGTGATGTGCGTCAACAATCTCTCGGCCCACGCGCAGGCGGCGGAGTTGGATCTTTCGCCGTATGCGGGTATGTACCCCGTGGAGCTGATGGGGCGCGAACGCTTCCCCCGGATCGGGGAGCTGCCTTATTTGCTGACTTTCGGCCCGCATGCCTTCTACTGGTTCCAGCTAGTCGGCGAGGACACACAGTGAGCAACCGCAGCATCGACACAGGCCATCTGCTTGCCGGTCTTCCCAAACAGCGCTGGTTCGGCAGCAAGGAGCGGCCCATCTCGAGCCTCGAGATGGTGGACTCCTGCACCCCGCAAGAGGACGATCCCCGCCTGATCTTCGCGCTGGTAAAGGTTCATTTCGCCGACGGCGGCAGCGACTACTACCACCTGCCCCTGCTCGTCGACGAGGACGCTTCGGCTCGTGATGCCTTCGAGAACCCCGAGAGCCTGCGCGGCCTCGGAGTCCTCATGGCGCACGGCGACTCCTGCGACGGCGAGCACGGCCAGTTCCGCTTCGGTGGAGCGGGCCTTGACCCCTCGGCTCCGCCCGGCGGGGGTTCTGCGAGAAGCATCGGAGCGGAGCAGAGCAATACGTCGCTCGTTCTCGACGAGTCCGTGATCGTGAAGCTTTTCCGGCGCGTCGAGCCCGGGCCCAACCCCGAGCTAGAGCTCAACCGCACGCTGACCAATGAGGGCTTCAACTACGTGCCGGCCCAGGTCGGAGAGATCACCTACGTCGGCAAGCTGGCCGGCGAAGCCACGACAATTGACCTCGGCATCGCCCAGCAGTTCGTTACCGACGGAGTGGACGGCTGGGACGAGACGCTCGTGCACCTGCGCGACTTCTGTGACTGGGCGGAAGGCGCGGGCGACCAGGGTTCGGACCGTGCCCTGCTGCGGGCCGCTGAAGATCGCCTCGAGCCGTGGCTGCTTACGGTTGAAGAGCTCGGGGACGTGACCGCAAGCCTGCACGTGACTCTCGCTCGCGAAGGCCTGGAGCAGGACTTCGCACCCGAGCCGTTCGGGACCGGCGATCTCAAGCTATCGGCGGACTCGACGGTCATCTCCATGCAGAGGCTCCTGCAAGCCGGCGTGACCGAGCTCGAAGACCTGCGGGAGCCCATCGAGGAGCGCATCGAAAGGCTCGCGGCCGTGATCGATGCGGGTCTTCGCACGCGCGTGCACGGTGACTATCACCTGGGCCAGACCATGTACACGCCGCGCGGATGGCTGTTGCTCGACTTCGAAGGCGAGCCGGCGCGCCGCCTCGGTGAGCGCAGGGCCAAGCGGTCACCCCTGCGCGACGTCGCAGGCATGCTGCGTTCTTTCTCGTACGCAGCTTTCGCCGTGTTGTTCGAGCGCGACCAGCCCGAAGGCATTCGGTGGAACCGGCTCAGGCCGTTCACGGGGGCGTGGGAGCAGCTGTGCAGACAGCGCTTCCTCGCGGCATACCTGCGTACCTCGCACGAGGGCCGCTTCCTGCCCCCCGACCGCGACGACCTCGCTGCGATGCTCGACATGTTCGAAATCGACAAGGCCCTGTACGAGCTGGCTTACGAGCGCGGCCACCGGCCCGAGTGGACGCGCATACCGCTGGCGGGGATTGCCGAGGTCGTGGCGCGGAGCGAGCGGCGGTGAGTCGCTCAGACGCCGCACCGGGTGATGTCCGCAGGCTCCTCGCCGGAGAGCTGCGCGATCCGCACTCCCTTCTCGGGGCCCACTCCGATGGCGGGCACACGGTAGTGCGCGCGTGGCGGCCCGAGGCGACCTCGGTGTCCGTTCTGAGCAAGGGCACCAGTCACGAGCTCGACGAAGTCGAGGACGCGGGACTGTGGCAGGGAACCTTCGAGGGCAGCCTCGGCGACTACGAGCTCAGGATCGCCTACAACAACGCCACTTTCACCCTCAAGGACCCCTACGCGTTCTCGCCGACCGTGGGCGAGCTCGACCTTCACCTTTCCGGGGAGGGCAGCCACCGCCGCCTCTACAACATCCTCGGCGCGCACGTCCGCACGGCGGACGGGGTGAGGGGCGTCGGCTTCGCCGTATGGGCTCCCAATGCCGCCGGCGTGCGCGTCGTCGGCGACTTCAACAGCTGGGACGGGCGCCTCAATCCCATGCGCATGCTCGGCAGCTCGGGGATCTGGGAGCTGTTCGTGCCCGACCTCGAGAAGGGCGCGCTGTACAAGTTCGAGGTCCTTACTGCGCAGAAGGACCTCGTCATCAAGACCGACCCGTACGCGTTCGCGACCGAGGCGCCCCCCAAGCAGGCGTGTGTCGTGCACTCACCGGGGCACCGCTTTTCCGATGACGAGTGGATGGGCGCGCGCGCCGCGTCGAACGTGCGCGGCGGGCCGATGTCGATCTACGAGCTTCACCTCGGCTCGTGGCGCAAGTCCCCGGACGATGAGGTGCTCGGCTACCGCACCATCGCGCCACAGCTCGCGGACTACTGCACCGAGCTCGGCTTTACCCACGTCGAGCTGCTCCCGGTCGCCGAGCACCCGTTCACCGGGTCCTGGGGGTACCAGGTGAGCAATTACTTCGCCCCGACCGCGCGCTACGGCTCGCCCGACGACCTTCGCTACTTCATCGACACCCTGCACCAAGCCGGTGTCGGAGTCATCGTCGACTGGGTCCCCGCCCACTTCCCCAAGGACGCCTGGGCCCTGGCCCGCTTCGACGGAACCGCGCTCTACGAGCACGTCGATCCCCGCAAGGGCGAGCACCCGGACTGGGGCACCCTGATTTTCAACTATGGGCGCAACGAAGTGCGCAACTTCCTCATCTCGAACGCCCTTTACTGGTTCGAGGAGTTTCACATCGACGGGCTGCGGGTCGATGCCGTTGCGTCAATGCTCTATCTCGACTACTCGCGCAAGCAAGGTGAATGGGTGCCCAACGTGTTCGGGGGCCGCGAGAACCTCGAAGCCATCGAGTTCCTCAAGGAGCTCAACACAGCGGTGCACGCCGAGCACCCCGGCGCACTGATGATCGCCGAGGAATCAACTTCATACGCCGGCGTGAGCCGTCCGGTACACCTCGGCGGGCTGGGCTTCGGCTTCAAATGGAACATGGGCTGGATGCACGACTCCCTGCTCTACTTCCAGCACGACCCGATTTACCGGCGTTTCCACCACAACCAGTTGACCTTCAGCCTCATGTATGCGTGGAGCGAGAACTTTGTCCTGCCGATTAGCCACGACGAGGTAGTGCACGGCAAGGGCTCGCTCCTCACCAAGATGCCCGGGGACAAATGGCAGAAGCTCGCCAACCTGCGCGCGTTTCTCGCCTACATGTGGGCCCATCCCGGAAAGCAGCTCTTGTTCATGGGAAGCGAGCTGGCGCAGGAGCGAGAGTGGGCGCACGATCACGCCCTCGACTGGGGCTTGCTCGACGACCATTCGCATCGCGGCGTGCAGTCACTCGTCGCCGACCTCAACCGCGTCTACCGCGGCACCCCGGCATTGTGGGAGGTCGACTTCAAACCCGAGGGGTTTCGCTGGATCGACGCCGGCGACGCCGACAACAACGTGATCTCCTTCTATCGCAAGGGCAGGAGCAAGGACGCCTACCTCGTGTGCGTGTGCAACCTCGCGCCGGTGCCGCGCCGCGGCTACCGGATCGGGCTGCCGGCGGCCGGTGAGCTCACCGAGGTGCTCAACACCGACGCCGAGCTGTACGGAGGGACCAACACCGGCAATCAGGGCGTCGTTCCTTCCGAGCCCGTTGCGTGGCATGGCCTCGAGCGCTCCGCGCTGATGACCCTTCCCCCCCTTGGAGTGGTGTGGCTGAGCAGTTGATCGTCTCGGCGCGCCGGGCCGGCCGCGGGTGGCGGATGCCTCTGCGGGAGACAATGGACGGATGAGCGGTCACGAACACTCACAGCGTGACGGCGAGCCGCACGCCGCGGCGGTGCTCACAGTGTCGGACGGAGTCTCGTCGGGGACGCGCGCGGACGACTCGGGCGACCTCGTCGTGGCCATGCTGTCTGCCCACGGGCTCGAAGTGGCGACGCGCCGCGTGGTGGCGGACGACAGAGCGGACATCGCAGCGGCAATCGCGGACCTCGCCACCCAGGGCGTGTCGCTGCTAATCACCACCGGGGGAACGGGCTTCGGTCCCCGAGACGTGACCCCCGAGGCGACGCGCTCGGTGATAGAGCGGGAGGCTCCGGGGCTGCCCGAGCTGATGCGCGCCGCGGGATTCGCCAAGACGCCCATGGCGGCGCTGTCGCGCGGGGTCGCCGGGGCCCTCGGCCAGACTCTCGTGGTCAACCTTCCGGGCAGCCCCAAGGGAGTGGCCGAAAGCCTCGAGGCCGTCCTGCCGGTGGTCCCCCACGCCCTCGAGCTGCTGAAGGGACACACGGGACACTAAGGGCGCCGGGGCCTCAGCCCTCGCCGGCGCCCCCCAGGACGCGGTCGGCGTGCGTGTAGATGTTGAACCCAGAGCCCCTCAGGAATCCCACGAGAGTGATCCCGAAACGGTCCGCTGCGCTTACCGCGAGACTCGAGGGCGCCGACACCGCCGCGACAATCGGAACGCCGGCAACCGCCGCCTTCTGAACTATCTCGAAGCCCGCTCGGCCCGACACCAAGAGGATGCGACCCGCAAGCGGCAGGACACCGGCCAGGAGAGCCAGGCCGATCAGCTTGTCGACCGCGTTGTGCCGCCCCACGTCCTCTCTCACCGCGTGCAGCCCGCGGTCGGGAGTGAACAGCCCCGCGGCGTGGAGCCCGCCGGTCTGTGAGAAAACGCGCTGGGCCTTGCGCAGCTCGTCTGGAAGCGCCGTGAGGGCTCCCGGCGACACTGACACGCGCTCGGTGATGGGCGCGCAGCGCACACTCACCTGGTCGAGGGAGCTCTTACCGCAGATCCCGCAGCTCGAAGTCCCGTAGAAGCTGCGCGCGGGACCAACGAAGGTAGTGCTCAGCCGCACGGTCACGACGTTGTAACGCTGCTCCTCGTCGAGGTCGTCGCAATAGCTCACCCTGATCACGTCGTCCGGGCCGATGAGTCCCTCGCTGAAAAGAAAGCCGGCGGCAAGCTCGAAGTCGTGGCCGGGAGTGCGCATGGTGACGGCAACGTCGACCGGCTCCTGCGCCGGCGATCCCGCGCGGATCTGCATCGGCTCTTCGCCGGCGAGGTTGTCGCGCCTGCGCAGCCGGGCACCGTTCCGAACGGTCATCACCTGAGCGCTCTCGACCGCGCGGCGCACCGGAACGTGGCCCTCGAGCGGAGCGGCTCCCCGGGCGGCTTCGTGGGCGGTTTCACGGCGTGCCATTGCTCATATTGTGGCAGCCCATGACGCGCACGACGACTATCGAGTTCCCCGTCGAGCTGCCGGTAGAACGCTCCGGCGGCGGCTGGATTGCACGCTCCGGGCACAAGGAGCTGCACCTCAGCAACCTCGACAAGGTGTACTGGCCACAAGAGGGCTTCACCAAGGGCGATCTCTTGACCTACTACTTCAACGTGTCGCCGGTCATGCTCCCGCACCTAGTCAACAGGCCGCTGACTCTCAAGCGAATGCCCAACGGCGCAGCCGGGGACTTCTTCTACGAGAAGAACGCGGCGGCCCATACTCCCTCGTGGATGCCCGTTCTTCCGGTCGCGGCAGAGGGCAAGACGATCCGCTACCTGACGGTCGGCGATGTCGCAGACATGCTCTACGTGACGAACCTCGGATGCATCGAGTTTCATCCCCTGCACGCCCGGGGGGCGGACCAGAAGCATCCCAGCTATGCGTTCTTCGACCTCGATCCCTTCCCCCCCGCGGGCTTCGCCGAGGTCGCGCACGTGGCCCGGCTGATCAAGACCGTCCTCGACAAGCTCGATCTGACGTCGTATCCCAAGACCTCGGGCGCCACCGGGATGCAGATCATGGTCCCGCTCGACGGGGAGCACGATTATGACCAGGTGCGCGGCTTCGTCGGTGCGGTATCGGACCTCGTACACGCCGCCGACGACGCGACGACGCTCGAGTGGGAGGTGCGCCGGCGCGACGGCAAGGTCTTTCTCGACGTGAACATGAACCGTGAAGGCGCCAACATCGCGGCCGCCTACTCGGTGCGCCCGGAGCCCGGCGCAACCGTGTCTGCGCCGCTCACCTGGGACGAGGTCGGCGAAGCGGCGCCCGCCGACTTCACGATGGCGAGCATGTTCGAGCGCATCCGGGGAGCCGGCGACCCGTTCCTGCCGGTGGCGCAGGGTCCCGGCCAGTCGCTGAACGAAGCGATCGAGGTGCTCGGCGCGAGGCCGCGCCCCGCGCGGGTGATGAGACGCTAACCGCCGGGGAGAGCCCGGCCGCGGCGGGCAATAAGCTCGCAGCATGACGCTATACGTCGGGACGTCGGGCTGGGCATACGCGGAGTGGAAGCCCGGCTTCTATCCCGCCAACCTGCCGAGGAAACGCTGGCTCGAGCATTACGCCGTCGTCCTCGGCGCGGTGGAGATCAACGCCACCTTCTATCGCATGCAGGAGCCCTCGACCTTCGCCAAGTGGATTGCGGCGGTGCCGCAGGAGTTCCACTTCTCGCTTAAGGCTCACCGCGTCCTGAGCATGCGCAAGGACCTCGCCCTGAACGAAGACAGACGCGCTTTTCTCGGTGACTTCCTGGCGTCTGCCGCACCTCTCGGCGAAAGACTCGGCGCTGTTCTGTTCTCGCTTCCCATGCACACGCAACGCGACGACGAGAGCCTCGGCGCGCTGCTCGAGGGACTGCCGGGCTCAACGCGATTCGCCTTCGATTTCCGCAGCGCCACGTGGGACGAGAGCGCGGTTCAAGATGCGGTGGCCGAGGGCGGAGCAACGGTGTGCCTGTCGGAACGGGACGGGAAGGTTCCGGCGGCGCTGCCGCCGGGCCCGCTCGCATATGTGCGCTTGCGTGCTCCGCGCTACGATTCCGGCGCGCGCACCGGCTGGAAGCATCTGCTCACGAACGAGGCGGCCGAGCGCGACGTCTACGCGTTCGTCAAACACGAGGGCGTGGCGGCCGGCGACCCGTATGCCGGCGTCGGTCTGGCACAGTGGCTGGCCGATGCCTGAGCAGGACTACGGGGACAAGCGCCCCGCGGGAGTGAGCCCCGAACCGCCGGCCGCCGTCGAGGGAAACGTCGATCTTGCCACGGCCCCCGGTGGAGACACCTTCGTCATCCACCAGCACCACGCTCGCCGCCTTCATTGGGACCTTCGTCTCGAGATGATGAACGGCGCAACGCCGGTGCTCGTGTCCTTCGCGGTGCCCAAGAATCTTCCTCGCAAGACCGGCAAGCCCCACCTCGCCGTGCACGTCGAGGACCACCCCTATGAATACGGCACTTTCTCGGGAACCATCCCCGCCGGCAGCTACGGCGCAGGCGAGGTCCGCATCTTCGACTCGGGCGGCTACGAGCTGCTCGAGCAGGCCCAGGACAAGCTGACGGTCAGGCTCGCCGGACGGCGGGTGATGGGCGTGTACCACCTCGCCCATACGGCGCGCGCCGAGGGCAAGAACGACTGGCTCGTGTTCCTCAAGGCCGACGAGCGTCCCGAGCGCGACATCCTTCCGCCGCTGAAGCCGATGCTCGCCACGTCGGCGAGCAAGGCATTCGACGACGAAGAGTGGTTCTTCGAGCCGAAATGGGACGGGGTGCGCGCGCTGGCCGCGTGCACGGACGAGACGCTGCTTCTGTCGCGCACGCAGCGGGACATAACCGCGACCTACCCCGAGCTGGCACCAATGAACACGAGGCTGGTCGCGCTCGAGGCAGTCCTCGACGGGGAGATCGTCGCGACGGTCGACGGCAGACCCTCATTCGAGCTGCTCCAGTCGCGCATCAACTTGTCCGACGAACGTCAGATTGATCGGGCGCGCGCAACGGCGCCGGTGGCCTACATCGCCTTCGACCTCCTCTACCTAGACGGGCGCGACCTCACCGGGATGCCCCTGCTGGAACGCAAGGCGCTGCTGAGCGACTTGATAGTCCCCGACGCGACGCTGCAGTGCTCCGCGCATGTAGAAGGGGCTGGGCTCGCCCTCGCCGAAGCCGCGCGTGCGCGCCGGCTCGAAGGGATCGTCGCCAAACGCTCTGCGTCTCCTTACCGGCCCGGGCTCAGGTCGCGCGACTGGCTGAAGATCAAAGAGGTGCTCGAGACCGACGTCGTCATCGGAGGATGGTCGCGTGGCGAGGGGTCGCGCGGCGGGACCTTCGGCGCCCTTCTCGTCGGCGCGTACGGGGACGACGGCCTCCACTTCCTCGGCGCTGTGGGAACCGGGTTCGACGAGCGGCTGCTGGCCGACTTGACGGCGCGCCTCGCCGCGCGGGCTACGACTCGCTGCCCCTTCGTCGGGGGCCGGGACGCACTGCGCACGGGGCGTTCGGGCAAGTCGTTGCGAGACCCGCACTGGGTGACGCCACAGATTGTTGCGCGCGTCGAGTACCGGGAGCTGACCGCGTCACACCGGTTGCGCGCTCCGGCCTTCAAGGGCATCAGGGAGGACAAGGAGCCGCAGGAGTGCAGGCTCGACCACCTCGCCGGCTAGGAAACAATTCGCACGCGCACGTTGCAGCTCAGAAGGAACTCGCGCACCGCGGTCCAGCCCTCGTAGGGCTCGCCGCTTGCCACGACCTCGGTAATGCCCGAGTTCGCGATGAGCTTCGAGCACGTGAAGCATGGCATGCCGGTTATGTAGACGGCCGCTCCGTCCCGCTCCTCGGGAGACGAGTAGAGGATCGCATTCGCCTCCGCGTGGATCGCGATGCAGTTGTCGTGGCCCCATCCGCTGGCCGCCCCCGACTGGGCGCGCGGACATGCGCCCTCGCTGCAGTGCGCGTGGCCGGACGGCGGCCCGTTGTAACCGGTCGAGCGGATGCGGCGGTTCTTCACTATCACCGCTCCGTGCCGGCGCCGAACGCAATTGGAGCGTGTCGCGGTCTCGCGCGCGAGGTTGAGGAAATAGTGATCCCAGTCCGTCGTGTGGTGCGCTTCCCCTTTGCGCTGCGCCGAATCCACCAACTGCCCCCTTTGTAGGTCGCCTGTCTCGAGCCCCACGACACATTAGTCTCGAGGATTGTGACCATGCGTCCGACACCGCCGTCGAGCCTCGCCGAAGACCTCATCGCCGACCTGCTGCGCTCCGCGTGGGTCATCGAGCGCTCACGGGCGTCCACCTACAGAATGTGGGCAGCGCACGAAGAGCGCTTTGCGGCCTCCGCTGGCCGCTCCGAGCAGCGGGCAGCGATCGTGCGAGCGGGACTCGACAAGTGCGCCGCTGCCGAGCCGGGCGTCGGCTACACCGGCCCCCACGGCGCGTGGATGCGAAGCGTCGTCGGCGAGGTGCCCGGCGAGGTTCCGCTCGCCGAGATGCTGCTGGCGCGGCTCGGCGACTGGGTGCAGGGACATGCGGGCCACTTCCTCGCCCGGGACGCAGCACGACTCGAGGAGCTGGGCGACGAGGAGCGCTCGACAATTGTGTGGCCGGGCGAGATGCCGCCTCCCCCTCCTTACCGGCGCCTGGCCCGCACCAACGCCGAACCGCCCGGGGCCGTGCGCTTTCGCTTCGGCCTGGTCGGAGACCTGCACATCGGCTCGCCGGGCGCGGAAGAGCTTGTCGCGGCGGCAATCTCCGACCTCAACGCGTCCGGCGCCGAGCTCGTCATTCAGATGGGGGACCTCGCCGACCACGGTGAACGCTCCGAGATGGAGGCCGCTCGCGAGCTCCTCTCGACCCTACAGGTCCCCACTTACGTCATCATCGGCAACCACGACGTTTTCTCGGTGAGTAGTGCCTCCCTCACCGGACGCGACGACTTCGCCGAGGTCTTCGGGCGTCCCGCGGATGGAGAGCTATTCGAGCACGGCGGCGTCAAGTTCGCGCTCCTCGACTCCGCGGACAACGCGGCCTCTCCCTTTGCACCCTTCAACCTCGTCACCGGCACATTCGTCGAGGGACCCGGAGGGGCGGTAGCGCGCGGCTCTCTCACCTGGCCGCAGCACGACATCCTCGCCGAGGTCGCGGGGCCCGGCGCAGGCCCGGCATTCGTCTTCCTGCACCACCCGCCGCAGCCCTTCACCGCCTTTCCGCCGCTCATCTTCGGCTTGAACGCCAACGACTCCGGGCGCCTGCAGGCAGTGTGCGACTCGGGCAACGTGTGGGGCGTCTTCGCGGGGCACACGCATCGCAACTCGCTGGCCAACCGCTACGGGAACGTCCCGCTTCAGGAGATCGGTGTCCCGCGTGACTATCCCTTTGGTTACGCACTCGTGGACGTGGCCGGTGACGGTTACGCCTACAACTGGCACCAGATCTCGGACGACGCGCTGCTCGAGCACTCTTACGCGGGAAGCAGCGCCGTGCACCGGCGCTACTCGGGCGGTCGCCCGCAGGACCGCGCCTGGACCTGGCACCGGTGGTCCTCACTTCCCGTCATGCAGGTGCACGGCGGTGCCTAGAGGCGCTCGCGTCCTTGGTTCGAGGCGGTCCAAGTCCTCCCCTGTGCTCGTGCGTAGAGCCCCGGCGCCAGCGAGCGAGCCACGGACACGAGGTAATAGCCCTTCGGCACGGTGCGCTGCATCTTTGGGCGCTTGATGGTCGCCAGCACCGCGTCCGAGACCTCGGCGGCGGACGTCAGGGCTAATCTCAAGACCGAATTGTTCACGAGCCCGGTCTGAGGAAAGCCCTCGGTGGGCAGGGGCCCCGGTTCGATGAGGCTCACGTTGACCCCGGCCCGCCGCAGCTGAAAGTGAAGGCCTTCGGACCATCCCGCGAGCGCGAACTTGGAGGCCGAATACGCGGGCGACCCCGACAGGGCGACGCGCCCGGCTACCGAGGCTATGTTGATGACGTTGCCGGGCCGCGCCTGAAAGAGCAGCGGCAGCAACTCACCGGTGCAGTAGACGGCGCCGAGGAAGTTGGTGCGCATCACCGCCTCGACGTCGGCGATCGCGGCGGGGCCATCGAAGCGGCGCTCGCCCCAGAAGCCTGCGCCGTTCACGAGCACGTCCAGCTTGGCATGGCGGTCGCGCACGTGCTGCGCAAGGGCCTCTACCTGGCTACGCTCGCCGACGTCGGCAACGAAGTAGGAGTGACCCGTTCCATGCAGGGCAGGGACCAGCGCCTCGAGTCGTTCCTCGCGCCGCGCCACGGCGCACACAAACCCGCCCGCACGCGCCAGGTCGCGCGCGACCTGACTGCCGATGCCGCTCGACGCGCCGGTCACCACGCACATCTTTCCGCTGAGATCCATTCGACTTCCTTTACTCATTAGGCGGTTTTGCCGATGACGCTACGGGTATCAAGACGTCCGCACCGCGCGTACCAGTCCCGGCTCGGACCCGCGACCGCCCGGGACGCTGGATGCCCGCAACGGCCCTTGGTCACCCGGGGGCCGTTGTGCGTTCTACTGCTCGAGAATCTCGGCCGCCTTGAGC
>JBBSGD010000039.1:0-17700 GCA_038254435.1 Actinomycetota bacterium
GCCGGGGTAGCTCAGTCGGCAGAGCGGCTCACTCGTAATGAGCAGGTCAGGGGTTCGATTCCCCTCCCCGGCTCCAGCTTGCACGGGCACGATCCCCGGCTCCGGGAGCAGAAGCTAGCGGAGACCGGCCGATCGGCAACGCAAACGACGGTGTTCTGGTGACCAAGGGTAGAAGGCGTGCGCTATGGGGTCCACTCCAGAAGCTGTGTCGGGCCCGGTATGTGACGGCGGCCGTTTACCACTACGAAATCCGTGTGCCCGGCCACATCAACTGCGCGTACATCGTCGCCACAGCCATTTGCAAGCGCAGGCTCAATCGTCGGCGAGTACTTGAGTCCGTCTACACCCTTGAAGAGAAAGTCGCGTGTGTCGCTCCTGCGCGTGTTGGCCGCTGAGGAGCAAGAACCGACCGTGTAGATGTCCTTGAATCCGTCTCCGTCTACATCGCCGACGGCAAGGTTGAGGCCGCTGACAACGGCGTGTGTGTAGGATTTCGAGAAGGTGCCGGAGGCTGGGTTCTGGGTGAACACGGTCATCGTCGTCGCGTTCACGATTACGAAGTCGTTGAAGCCGTCACCGTTGAGATCGCCGAATTCCGCATCTTGTGCCATGACGGGTGCCCCGGGAGTGTTGCTGTTGACAAGCCCGCGCGCAACGGTCTCGTCGGTGAAACTCACGCCCCCATTGTTGACCCACACCTTCAAGCCCTCTGGAGAGCAGTAGACGAGATCATCGTAGCCGTCGGCATTGATGTCGGCAGAGAAGTTGCAACTGTCGGCATCCTTGAAGGCCGAATCCTTTTTCGTGATGCCCATCGAGGTGTCGACCACGAAGGTCTTGTCAGACTGCTGCAGCCACAGCTGATTGGGAAGATCATCGGCAGGGGTTGGTGGGTTGCCTCCCGGGCCCGCGTAGTGGCTCACATAGAAGTCGATGCGACCATCGTGGTTGGCATCGAGCCACGACAAGGTGCGGTAGCGGCCCACCGAGTTGCTGGTAGTACCCCTTTGCTGGCTCACCGTCTTGGACGGACCGCTGCCCAAGTTCTTATCGAGTTCGACGTTGCTATTGCTGCTATAGCCGATTGCGCATCCCAGGTCGGTCAAGCCGTCGGCGTTGAAGTCGTGGAAGGCGCAGCCGTGGCGATCCTTGGTCGGCCACACAAATGGACTAGCCGTGAAGGAGCCATCCGCGTTGCTGTAGTAGAGAATTGGCTGCGGGCAGCAGGTCTGAGGATCGTGGTTGACCACGAAGATGTCCTGGCCGTTCTGCCCATCGACGTCGGCCACGGTCACCGAATAGGTGCGCGCGAAATCATTGAGCCCATGGGCCAGAGACACATCACTGAGGCCGGGAACGGTCTGGGCAGTAGCGACCGGAACGATCATTACAAGCAAAACAAGCGCTGCCGCCACCAACCGCATGAGCGTCCGGAAGATTCGTGCGGTTGCCGGTGGCCGCAGGCCCGCCTTGCCGTCCTCTGGCCCTCTCTTCGGACGGTGCTGCTTGAGGTGGTCGACTGTCACGGCGCCTTTCCTTTCGATGGCTGTCTGTCTTGTCCGGCGTTGGAGATCGGTCACGGCGCTCGGGGCGCCCCGGCCTTCTCTCCCCCAAATGAGTCCTTTTCATCCCCCGGAAGGGGTGACTGGGCCACTCTAGCAAGAGTTGGGAATAACTTCCATAGAGAACGCGAAAATGAGGGGGATGCAACCCTTTTTTTGTCAAACCCACTTGCTTTGCCTGCGTTCCGGCGCGTCCATAGGGCGGGAGGCCGGACTAGCAGATGACCGGCCCGTGTGAAAGGGGAGCGGATGAAGAGCAGATTCACCATGGCCCTGGTTGTGGTCATGCTCGTGCTGGGCCTGGCGCCGGCTGCGAGTGCGAAACCGGTAACGCTGACATTTCACGAGCACAGGATGGCGACCACGTTCCATGACGTGATCCCATGTCTCGGGGACGGGGGAGCACCGGCGACCATTTCGACTGTGGAAAATGGCGTCTTTCACATCACGGCCGCGGGTTTCGACAAGCACGGCAACCCGATTCCGCCCTATCACTTGACCGGGACGTTCACCGGCAAGTTCACGGCCGTGCCGGACGACGCCGGCTTGCCGACGTACGCTGGGCACTTCACTATCTGGTTCGGCGAGAACAGCAACCGGTCGGGTGTGGTTACCGACACCGACACGTTCACGGTGATCGCACGGGGCTCCGACGGTTCGGTGATCAAGTTCCACGAGACCGAGCACCTGACCGTTGCTCGTGACGGGTCTGTGTCGGTCGCGTTCGACAAGCCGCTCTGTCACTGAGTTAGCACAAGCCACGGAAGGAGAGGGCTCGTTCCCTCTCCTTCCGTGCGCGCGTGAGAGAGTTCGCACCGGCGGTTGGGCCGGAGGGAGCCTTCTCGGCCCCACAGCGCACCCGGCCTGAGCGTACTCATCCTCGGGGGGCTTACCGCTCTCGCCAGATTCCCTTGTCGATCATGAGGCGGATCTGCCGAGCGATGACCTCGCTTCGGTACTGCGCGTGGTTGTAGGGCGCGCGTTCGGCGTAAATGTTTTTCGGATAGATCGGTTCCTCGTAGATGAGCTGAAAGATCTCAGTGCGCAGGTCTTTCATCCAGTTGTCCCACTGCGCGTGCGTCCGAAAATAGCGCAACGCGTCGATGTCGATAGGGCCGGCCACGTATGAGGACGCGGCCCCGTAGAGGTGCTGACCGACGACGCTTCCCCTGTAGTCAATGATCATCGAGCGTCCGCCGAACGTGTCGATCGGCTCCGTGGATTCGGCATCGAGGTAGTAGGTCGCGAGGTTGGGCGCCAGGACGTAGAAGTTGTTGTCGAGAGCACGAGCCCGACTCTGGACCTCGTAGAATTCGTTGCCGGTATGGGGATGCGGGTAGGAGGCACGGTAGACGATCTCCGCGCCGTTCATCGCCAGCCCACGCGCGTTCTCTGGATACGAGCCCTCGTTGGCCATCAACACGCCGAGCCGTCCGATCTCCGTATCGGCAACCGGGAAGAAGGCGTCGAGGTTACGGCCGTAGAGCTCGATCCACCTGTCCCACACATCGTGTGGCGTCATCGAGTGCTCGACGGGATAGAGGGTCGACAGCTTGTGGTGGGTCAGGATCAAGTCTCCGTTTGGATCGAGGACGAACCCGACGTTGAAGTAGCGATCGGGGAAGGCCTCGTGACGAGCTTTTGCCTGCGCCATGATGTAAGCGTTCCATTCCCTTGCCAGATCTCCGATGAAACGAGTCTCAGGACCGGGAATGTCGATCGCGCAGTCGCGTGCATACGTCACGTGGTCGAGGTCCAGCACCTCGTCGTTGAATGCCTGCAGGCCACCTTCCGGGATGGCTATGAGCCGCACCGGCAGATCAAGGCTGGAGAGCCATGACGCCGCCTTGATGAGGTGCGAGATGTGCTCGAGATTGCGCTCGATCTCGGAGCGCTTGCGGATGCCGCGGACCGCCGGGATCAGTCCGACGGCGGTATATGGCTCGGGCATGACGGTCTCCGTTCCTTGAACCCCGCTTCCTGTGACGCCCACTCTGCATCATCGCCCCTGGCCCCGGCGGCGCTCGTTCCCGGCAGGCATCGGCAAAACCGGTTCTTCTCCCGGGTTACGATCACGGTAGTAGAGTCCCCGCGGGCTGATGCGGAACACGTGCGCGGGTGCGCCTGGGGTGCTCTGCCCGCAGTCGTAAGCGCGCAACGTATGCGAAGGGAGTGCGGTGGCTCGAGGGAAGCGCGGCCCCCGATTTGGAGAGGCCGCTTCCTTTGCTTCTATGCGCCTCGCTGATCCTGACGGCTTGCGGCGCGGGGTCGGGGGCCCGGGGACAATTCGGCGACTCGGGACAAGTCACCGGCACACCGGGAGCCCACGGTGCAGTCGGGCCCGAAGTCCCTCGGCGACATCTGTTACGGGCAGGGCGGCGGGGCTCACAAGTACTTCTTTCACACCTCCGAGCGTGTGCGGCTGTACGGGGCGTCGTACGGTGCGGGCCCGCGAGGCGTGGTCTGGGCGAACGATGTCCCCACTCCATCTGCGAGGAAACCGGTCCTGCACGGTTCCTCGCTCGTAACGGCTTCCACGTCGTGATCCTTGCATCGAGGCCACGGTGAATCCGCCTAGGCTCACCGGCGCGGCCGGCTCGACCTCGGTGTCGCTGCCGCGGTTCACAAGCTCACCGCCCTCGGTGCCGAGCACGTGGCGCTCGCGGGATCGTACGGAGGCCCTGAAGCTTGCGTAGGTCGCAGTCCAATTTGCGAACGGGTGCCTCTCGTAGATGGAGTCGAGGACTGCGATTGCATCCCGAAAGCATTCCGCAGTCACTCTTACCGAGGTGTCGAGATCGCCCTTGTTCCACGCGCCCGGAACCGATGTCCCGCCGACGTGCTCGACGGCGGCGTGCGGCAGAGCGCCGCGAAGACGCCGCCGGTGCGCTGCCAACAGACGCAAGTTCTCTGCTCGGAACGTGCGCTCGGGCAGAAAGCGCATGGCGGTCACCGTGGAATCAAGAGTCGCGCTCCGTACTTGTCCCTGCTCAGCCGGATCGGCCCCAGGCCCATCCCTCCCTTCCCTGAGGTGAGTGCGATTACCCACCTTGAAGGTGGGTGGATGCACGAACCTCTTAAGGCTGCTCGAGGTTGAGGCTCCACTTCTCCTCGATGTGCCCCCAGTGCCAGATGGCGAGGGCACCCGCCCACGTCACTACGAACAGGCCGACGATGACAAAGCCGACTTCATTCAAGTCGAGGCCCGCGGCAAACCCCCAGAGGCCACCGCGCAGGCTGAGCTTGTCGGCGAGGATCGACAGTAGCTCGATGGTGCCGATGATCAAGGCTACCGCCACCGATAGCCCCGTGATTGCGATGTTGTAGAAGACTTTGCGCACCGGCTTCGAGAATGCCCACCCGTAGGCGAAGTTCATGAACGACCCGTCGATCGTGTCCAGCAGCGACATCCCGGCGGCGAAGAGGATGGGAAGGCACAGGATCGCGTAGAAGGGAAGCCCACTCGAGGCCGCACCGGCCGCAAGGAAGAGCAGCGTGACCTCGGTGGCCGTGTCGAAACCCAGCCCGAACAGGATGCCGACGGGATACATGTGCCACGGCTGCTTGACCGCTCTGGTCGCTCGCCCGTAGAAGCGGTTCATCAAACCGCGTGAGTTGAGCTGCTCTTCAAGTGCCTGCTCGTCGTATTCACCGCGCTTCATGCCCCGGAACACGCGGACGATTCCTATGAGAATGATCAGGTTGAGGATGCCGATGATGTAGAGAAAGGTACCGGAGACGGTGGTTCCGACGAGCCCCGTGACGTTGTGCAGTGTCGACCGGCCGTTCGCCACCTGGCCGCTAAGGGCGCGCACTCCGACGGTGATCAGCAATGCTGCTACGAAGACGATCGTCGAATGACCCAGCGAGAAGAAGAAGCCGACGCTGAGCGGACGTTCGCCTTCGGCCATGAGCTTGCGCGTCGTGTTGTCGATAGCCGATATGTGGTCCGCGTCGAAGGCGTGTCTCAGGCCGAGCGTGTACGCGGTGAGGCCCAAGCCGATGCCGAAGGTCTTGCTCCCGAGGCTGAAATGCTGAGGGACGACGAGCGCGATGAGCGTGAAGAACCCGACAACGTGAAGAGCCACGATGACGGCAGTCAAACCGGCCGCCTTTCTCCACTCCTGGGGTGTCAGCGACTGCCTTATCCGCTGCCAGCGCGACACCCCCTTCACCGCCGTGGATGCGGCGTCCACACACGCCTCCAATTCTCGATGAGCGCCCTGGCTGATGAGCCCTCCGCACGCCCGCACACCTCGGTTTCTAACGGCTTGGTCCCTTCCCCGAAGCCACCAGCCGAGTCAGCCTATGAGTTATTGCAAGAGGTTGCAAGTAGCGTCTGATGGATACCCGCCGCGACACGCCCCTGGGCGCTACCGACCGCGCGGCCGCCGGCACCCGGCGCACAGCCCCCAGATCGCGAAATGGGTGAGATCGGCCTCGAAGCCTCGCTCGCGCCGTATCAGCTCGACGAGCGGCTCGGCCGGTAAGACGTCCCCGGCGCCGCAGCGCCGGCACACGAGATGAGCGTGGTCGCCTTCGGCTGCTCGGTGGTACTCGACTCCCGACGGAAGTTGAGCCTGGGAGAGCACACCGGCTTCCTCGAGCACGTCGAGCGTTCGGTAGACGGTAGAGGCGTTGACCCCAGGGAGCTTGGCGCGCACGCGCTCGTACACGGAGGTGGGGCTGATGTGCCCCTCGGCGACGAGCACCTCGGCGACAATCGCCCGGCGCTGGGAGGTCATGCGGAGCCCGCGGGCCCGCAACGCGCCCACGACAGCCTCAAGCGACGGCTCCATGAGCCCAAATGTAGCGCGCCTCGGAGAGTCTGCCGAGTTGTAGCCTCGCGTGCGGTCCTCGCGTGAGCTGTCCGCACCGGAGGTGACTCAAGATCATGTACGCCCCTGAGGGAACTCGTTGGAACGTGACCCGGATGAGCGCGTGAATGTTGCCGAGGCGCTCGGAGCGGCGCTCAGCCGGTTGGGTGTCGAGCATTTCTTCGGTCTTGTCGGCAGCGGCAACTTGGAAGTGACCAACGCGCTAAGGACGAACGGTGCTCGTTTCTATCCCGCACGACACGAGTGCGTTGCGGTCGGGATGGCCGATGGGTACGCGCGTACCTCGGGCCGCGTCGGCGTGGCTACGGTCCACCAAGGGCCGGGCCTGACCAACGCCATGACCGCGGTGACTGAGGCTGCCAAGGCGCGTACGCCGCTCTTGCTTGTCGCGGCCGACACCTCGGCCGCGGCCGTGCTGTCGAACTTCCGGGTCGACCAAGCGGGTCTTGCGGGAGCCGTCGGCGCCGGCTCCGCGCGCGTACACACGCCGGCCTCGGCAATCAATGACTTGGTGCGCGCCTGGCGCGAGGCGCGCGATGGCCGGCACACCGTGGTGCTCAATCTTCCGCTCGACGTGCAGGGGGCCGAGTTCCCGGCCCCGGTAGCCGTGCCCGAGCCGTTGACTTTCGTACCGCCGAGCCCCGCGCCGGGGCCCGTGCACGCGGTCGCCGACCTCATCGAGAAGTCCGAACGTCCCGTGATTCTCGGGGGGCGCGGCGCGGTTCTGTCCGGCGCCGGGGCAAGCCTCGAAGAGCTGGGGGAGCGCATAGGCGCGCCCCTCGTCACCTCCGCCAACGGCAACGGCTTGTTCTCCGCCAGCCCATGGTGCGCCGGCATCTCGGGGGGCTTCGCGAGCCCGGCTGCGGCAGAGCTCATGGGCCGCGCCGACCTGCTTCTTTCCTTCGGCGCGTCGCTCAACATGTGGACCACGCGACACGGGACGCTTGTCGGCCCCGCCACTCGAGTGGTGCAGGTGGACCTCGAGAGCGCGGCGATCGGCGTGCACCGGCGCGTCGACGAGGCAATCGTAGGTGATGCTTCTCTCGTGGTCGGGGCGCTCAACGAGGAGCTCGGCCGGCGTTCCTATTCGGCGCCGGGCCGGCGCGGCCCGGAACTCTCTCACCGGTTGGCGGCCGGAAGATGGACCGAACAAGCCTACGAAGACGCGAGCTCCAACGATTTAATCGATCCCCGCACGCTGTCGATCGCCCTTGACCGCATGTTGCCCCGCGAACGGGTAGTTGCCGTTGACTCGGGACATTTCATGGGCTGGCCGGCGATGTACCTGTCGGTTCCCGACGCACGCGGGTTCGTATTCACCCAGTCCTATCAAGCGGTCGGGCTCGGCCTTGGCTCTGCCATGGGCGCGGCGATCGCAAATCCGGGCCGCGTGACGGTCGCGTGCCTCGGGGATGGGGGAGCGCTCATGACCGCGGGTGACCTCGAGACGATGGTAAGACTCGGCCTCGACATGGTAGTCGTCATCTACAACGACAGCGCCTATGGCGCGGAGGTCCATCATTTTGGCCCCAGTGGCCACCCCCTCGACACGGTTCGCTTCCCAGACACCGACTTCGCGGCCCTGGCTGAGGGCCTTGGCGCCCGGGGGCTTACCGTGCGCCGCGCCGCCGACCTCGAGGCGTTGGCGTCGTGGCTAGAAGAGCGCGACAAACCGCTCGTCGTCGACGCAAAGGTTGCTCCATTTGTCGTAGCCGAGTGGCTGGAAGAGGCTTTTCGTGCCCATTGATCATCTCGGGGCGTGTGCGCCCGCTCAGCCTTGGAGGAGGAGACCATGAGCTCACTGCAGGAGCTTGTTGATGGAATCGCCGGCGGTTCGCTGCGCATCATCGATCTGACGCAGCCGCTGTCTGAGAAAACGCCCGTGATCCAACTGCCTGACCCCTTCGTCGACACGCCGGGATTCAAGATGCATGGGCTAAGCTGTTACGACGACGCCGGCCCGGCCTGGTACTGGAACTCCTTCGAAGCGGGAGAGCACGTCGGAACGCACCTCGATGCCCCCGTGCACTGGATCTCGGGCCGTGCCGGCGAGTTTGTCGACCAGATAGCGCTCAGTCGCCTCGTCGGTCCGGCTGTGGTCATCGACAAGTCCGTGGAGGTTGCGGCAGATCCCGATTACCTGCTCACCATCGATGACCTCCACGCCTTCGAGCAAGCCCACGGACCTTTTCCCTCGGAGGGATGGCTTCTGCTTCGCACCGGCTGGGATGCGCGCGCCCACGATCAGGGCGAGTTCCTCAACGTCGACGCGACCGGGTCTCACACGCCCGGCTTGACGCCCGAATGCGCCCGCCACCTCGCGCAGGAAACGCCGATTATCGGCATAGGGGTCGAAACCGTCGGCACCGACGCGGGAGGCGCCCACGCCTTCGAGCCGGCCTTTCCCTGCCACCACTTCATGCTCGGAGCGGGAAAGTACGGGCTCACCCAGCTCGCCAATGTCGGCGAGCTTCCGGCGACCGGCTCCGTCATCGTCGTTGCGCCGCTCAAGATCGAATCGGGCTCCGGAAGCCCCGTGCGCGCCTTCGCGTTCGCTCCGGCCTAACGTCCCGCTCCGCGTTGCCGGGCCTCCGGCGGCGAAACCCCGTCGCGAGCGAGCTCACCCGGAGCGCTTCAGCTTTCCGTGGCGCTTCGCGTACTGCTCGCCGAGCCCGAACACGTAGAGCCCGAGTGGGATCGAGACGACGCCGATCAAGATCAGCGGCCACACGTCCCCCCACAGCGCGCCGAGCCCGGCGCCTCCGAGGATCGCGCTGCGGATGCCTTCGAGCGCGTACGTTGCCGGCGAGATCGTTGCCAGCCATTGCATGGGGGCGGGAAGGACGTCGACGCTGTAATAGACGCCCGACACGACGAGCAGCATGCCTTGGGCGATGAAGCCGAGCTGCGAGCCCTTCTCCGGGGAGATGAGCGGCAGCACGGCAGTCATCATGCCGATGCCGATGAACGAAACTGATGCGATTGCTAAAATGACCATTGCGCTCAGGAAGTCCGCGCTGGGCATCTCGAGCTTGAAGAAGAAGGCGATGGCGCCGAACAGCAGACCGGAGCGAGCCACTCCATAAGCCACGGAGAAGACGCCCATGCCGAGCAGGTGAACCGGACGGGACAGCGGCGCCATGAAGGTGTACTCGATAGTGCCCTCCCATCGCTCCCACGCAACGGTCTCCGTTAGGACCTCGAAGATGATGCCCAGGTATGCCCAGATCACGGCCCCGATGAGGAGCACCGTGGTCTGGCGGTTGACATCGATCTGCCCTCCGGCTGCCTGCACGCCCTTGGCGATGAACACGATGGTCAGGGTGTTAGCTACCGTCCACAAAAAGAACGCGACCTCCCACAGCGCGTAGCGCTTGACGAGGTACACGTTGCGCTCGACGACCCCCGTGAGGCCGATCATCTCCGCGCGCAGAGTTTGCGCGGCTCCTTTCATCACAGTCTCCAGTCTTCTTCGTCTTCTTCTTGCTCGAAGTCCCGCCCGGTAGCCGAGAAGAAGGCTTCCTCGAGCGTGGCCGCTTCGTAGCGTCGTTTGAGATCTTCGGGCGGTTCGAGCACGAGCAGCTCGCCGCGGTCGAGGATGCCGATTCGGTCGGCCAGGATCTCCGCCTCGGTCAGGTCGTGAGTGCACAGCAGGATGGTGGCGTCGTGCGTGGCTCGGATCTCGCGAATGAAGGTCTGGACTTCGAGCTTGGAGCGAGGATCGAGGCCGGTAGTGGGCTCGTCGAGCAGCAACAGCACCGGCGAGGTCAGAAGAGCACGCGCGAGTGCGACCTTCTGTTGCATGCCGCGCGACAGGTTCTCCATCGATTCGTTGCTGCGGTCGCTGGGGAAGCCCACCCGTCGCAGGATCTGGGGGATCTCGGTGCGGGTTTCGCGCGCTCTCATCCCGTAGAAGCGGGCTGCGTAGCTCAGGTTCTCCACAGCCGACATCTTCTTGAAGAACGACGCCTCGACAGAGACGCGGTTGACGAGATGCCGTATGGGTGCCGGTTCGGCGAATACGTCGTAGCCGAAGATGTGCGCGGATCCGCCGTCAGACAGAAGAAGAGTCGACAGCAGGCGCACGAGAGTCGACTTGCCCGAGCCGTTCTGGCCAAGAATGGCGACGCACTCGCCCTGCTCCATGGTGAAGGTGACGTTCTTGAGCGCGGGCACCCGGCGCTTGCGCTCACCCTTCTTGTTACTCCGGCGCACGAACTCCTTGCGCAGCGACACGGTCTGCACTGCGGGAACCCCGGGCGCGCGCGGCTCGACAGAAGACAAGCTGGTGGCGATGCGGGACATACGGTGACTCCTTGAAGTGGTTGCTCGCGAAACGGGACACGGGTAGGCGCGCGTAGACCCGGGAGGGGCCCGGGGCGCAGGTGAAGTGTGTCAACCGATGAGCAACATGCTAACGAGTCTAGTAGGAGATCGCCGGCAGCACAACAAGCCGGACGCAGACACCGAGGCTCGCGCCGAGCCCGTTCTTCGCAGTGGTCGGAAGCCCGCTAACCCGGACGCTGAGCGCGGCCCGGCGTTGCCTCGACCGTTTCGTCGGGGTCGTTGTTCCCTGCGGCCAGCGTGCTCTCTGCCTTCCAGTTTGTGCCGCCCGCGGCTTCTGCAGTCTGCTGCTCCTCTTCACCTTCGTTTGGGTCGAGGGTCAGCACCTCCTGATTTTCGCCTGCGTGCTCGCGCGGCTCGTCGAGCTTCGCGCGCACGCCGTCGAGGAGATCCTGCAGCTCCCCGAGGCGCCGCCTCAGCTCCTGCTCCGATTGGGTCAGAAGCGTCACGCGCTGCTCGGCGTCGGCGACGATGTCGCGCGCCCGCGCCTGGGCCCCGGCGCGGTTCTGCTCCGCCTCGCGTGTTGCGGTCTCGAGCGTCTCGCTCGCCTTGGTCCGGGCGTCGCCGAGCAGCGACTCGGCCGAGTCCCGGGCCGTTTGGAGCAGAATCGAGATCTCTTCCCCCACGTTCTCGTAGGGCGTCTTGGGCTGCTTTCTCGCTGCTTCGTAGGCTGCGAGCAGCGAGGCGTAATCGGCGGCGATGGCCAGCATGAAGCTGTCGACCTCGCGCTTGTCGTAGCCGCGCAGGGCCGTGAAGAACTCCTTGTCCTCGATCTCTTCGGGAGTAAGAGGCATGGTCGCGTCCTCCTTGGGGACGGCGCACTTCGGGGCGGCGCACTTTCGGACAAGTCTCTCACGGGGAATGCCTCTGAGCCGGGAGGATGCCGCCCCGGGACTCGAAAGGGCTGAAGCGCGAACCTGGTTGCACTGTGGCGGAGTGGCCCCTACACTCCCCTAGGAGTGTTCGGAGCCCACCCCGGCGACGGGGAGAAACGAGTGGAGGCTTGCGTGGCGACCGATGAAGTTCAGCAGAGAGAACCCGCCCAGACGCCGGTGAGCAAACCGCGCCGATCCTCGGGCCTCGGCACGGCGTGGCGCATCGTGCGGCTCGTGGGCGCTCTCTATCTCTTCGTGGGGGCCCTGCAGCTCATGAAGACCGGGGCCGGGGGCCTGGACATCTTCACTCAGGGTGGTTTCCTCGTCCGAAACGCAGGGTCGACCCTCGGGCTCGGGTGGCTCGGCGCCCTGTTCACCCTGTCCGGCACGCCGCCGGCCGCAGCCGCCCTCACGCTGACGGCAACGGGCAGGATCAGCGAGATTCAGGGCTTCACGATGGTCACCGGGGCGCGCCTTGGTGCTGCCTTCGTCGTCCTGCTGGTGGCAGTCCTCTATGCCTCTCGCAGTGGAGCCGGCAAGCGCCTGAAGACGGTGTCGACGGCCGTGCTCGCGCTGGCGATCACCGCCGTCATCTACGTGCCCGGCGCAATCATCGGCTTGTTGCTGCTGCGCAGCGAGCCCTTTCACAACGTTCAGCTCAGCGCTCCGCCGCAGTTCAGCAACCTCGTCGACATACTCTACGGCTGGGTGCTCAACAACGTTGAGACGTGGGCTCCCGGAGTCTTGTTCGTAGTCGGATTCGCTCTCTTGTTTGCATCTTTCAAGCTCATCGATGCTTCGATGCCGGAGGTCAATGAGGACCGTTTCCAAGGTTCCCGGCTCGGCTGGTTGCGCAGCAAGTGGCCGATGTTCCTGCTCGGCATCGTCGTCGTCATCGCTACCCTGTCGGTGTCGGTCGCCTTGACCGTTCTTGTGCCGCTCGTCGCCAAGGGCTATGTGAAGCGCGAGCACCTCATCCCGTACATCGTCGGGGCCGACCTCGGAACCCTCGTCGACAAGCTGGTCGTGGCCTTTCTCGCCGGCATCGGGGCGGTGCACCCCGCCGCTCCCGTGCGCATCATCCTCGCCGAGATAGTTGGCACGGCACTAATCGGAATGATCATCATGACGCTGCTCTACAAACCGTTCCGCCGAGGGGTGTGGAAGTTCCAGCGTCAGGTGACCAAGAGCAAACCGCGGCTCGGAGTCTTTACCGCTCTGCTGTTCGTGACGCCGCTTGCGATCCTCGTGGTCTCCGGCTTCGTGGGCTAAACCTTCACAACGTCCTCACCCGTACGCAACCCGCCCGCAGTATGTTGCAGGGGCAAGGGGCGCGCACGAGCACGAGGAGGGCCACGTGGCCGTACCAACTCGCAAGCGCATAGCTGCTCTTCTGACGCTGCTACTCGGCGTCGCGGGCCTGAGCGTCGCGCTTCTTGCCTCGAGTGCAGCCTCGGCCCCCGATCTGCCGGCGGTGCAGGCGAGGTCACTGGTGGCTTCGGCCCTGCGGGCGGCGGCAAGCGGAGGTCCTGTCGCGGGCGACGTCGATCTTCACGTCGACCTCGGGTTGCCGCAACTGGCGGACGCGGGCGGAGCCCCGGAGCTCTCGGGCGTGACCGGAGCTCTCGAGTCCCTTAGCGGAGACCACCACCTGCGGGTGTGGGCGTCCACGGACGGGTTGCGCGCTGCCGAGCTGACGCAGTTCGCAGAACGGTCTCTCTTCGTGTCCCCCAGCGGGGCATGGGCGTGGGATTCAAACCGCTACACCGCTTATCGCCTCGCGTCCTTGCCGCACGCTCACATTCCCCAGTCACAGGGTCTGCCGCGCTCGACCGGGGACCTGGGGCCCGAGCAGCTTGCCGCGCGCATGCTCGCCGCCGTGCGCCCGACTACCAGGGTCGTCGTTGCCCGCACTGCGACCGTAGCCGGACGTGCGGCGTACGTGCTGGCACTGCAACCTCGCACGAGCGAGACTCTCATCGGACACATCGACGTCGCAGTCGACGCAGCTACTCGCGTGCCTCTCGGCGTCTATGTGTACCCGCGCAGATCGAGCACTCCGGCGATGTCGAGCGCCTTCACCTCGGTCGGTTTCGGCCCCATCGCTCCCTCGACTTTCCGGTTTACCCCTCCGCCCGGCGCCAAGGTCGTGACTGCACAGTCGCAGGGGTCCGACGCGCCGCAGGATGCGACGGCGCCGTCGCACCCCACCCCCGCCCGCCTCGCCCAGCGAGTCCGCAGCTTCGGATCGGGTTGGACGGGAATCGTGGCGCTGCGCGTCTCCCCGAAGCAAGTGGGCAGGGCCGGCGGAGGAACCCTGTCCAAGCTGTTGCCGTTCTCGGGCCCCCTTTTCTCCATGCGGCTCGCCGAACGCTCCGGCTACGACTGGCTGATCGTTGGGATGGTGCCGCAAGAGGCCCTGGCTAGGGTGCAAGCGAGGCTTCCCTGAGCGCGCTCGTCGCGCGCGGGCTGACGAAGCGCTATGGGGACAGGAACGTCGTCGACGCGCTCGACCTCACAGTCGAGCGGGGCGTGCTGTACGGTTTTCTCGGCCCCAACGGCGCCGGTAAGACGACCACCATCCGGATGATGTTGAGCCTCATCAGGCCGAGCGCGGGCCAGGCCTACGTGCTCGATGAAAGCGTGTTCTCATCCGCGGCCGCCGCGCAGGGCGCACTGCGGCGCGTTGGGGCGGTCATCGAAGAGCCGGCCTTCTGGCGCTGGCTCACCGGACGCAAGAACCTCGAGTGCTTCGCCAACGCGGGCGGGCCCGCCCCAGACCGTCGAGCGCGCGTGGCTCGCATCGACGAGGTGCTCGCCACGGTCGGGCTGCGCTCCGCCGCGGACAAGCGCGTCAAGGCCTACAGCCAGGGAATGCGCCAGCGGCTCGGCCTCGCCCTTGCTCTTCTCGGGGACCCGGAGGTGCTGGTGCTCGACGAGCCGACCAACGGCCTCGATCCCCAGGGAATGCGCGAGTTCCGGATGCTGCTCAGGCGCCTCGCCGACGCGGGCACGACGATCTTCGTGTCGAGCCATCTGCTGGGCGAGGTCGAGGCCATGTGCGATCACGTCGGCGTGCTGGCTCAGGGCAAGCTCGTGGCGCAAGGCCCTCCGTCCGAGTTGCGCAAGCGCACCGATACCGTGCGCGTTGAAGTGGACGATCGGTTAAGGGCGAGCGAGGTGCTCGCCGACCTCACGGGGGTCAAGGTGCGCGACGAACAAGTTCGGGCAAGCTCGCACAGCACGATGTACACGCTCGCTCTCACGGGGGACGCCACTCCCGCGCAGGTCAACGGCCGGCTCGTGGCAGCAGGAGTGAAGGTCGGCGCCCTCATCCCCGAGCAGGCGAGCCTCGAGGACGTATTTCTCACCCTGGTCGAGGGCGCAGATGTTCCGCGTTGAGTTAGCCAAGGCGGCGAGGCGGTGGCGAACCTGGCTGCTGGCGGCCGGCGGGGCGGCGATGCCCATTCTCATAGTGGTGAGCCTGTTGCTGTCCGACCCTCCGGGGCCCGGCGAGGGACCGCCGTTTCTCTCCCTCGTGGTGCACAACGGGCTCTTTGCCTCGTTCACCTCTCTGGTCCTGGTGGTGCCCTTCTTTCTTCCGCTGGCGACGGGCCTGCTCGCGGGCGACTCGATAGCGGGCGAGGCGTCCAACGGAACCCTTCGTTATCTGATGGTGCGCCCCGTGGGCCGCACCCGCTTCGTGCTGGCGAAGTTTGGCTCCGTGATGGCGCTAGTGGTGGCCGGCGTTCTGGTGCTGATTGCCTTCGGCGTGGCCGCCGGCGGGCTCGCATACGGTCTCGGCCCCGTCCCGACCCTGTCGGGGAGCACGCTCAGCTTCGCCGGAGGCTTGGTGAGGCTCCTGGCGGCCGGAGGCTACGTGGCCTTGTCCATGGCCGGTCTCGCCGCAATAGGAGTGTTCATCTCGACCCTCACCGACTCGGGCCCGGGGGCCGCGGCCGCCACCGTCATCGTTGCGATCGTTAGTCAGATCGTCGATGCCCTACCAAGCCTGTCCGCGGTTCATCCATACCTGTTGACTCATCAGTGGCTCGCATTCGGCGACGTCGTAAGATCCCCGGTTGCGTGGGGCAGCATCGAGTCTGGTGTCCTCATCGGTCTCTCCTACACTGCAGTCTTTCTTCTTGCCGCGCTCGCCCGCTTCTCTCGCAGGGACGTGACCACCTAGAGGATTGGCCGCGGCCGGGCCACGGTATTGGTGGTGGCGCGGTAGAAAGAAGCAGTGTTCTCCGGCCTTGCATTACCCGTGCTTCTGTTCTTGTTCTGCGCGTCGGCGGGAGCCGTGTGGGTCGCGGGCATCCGGTTGTCGAGCACCACCGATTTCCTGTCCGAGCATCTCGGGCTCGGCGAGGCGCTCGGCGGCGTCATCCTGCTTGCCATCACCACGAACCTTCCCGAGATAGTCATCACCACGACCGCGGCCATAAGCGGCGAGCTGGGCATCGCCATCGGAAACATCCTCGGGGGGATCGCCATACAGACGGTCGTGCTCGCGCTGCTCGACCTCCTCGGCATGCGGGGCAAGCGCAGTTTGACGGCGACTGCAGCGTCGCTCGGACTGGTGCTCGAAGCGGGACTGGTCATCGCCGTGCTCGTCGTGGCCATCGCAGGAAGTCAGATGCCTGCGTCCGTGTACTTCGTGCGCGTGACTCCGGGCGCCTTGCTGATAGTCCTCTTGTGGATTGCCGGTTTGTGGCTGTTGTCCCGAGCTCGGCGCGGCTTGCCATGGCACGAAGACGGCGTGGCGCCCGACGCGCAGACGACCCCCAAGGGGACCGCCACCAAGAAACGCGCCGGCAAGATGAAGCAGGCAGGCACCACCCGTACGGTGATGGTATTTGCGATTGCTTCTCTGGTCACGCTCGCCGGGGGACTGGTGCTGGAGCAGAGCGGCGAAGCAATCGCCTCTCAGGTCGGACTGAGCGGCGTCCTGTTCGGCGCTACGTTCCTCGCTGCCGCGACGGCGTTGCCCGAGCTTTCCACGGGGCTTGCGTCGCTGAAACTAGGGGACTGCCAGCTTGCGATGAGCGACATCTTCGGGGGCAATGCGTTTTTGCCCGTCCTGTTCATCGTCGCCGATTTGCTATCCGGGCGAGCGGTGCTGCCTCAGATGCAGGACACGGACATCTACCTCACGGCGCTGGGAGCGCTCTTGACCGTCGTCTACATCTACGGCTTGATCTTTAGGCCCCGGCGCAGGATCGCGGGGATGGGGGCCGATTCATTCCTCGTCGTGGTGCTGTACGTCTGCGGCATTGGCGGTCTCATTGCCATTGCTGCGGCCTGACAAGCGCTCGAAGCCACTCGGTGGCAAGGTTGGTGCATCTACCCACGTTCAAGGTGGGTCAGTGCACCAAGCTCAGTGGGCGCGCGAGGGATGTTCTCTGGGCCGGTTGCTCGCTACTTGAAGCTGCGCCGTAAGGCCGCTCGGGCCGCCCACGCTCCGCACATTCCGTGGACTCCGCCCCCGGGAGGAGTCGAAGCCGAGCAGATGTAGACCTCTTTCGCGGGTGTCGCGTAGGGGTTGAGTGAGACGACCGGCCGTGTGTAGAGCTGGCGCAGGTCCTGAATCCCCCCGGTGATGTCTCCTCCGATGTAGTTCGCGTCGTAGCGCTCGAGATCGGCGGGGTTCATGACATGGCGTTCGAGCACCAAGTCCTTGAACCCGGGCGCGAAGCGCTCGAGCTGTGCTTCGATGCGTTCGGTCATGTCGAATGTCGAGCCGCTAGGCACGTGACAGTAGACCCAGCCTGTGTGCTTGCCGGCGGGAGCGCGCGTGTCGTCGAAGACACTTTGCTGGGCGACCAGCATGAAGGGGCGCTCCGGGTTCTTGCCGTCGGCGACCTCTTGCTCGGAGCGTGCTATTTCCTCGAGCCGTCCGCCCACGTGGACCGTGCCCGCACGCCCGCACTCCTGCGCCTTCCAGGGGATGGGACCGCTCAGCGCGTAGTCGACCTTGAAGACGCCCGGCCCATGCCGGAACCTGAGCAGCCGGCGCAGGTAGCGAGAGGGGAGCCGGTCGCCTGCGATTGCGGCAAGGTTGCGAGGCGACACGTCAAA
>JBBSGD010000040.1:0-17084 GCA_038254435.1 Actinomycetota bacterium
GCAGACACACTGCGATCATCGAGGCGCGCGAGCGCGGCATGCAGGAAGCCAAGAAACGACGGAGGATGGAAGCCTGCGGAGGGGTCAGGGAGGCTCGATGACTGAGAGAATTTCGACGCGCTTTCCGGTCAAAGGGTCTGGTGCAGCCCACCGGGATAACGGGCCGACCAGCGGAGACGCCGCAAGTGCAGGTCGATGCTGCGTTCGGAGAGTCCCGACGCCTTGGCCTCAGATCTCGTCACCACCCCGTGCTGCCACGAGGCTCTGACCTCGATGAATGCGGTTACTCCCCGATTGTCGATGCGTACGCTCATGGTGCAACTCAATCGGAGCCGGCCGCGCGCGTGGGTGGTCGGGACCGCCCGGCCTTCGCCTCGGAAGCCGTGCTAGTGCGGCGCGGGGATGGCGCGGCCCAGGGCCCAAATGCAGTCGCTCAGCTCGGCCCCGGCGGGCACGGTCTCCCCCGGCCACACGAGAGCCCGTGCCACACTCGCCCCGGGGCCCAGCGCCGCCCCGGTAAGTACCACGGCGCCGGGCTCGAGGTGTCCCCCCTCGATCCGCGCCCCCGGTCCCACGTAGGCGCGGCCCCCGGGCATCTCGAGCATGACGCCGGGCGGTGCAAGCCGGGGGCCACGGCCCCCAAGCAGGTCAAGAGCCGCGGCGAGGTAGCGGCCCGGCATGCCGACGTCGGCGTGGTAGCCGTCATGCTCATACAGGGCAAGTTCCCCGCGCTCCGCAAGCAGCGGCAGCAGGGCCTCACCGAGCCCCGCGGGCACCCGCTCGGGGAGCATCGCCATCGCCCCCCGATCGAACACCGCGGCGCCGAGGAACTGTGCCCCGGGAGCCGCGGCTCGCTCGCGGCGGTCGACGAAACACACGGCCCGGCCTCCGGATACCTCGAAGTCCGCACCGGCGGCGACGCGGGCCACGGCCACGGTGGCGAGCGCCCCGGCGCGCTCGTGCGCCGAGAGCAGCCGTCTTGCGTCGAGGTCCGTGACGACGTCTGCATTACAGGTCACTACCCGATCGAGGCGCGCCCCGAAGGACCGCAGCGTCCCGGCAGTCCCAAGCACCTCGGGCCATTCCAGGAAGAGCTCTAGGCCCGGTGGGTTCGCGTAATGCTCGAGGGCCGGGCGCAGCTCGCCGGCGAGGTGGTGGGCGTTGATGGTCACGGGCGGCCCAAGTGCTCCGAGCGCCCTCAGCCCGAATGTCCCGAGCGGCACGTCGAGCAGCGGCAGAGCGGGTTTCGGAACCACGTCCGTCAGCGGCCTCAGACGCTCGCCGCGACCGGCTCCAAAGAGCAAGCACCCCATCGTTTTCATCCCATGCACGCTAATCGCGCTCGACGCGGCGGGGGCCCTGCCCCTAACGGCGGCAGCGCGCGAGGATTTCGGAGGCGCGCCGTAGGACCCAGGGCGCAGCCACGATGGAGGGCTACGAGCCCGCTCGCCATGGGGTTTCTCGGCCGCTCCGGCACGTAGCCGGTAGCCCGCGCCGGCGGCTCCGTTATCCTTGGGCCCGCCACATGGCGGGATGCCCGAGCGGCCAAAGGGAGCGGCCTGTAAAGTCGCCGGCTCAGCCTTCGGAGGTTCGAATCCTCCTCCCGCCACCGATAGGGCCTTATTCGAACTCGGCCGAGAGAAAAGAGCCTCGAATGACTTGGGCGGTCGGAAGGGTCAGTCGAAGGGTTTGGAGACGGGCGGAAAAGTCGTGTAGAACCAATCTGAGCCGATGCTCGTCTATTAGGTGATGGTGAGGGTTGTAGCTGCAGACCCGAAGAGTGCTTTCGAATGCACCCCCGCTGGATTCAGTCCAGGTGCGTGCGCCTGCCCCGCGAGGCACTCCAGAACTCAGCGGCCTCGATCAGACGCGGGGGGTAATCTCACGGAGGTGTGTTGGATCAGGAGCAGCAAACGATGAAACGCAGTTATCTCTTAGTGGCAGTTCTATCTGTCGTATCCGTTCTGTTGCCATTGCCCGCTGCAGCGAAGGGCCGGGAACCGGTCAAAGTTGTAGTTCAAGGGCCGGGATTGATGGAGCCCCTGGTTATTCGAGGCAACATGGGAGGCTCGCCGGCAAGCCGCTATTGGGCCGTCGCCTCAGTGATGTTCGGATCCTCCCTCAATCCATCGGTGACGTCACCACCAACTCGCGTCGACCGTGGCCCTCGTTACCGGGTGGCATACGTGGATCCCTGTTGCGGGTACCGAGTGCGTCAGTACTTGTACCCCTATGCAGGCGGGGGGCCTCGCACTTACACGCCAGCCGGACAGGGCAAGGCAATGTTCCAGATGAACATGAACGATTACTTAGGCGGAGGTGCGAGTCTTTACGGGTGGCACCAGGTGGCGCCAACACTACGCGCCGGCCGATCTTTCTACGGGTGGCATGGGATCGCCACGACCTTTCTCCACCTCTCCCTCGCACCATGGTCATCTGGACGACGCTCTCAACCCGGGGTTGGACTCAACACCGCGACACACGCTGGCGCACCGGCGTGGGCTTGGATCACCGGCGCCCTTGGTTTCCTGGTCACCCTCCTGGGATTAGCTTCGCTAGCACGTCGCAATCGGTCGATAAGTCGGGCCTGAAACGCCAGGCGTGCGAGCTGGCAGGCTGGAGTCCCTCGCTCGGCCCGGCACCCGCTGGGCGATTGGCAAGGTTCCCCCTTCAAGGCCTTACCGGCCGAGCGTGGTAAGTGGCCCCATAGCCTCGGTTAACCCAGCCGAGACGTGGGGCAGGGAATCCAGTAGTCGCCGCATTTCACATCTGTTTGAATAACGTCCGATCCGCTCCACCTCGAATGGCCCGACGCTGTCGGGAACATTTCAGCGGATCCGGGGCCTCTAAGACTGTGATGAAACGATTGGCAGCTCTCGTCATGGTGAGCGCGCTCCTGTTCGGCGCGTGTGGAGACGGCTCTTCGCCACGCGACGGAGACTTGACCTCCGCCGAGGAGGGTGGTCCGTCGGGGGTCAACGGCATAGTGCGGGCGGGCCCGGTGTGTCCGGTGGAGCGGCCCGGGCAGCCGTGCGCACCGCGCGGCGTGCCGACGATCGTGTCCGTCCTGGATGCCTCTTCGGGCAAGCTGGTGACTAGGACAACTTCGGATCGCGTCGGGCACTTTCGTGTGCGGGTCGACCCGGGACGTTATGTCCTCAAGGCGTCGCCCAGCGGCTTCCGCGTGAGCCTACCTGTCACGGTCACCGTGCACCCCGGCAAGTTCGCGCATGCGGCTCTCTCGCTCGACACGGGTATTCGCTAGACGCCGGCCCGGCGCGCCGTCTTCCCTCTCCGGCGGCCCGCGTAGTGTTGCAGGCGATGCCAGCAGTGCCGCACACCTCGATCAAGACCGACGCCGACTACCGGCGCGTGAGCTTGTGGCTCGAGGGCGTGCCGGAATCACTCGATCCTCGGCCTTCGCTCCCGGGCAGTGCCGACGCCGACGTCGTCATCATCGGCGCGGGCTTCACGGGTCTGTGGACCGCCTACTACCTTCTGACCGCACGCCCGCAAACGAAGGTAATGGTGCTAGAGGCCGAGATCGCCGGCTTCGGGGCATCGGGCCGCAACGGGGGCTGGTGCTCGGCGCTGTTCGCCGCGAGTAAGGACAAGGTCGCGCGCACGTCCTCACGCGACGGTGCCATAGAGCTGCAGCGGGCCATGTTTGCAACAGTCGACGAGATCGGCCGCGTGATCGAGGACGAGGGCATCGACGCGCCCTTCACCAAGGGCGGAACGCTTACGTTCTCGACGGCTCCCTCGCATGTCCCGCGCATCATCGCGGAGCTGGAGGAGGAGCGCCGCTGGGGCTTCACGCACGAGGACTTTGCGTGGCTAGATGCGACCGAGGCCGCGCGGCGAGTACGAGTTCACGGTGGGCGCGGCGCTCTCTACACGCCGCACTGCGCAGCGATCGACCCGGCCCGGCTGGCGCGCGGCCTGGCACAGGTGGTCGAGAGAAAGGGTGGTCAGATCTTCGAGCACACGCGAGTGACCGCGATCGAGGACGGGCGCGTGTGCACCGACAACGGCGAGGTGCGCGCGCCAGCGGTCGTGCGCGCTACCGAAGGCTACACGCCCCTCCTGCCCGGTTACGCGCGCGACATCGTTCCCATCTACTCGCTCATGATCGCGACCGAACCGCTCCCAAGCGAGGTGTGGAATGAGATCGGATGGAACGGCAGGGAGACGTTGACTGACGGACGCAATCTGTTGATTTATGCGCAGCGCACGGCCGACGACCGCATTGCACTAGGGGGCCGGGGCGCGCCCTATCATTTCGGTTCGCGAGTGGCCGATGAGTTCGATAAGGAGCCCGGCGTCTTCGCAGAGCTCGAGCGTGTCCTCAAGACCTTATGGCCGCAGACTCAGAGCGCGCGGATAACGCATAGCTGGGGGGGCTGCCTCGGCGTGCCGCGCGACTGGTACAGCTCGGTTGGTTACGACGCTCAGAGCGGACGTGGATGGGCAGGAGGCTACGTAGGTGACGGCGTCGCGACGACGAATCTCGCAGGACGCACGCTGGCCGATCTCATCACCGGTGTCGAGTCTCGCATCACGCGCCTTCCGTGGGTCAACCACCGGTCGCGGCGCTGGGAGCCTGAACCCCTGCGCTGGGCAGGCATCAATCTCGGACTCAAGCTGTCGCACTCGGCGGACATGGCGGAGGCGCGTACCGGCTTGCCGTCGCGGCGCGCTCACATGCTGTCGTGGCTCACTGGGGGCTGAGTGGGTGCGAGCTTCCTCACAAGTCCTTCCCCACCAAACCTCCGAACGATTTCCTCGCGTAAGCTAGTGGATCACCGGCAATCCATGCTGCTCGGCGGCCGTCCAGTCGTCGTCGACGAGCACGATCCCTTCCTTGCCGGCGCGATCGAGCAGCGACGCGGCGATGGAAGCGCGGAAGCCGGTCGCGCAATGCACCCATGTTTCCGCGTTTGGAAGCTCGCCGGCGCGCGCTTCGAGCTCGGGAAGCGGAATGTGCAGAGCGCCGTCGATGTGCCCGTCGTCCCACTCGTCATCTCGTCTGACATCGAGAATGATGAGGCCGGCGCGCGCTTGCTGCTTCGCAAGTGTTGCGAAATCGACGACCTCGTATGAGTGCCGCTCGCCCGGTGCAGCATATGTGTCGATGCCTCCGGTGGCGCGGCCTGCCGGCCGGTCGATGCCGATGCGAGCGATCTCGCGCTGCATGTCCTCTACCTCGTGCCTCGTGTCGCCGACGAGAGTCACCGGCGCGCCCCACGGGATTAGCCATCCGAGATAGGTGGCGAACGAATCGCCGGACTCGATTGCGATTGTGCCGCAGAGGTGCTCGCGCGCAAAAGCACTTCGCGGGCGCAGATCAACAACCCACCCACCCGCGTCGATGTGGCGCTTGATCTCGGTTGCGTCCACTTCGCCGGGCGGTGACAGATCTACCGGAGAAGGCCCGCCCCGGTTTAGCGCACCCATGTGCAGGTAGTAGCGCGGGTAGGCCGTGAGGCCCGACATGAGCTGCGCCACGAACTCGTCTTCGTCTTGCGTAGTCAGCGCAATGTTTCGGTTCCGCTCGTCGCCGACGGTGCCGTCGTGCGCGCTTGCAGATTTCGCAGACGAGCAGAAGCTGCCAAAGCCGTGCGTAGGGTAGACGCCGATGTGTGGCGCGAGCTCGTTGGCGAGCCTGCGGGCGGATTGCCACTGCGCGCGTGTGAGCTGCTCTGTGAGCTCGTCGCCGAGAAGATCCGTGCGCCCTACCGTCCCGAACAACAGAGAACCACCGGTGAACACCGCTTCGGCCCCGTTGCCTGCGTCGAGCAGATAGGCAAGGTGGTTCTGCGTGTGCCCCGGCGTGGCGATGACGGTCACCTCCAGAGCTCCCGCGCCAACGCGCTCTCCGTCTTTCACCGCGCGGTGCTCAAAGGCGAGCTCATCCGCGGCCGACATGACGTATTCGGCCCCCGCTTCGCGTGCAAGCTGCAATCCTCCTGTGACGTAGTCGTTGTGCACGTGCGTTTCCAGCACGTGAGCGATTGCGACGTCTGCTGCGTCGGCGATTGCAAGCACGCGGTCGATGTCGCGCTGCGGGTCGATGACGATTGCATTGCTGCCGTCGCTTACGAGGTAGCTGCGGTCACCCAGTCCGGGGGTCTCGATGGTTACGATGTGAGCGCTCATAACCAGCATTATCCCGTGTCGTCGGCCGCGGCGCGTGGAGGCTCCAGGCCGGAGGCTCCAGGCCAGCTCCCGGTGCCTGGATCAGTACTCGCAGTCGATCCCAGAAACCGCTTTGGGCATGGTGCCGATGACGCTCTGCAGCTGCATGAGCTTCATCATGTTCCCGGAGATCTTGACCTGGCCCTGCATGAAGGCGTTCTGCGCATTGAGCTCGCCCTTGTCGATCGCGGCTGCTGTGTCGTAGTTCTGGGTGATGGTCGCCTCCGCGTCCTCGAGCGCACCGAGGGCAACCTGCGCTTTGCCGTCATCGAGGTCGAAGTAGTACCTCACCTCGCCGCCGGGGGCCTCAGTAACCACCTGCTGCAGCTTGGCCGATTTGCCGGCCGCCGCCTTCTGGAAGTCCTCGGACGAGTTGAGAGCCTCGGTGACGCTCGCCGCCCAGTCCTCGCTGAGGTATTTCACGCCCACAGCCGTATCCTTTCCTTTGGTGGATTGCGTTCACTCTGGCAATAATCCATGAATCAGATGAACGCATTATGTACCGTCTGTTCCGGAGGCAATTCGCCGTGAGCGCGTCGGTCCTCGCCCAATCCCGGCGACCATGCAGCAAGCAGGGTAAGGAGCCTGCGACAAGTCGCCCACGACAAGGAGTGTCCCGTGTTCGACCGCCTAATGTCCCGGCTGCTCGCTCGCCCCATCGAGGAGGCCGTGCGCAAGGCGCTGGCCGGGAAACCCGAGGCCGTCACCGCCGAGGACCTCCTTCACCGCTACCTGTTGTTCGGAGCGTCCGAGCGCCTCCACATCGCGCCGAGCGCGGTGGTGAACGACGCTCTGTTCAACGTCGAGTCGGGACACATCGAAATCGGCGAGACCGCCTTCTTCGGGCACCGCGTAGCCCTTCTCACAGGAACACACGACTTCACGAAGTTCGGGAGACAGCGGCAAGACGCAGTGCCCAAGAGCGGGCGAGACATAGTCGTGAAGGAGGGCGCGTGGATAGCGAGTCACTGCCTTGTGCTGGGGCCGTGCGTCATCGGCGAGCACGCGGTCGTGGGCGCGGGATCGCTTGTGTCGCGTGACGTGGATCCCTACACGGTGGTGGCCGGGAGACCCGCAAAGCCCGTTCGCAAGCTCGAGCCACCGGCGGCTGAAAGCGATCGTCTCGACGTTCGCGGCCCGGCTGAAGGCGATCGTCTCGACGATCGCGGCCCTTAACGCCTTACGGTGCCCACTGAAACGCTGCCGGTACGGGCAGCAAAGATGCGTCTCGAGATCGGAGCCGGCGAGTACCCGGACCCGGCCTACGATGTGCATGCCGACCTCTTGCGGCTGCCGGGAATCGAGCTTGTGTGTGCAATGGACCGGCTGCCTCTGCGAGACTCGTGTGTAAGCGCGCTGCGCGCCTGCGACGTCCTCGAGCACCAGAGCTGGGAGCTCGTCCCGGCGACGCTTGCCGAATGGGGCCGCGTTCTGGCGCGGGGGGCAACCGTCTACATCAGGGTGCCCGATGCCCGCTTCATCACCTCGCAGTGGCTTGCGGGCGAGCTCGTCACCGAACGCGCTAACTATTGGTTGCTGGGTGGCCACTCGGAGCGGCCCGCCCATCGCGGCGTGGATGACGGCGGGGTGGCGCGCTGGCTTTACAACGCGCACCATGCAATGTTTGACGCGCAATGGCTCACCGAGCTGCTCGAGGAAGCTGGTTTCGACGATGTCGCCATGACCGAGAGGGTCGGCACCAACCTCGAATGCACCTGCCGCTACGGGAGCTCTGAGGCGTGCGAGCGCGATCATTTGGGACGAGCCGGCGACGGTTGACTTTAGGGAGTCCGCATTGAGCGAGCGGGATGATGGGTGGCAAGCTTCGGTCACGCACTTCGTCCTCGATCACCTGCCGGGGCCCGGCGCCCGAGTGCTCGAGATCGGCTGCGGGTCGACGGGAGAGCTCGCGCTCGCTCTTGGCGACGCCGGCTACGAGGTTATCGCAGTCGACCCTCAGGCTCCGGCGGGACCGAACTTTCGGAGAGAGACCTTCGAGAGCTTCAGCGATGCCGGCGAGTTCGACGCCATCGTGGCGAGTCTGTCACTGCATCACGTCGCTGATCCCCCTCTCGTTCTCGACAAGGCCGCGGGGCTGCTTGCGTCAACCGGGTCGTTGATCGTGATCGAGTGGGCGTGGGAGCGCTTCGACGACGCGACCGCACAGTGGTGCTTCGCGCGCCTCCCGCCCGTTAGCGGGCACGACCCCGGATGGCTGCAGCGCACGAGAGACGACTGGGAGCGTTCCCGCGTCGAGCGCGAGTCGTTTCGGAGCTACTTCCGCCGCTGGGCCGCCTCGGAGGGCCTTCACCCCTCACAGCAGACGCTGGTCGATGTCCGGGCGAGGTTCACAGAGCGCCTTTTCGCCTGGGGCCCGTACTTCTATCGGGACCTCGGGGACACCTCGCAGGCAGACGAACAAGCGGCGATCGATGCCGGAACGATTCAAGCGACGGGGTGGCGCTTCGTGGGGCACCGCCGCGACCTTTCGGGACGCTCGCGCTGAAGCTTGACGCTAGATGAGCGCGGCGATCGCCGGCAACACGGCCGAGATCGGATCGCGCAACACTGCGTCGGCGGCCTCGTCGTACGGCGTCGGCTGGTCGTTGACGATGACCAGCTTGGACCCCGCGTCGAGCGCCATCTGGGGCAGGTGGGCGGCCGGGTAGACCACGAGCGAGGTGCCGACCGCCAGAAAGACGTCACACGACGAGGCTGCGGCGGCCGCGCGGTTGAGGTCGGCGGGCACTAGGTTCTGTCCGAACGAGATCGTCGCCGACTTGAGAATCCCTCCGCAGCAATTGCACGCAGGGTCCTCCTCGCCTGCTCGGACGCGCTGAAGAGCGCGCTCCATCGGAGCGCGCTCACGGCACGACATGCATACGACCTGGCGAAGAGTCCCGTGGATCTCGATGATTGACTCCTCGGAAGTCCCTGCCAACTGGTGGAGACCGTCGATGTTCTGAGTGACGAGGGCGTGGAGCTTGCCGCGTCGCTCGAGCTCGGCGAAGGCCTCGTGGCCCGTGTTGGGCGTGGCCGACCACGCGGGGTGCGCGGCGCGCGTCTGCCATGCCTGCACGCGCACATCGCGTTCGGCGAGGTAGGCCGTCAGGCTCGACAGCCTCTGCGCCCCCGGGTTCTTGGTCCACAGACCTTGGGGGCCGCGGAAGTCGGGGATGCCGGAGTCTGTCGAGATACCGGCGCCGGTCAGCGCGGCGACGTAAGACGCGTCGCGGATCCAGCTCGCCACTAAGGAAAGGGTCGCGGTCCGGGTCATCTTCCCTGTCTACCCCACACGAGTGGGCGGGGATGGAAGGGAGTGGAGCTGTCCTTGATTACTGGAAGAGTGGACAAAAGGAGAGAGGTAATCGGTGAGCGGGCGAATGTTCACGGCGCCCCCGTTGTGTCCGGCACCCGGCCCCCGCGCCGCCGGTCAGCCTAGTGGCTCTTCCGGGGCCGGCGGCCGGGCCGAGCGCCGCACCGCCAGCGCGCTGAGCGCCTCGAGCACTACCCGGTGGGCCGCCAGGGCGGTGATCTCGGCATGGTCGTAGGGAGGTGACACCTCGACCACCTCGAGGCCACAGAGCTCCTTGGCCAAGGCGAGCCGGCGCACGGCCCCCAGCAGCTCAAGAGTGGTCATGCCCCCGGGCTCTGGCGTTCCGGTCCCCGGCGCAAAGGCGGGATCGAGCACGTCGACGTCTACGGACAAAAAGAGCCGCTCGGCTCCGGCTATGGACTCGAGCACATCGGACACGACGGCCTCGATGCCGCGCCGCGCTACCTCGTCCATGCGGTGCCAGCGAACGCCGGTGGCCCGGGCCCAGGCAAACTCGTCGGGGTACGGCCAGTAGCCTCGAATGCCGATCTGCACAAGGCGCTCACCGGGCAGGGTGCCCTCGTCGATCAGATGCCGGAACGGGCTTCCGTGCGAATACTTGACGTCCCAGCACTCGGTGGCGGTGTCCGTGTGTGTGTCGAAGTGCACCACTGCGATCGAACCCGCCTCGGCCCGCTGCGCCACTGCCTTGATGTCGGGGTAGGCGATCGAATGGTCGCCGCCGAGCACCATGGGGACGGCGCCGGCGTCGACAATGTCGCCTACAGCCCGCTCGATGGCCGCGTGGTTGGCGGCGGGCTGGGCCGGAGCGACCTCGGCGTCACCGTAGTCGACCACCTGCAGCACCGCGAAGGGGTCGATGCCGAGGTCCATGTGCCACAGCCGAGGCCGCCCGCCGCCGTCGATGGCGGCGCGGATTGCCCGGGGGCCGAAGCGCGTTCCCGGACGGTGCGTCACGAGATCGTCCATCGGCGCCCCGAGGATCACGACATCGGCACCGGCCAGCTCGGCGGGTGTCAGGGCATACGGAACTTTCATGAAGGCGCCGAGGCCTGCGTAGGCGGGCTCATTATCCCGGTTGACTCGCATGCTGCTTTTTATCACCGACTGGGGTCGCGGGCTGTGGGCGAGATCCTGCCCTCAGTCGATGGCCCGGCGCCGGAACCCGATCATCCCTATCGGCCCGAGGAGGGCAAGCGCCACGATGAGCGCGCCCACGCAGATCAACCCATCGATGTGCGGGACGCTGGGGACGAGCGCGGCCCGCAGCCCCTCGCTGACGTAGGTCATGGGGTTGAACGCGGTGATCACCTGGAACCAGCGCAGGTCGGAGAGGGTAGGCCACGGGTACTGGCTCGATCCGGTGAACAGCAGCGGTGTGAACACCAGCGAGAACACGATGTTGATGCGGCTCGGCTGTACATAAGTGCCTATCACGAGCCCGATCGACGCCCCCACGAGCGACCCCAGGATCACTACCACGACGAGCAGGGGAAAGGCCTGCCAACGCCACGGGATCGAGCCCAGCACAAGGATGCCCACCGGCACCATGATCGTTGCTGCCACGATCGCCCTCAACGCCGCGAAGATCAGCTTCTCGATCGCCACCAACGCTGTAGACATCGGCGCCAGCAACCGGTCTTCGATCTCTCGGGTCCAGCCGAACTCGGCGACCAGTGGGAAGGCGATGGCCTGGACGGCCGTGATCACTACCGTCAGCGCCATGATCCCTGGGAACAGGAGGTCCTTGTAGCCATTGGTCGCATAGCCGAGGCTCGTCAAGATCTTGCCGAAGACGAACAACAGGAACAGCGGCTGCAGTATTACCTGGGCGAGGAAGGCGGGCAGCTCCCGCCCGGTGACGTAGAGGTCGCGCCGCAGTACCGCAAGGAAGGCGTGCGCAGCTCCGGTCCGGCCCGCGTCCTCGGCGGTGATCGCGCTCATCGCAGTGTCCTTCCGGTGAGCTCGATGAACACGTCCTCGAGGCTCGGTGCGCCGAGCTTGATGTCCCTTAGCTCGAGGCCGGCAGCCGTAAGCACGGTTGCTGCGGGAGCGACGAGTGGGGGAGCCTCGCCGCTTACGTAGAGACGGATTCTCAGCTCCTGCCCGTTCGCCCCCGCCTCGCCCTGCGGCATGGGCGCGCCGGGAGGGCCGGCTGCCATTGCACCCCCGGGCATGTCACCGCCCCTCGCCTGGCCCTGGACCTGCTCGGCCCGCTCGACGCCGTCCAGCTCCCCGAGCGCCGCGATCAGCTCGTCCACGCGCGCCGTCGAACCGGCGATCGCCAGCTCGAGCGTCCTGCGCCCCGGGAGCGAGCGCGTCAGGGCCTCAGGTGTGTCGAGGGCAAGCAGCTTGCCGTGGTCCATGATCCCGACCCGGTCGGTGAGCGCGGCCGCTTCGTCCATGTCGTGGGTAGTGAGAAGCAGCGTGACCCCGTCGTCGGCGAGCTCTCGGAGGCGATCCCATACGAACAGCCGCGCCGCAGGATCGAGCCCCGTTGTCGGCTCGTCGAGAAACAACACCGCGGGCGAGTGCATCAGCGCACGAGCGATCATGATGCGCTGTGACTGCCCTCCGGAGAAGAAGTCCGGCTTGTCGGTGGCTCGATCGATGAGTCCGAACTGCTCGAGCAGGGCATCGGCCCGCTCCGTGCGTGTCTTCGCGTGCACGCCGTGGTAGGCCGCGTGGAAGAGGAGGTTCTGTCGGATCGACAACGAGCGGTCGAGGTTGCTGCGCTGGGGCACGACGGCAAAACGGGTGCGAGCCCTCACGGGGTCGGCCACGACGTCGACGCCCCCGGTGACTGCTTTTCCCTCGGTGGGCTTCACCCGCGTGGTGAGCATGCCGACGGTGGTTGTCTTGCCCGCCCCGTTGGGGCCGAGGAGGCCAAACACCTCGCCTCGCCGGACCTCGAAGGAGACATCGTCCACGGCGTTGATGCGCATGTTTGGATATCGCTTCACGATGTTCACGACGCGCACTGCCTCGTCTCCTGCAACTGCAGACGTGGCAGGCGGAGTGGACTTCGTGCTGCGGCTGGTCAGACGGGCGCTCCTCTTCCTTCACAGATCGGGCGGGCTTCTAAAGCTACCTCGCCCGGGCCGCGTCTGAGCCGCCCACATTAGTCGAACCCGCGGGTGGTGCCGCTCCCGGCTACGGTCGGTTGATCTTCGCGGTGCTCCCGCGCAATCAGTGCTTGTGCCGGATGACTTTGACGAGGGCCGAGTACTCGCGCGGTCCCTTTACGATCTTGCTCTTCACCTGTCCGATGCCCCACACATAGATCTTGTGCTCGCGCACCGTGGGCTCGAGAGGCGACCATTCCTTGGTCACCTCGACACTGCGCCGCAGCTTGTTCTTGCCGAAGCTTCCATATGGCACTTGGACGTGTGCTTTGAGGGTCAGCACCTGATAGTTGTCCTCCGCGTGGCCTTTGTAGTGCTCCTGGGGGAACGCGTGGCCCACCTGTGGGTAGGCCTTCATGAAGATGCCCGCCCGGGCGCCCTTTCTGCCGGTGCGCCAGCTCCCTTCCCTGCTGACCACGTGCCCCTTCTTGTTTAGCTCGGCCGTGTCTTCCCCGAAGTACCAGACGTTGCCGTCCTCGTCCTGGGTGTAGTAGTCCCTGGTTGTCTCTACCAACCTGCCGTGCTGGTAGAGCCGGTCTTTGATCAGGCGGCAGCGCACCCCGTCGATCCTCTTCGTCCTGGGTGTCACCGTGAAGCGGTCGGTGGTGCTTTCTCCGGTCTCTTGGCCCCGGTATACGTAGGTCGTGCCGGGTCTGAGCGGAAACCACGGATTGTCGACCCTGGTTGTGTATCTGGCTGGATCGTACGAGGGGAACTGAGCAATCCGGCGTTGAGCGCTCTTAGAGTGGGAGGAGTGACTCGAGAACATGTGTGCGGCGACTTGCGCGACACCGAATCCCAGCAGTGCAAAGGCAGCTACCCCCGCGACGATCACCGTTCCGAGCCTGGCCCTTGACCCCGAACCACCGCGGCTGACCTTGGCACCCATGGCGTCTCTCCTTTTCCCGTAGCGTGACTTTGGCATCACAATCGAGGTGCCAATCCGTTGAACCTATGGGTCGGCGGCTGAACGTTTGCTGAATCCGCGCAACCTCGGCTTTGTGCCCGCGCTGAGATGTCTTCGTCTATTGGAGCGAACGTGGAATGTGCACCTCGAAACGTGCTCCGCCGAGCACCGATTCCATGCTCTCGATAGTGCCTCCGTGAACCGTCACGATGTCGGCTGCAATGGCCAGCCCAAGTCCGGCTCCCCCGACGTCGTGACGGCGCGCATCGTCCAGCCGTGAGAAGCGCTGGAATATTGCGTTTCGGCTCTCTGCGGGAACTCCCGGGCCGTCATCCTCGACTGTCAGGACGGCGCTTGTCCCATGTTCGACGAGAGAGAAAGACACTTTCGAGCCTGCGTGCCGGATGGCATTATCGGCAAGGTTTCGAACGAGCCTCTGCAGATGTCTGAGATCGCCCTGCACCCGGGCCCCGGAAACACGACTTGCGTCGATGCTCTTGTTTGTCCTTGCCCGCACGCGCGTGACCTCCTCCAAGACGATGTCGTCGAGGTCGATTGTCTTTGCCGAGGAGGACAACGGTTGTTCTGAGAGCCTGGCGAGTACGAGGAGGTCTTCCGTTAGATTCTCCAGGCGAGTGCTTTCTTCGAGCACGTCCGAGGCCAGCTCATCGCTCGTGACGCGAGGGCCGTACGTCACGGCTAGCTCCGCGTGCTGGCGGATGGTGGCGATAGGGCTCCGAAGCTCGTGCGCCGCGTCGGATACGAACCTGCGTTCTCTTTTCTGCGATTCTTCGAGGCGCCACAGCATGTTGTTCATCGTGCGCGCGAGCCGGGAAATCTCGTCGTCGCCTCGAGGTTCGGACACCCGCCGGCTCAGCTCCGAGGGGGAGATCCCCGCCACCTCCGAACGAATCCACTCGACCGGCCGGAGGGCTCTGCGCACCACCACCCAGGTCCCCGTTCCGAGCGCCAGCACGAGCAAGAAGGCACCGGCAGACAGCGTTCGACGTAAGACCGTGGTCGCCTCTTCGACCGTGTCGAGGTTTCTACCGACGATCACCTCCAACCGCCCGTTGGGAAGATTTACTCGTCTCGCGAACACGAGGAAGTGGTCCGTGGACTCGCCCGGCAGACCGGCGACGGTGCGTGCGTGTCCGGGAGAAAGCCGGTGAACCAGCGGAACCTTGAGGACGTTGGGGGTAGCCGCGACAACTGTGTTCGAGTCGTCTATCAGCTGCACGAAGACATCTTCTTGATCGGTGATGGTGAGGGACGTTGGCGGCGTCCCATTGATCAGGATCGACCTCAGGTCCTGAGCCCGCGAACGCAGCGACGACTCGATTCCCCTTTCGAGCGATCGCCTGACCACCGTCGTGACCGTGAGCGCGCCGGCTACCAACGCCATTGTCAGTATGAGGACAACGCCCAGCGTCAGGCGAACGCGTACTGTGGCCAGGGCCGAATGCTTCACGCGTCGTCCGCGGCGAGCCGGTAGCCGAAGCCTCTGACCGTCTCTATCGTCGTCTTGTCGAAAGGCCGGTCGACCTTGCCCCTGAGCCGTTTCACGTATACCTCGACGATGTTTGGATCGCCCTCGAAGTCGAAGTCCCACACGCTGTCGAGGATCTCTCGCTTGGACACGACGGTTCCCTCGTGACGAATCAGGAATTCGAGCATCTCCATCTCGCGCGCGGTGAGCTTCACCTCGGCCTCTCCGCACCAGCACCGTTTGGCTGCGAGGTCCAGCGTCAGCCCGGCCGCATGCAGCGAGCCCGGGCGTTCTCCCGTCCGGCGGCGGAGCAGGGCGCGTAGCCGTGCCACCAGCACGACGTGAGAGAAGGGCTTCGTCAGGTAGTCGTCGGCCCCGCCGTCGAGGGCCTCAGCCTCGTCGAGCTCCCCGTCTTTGGCCGTCAGCATCAGAATGGGGGTCCAGTCTCCCTCGGAGCGCAGCGTCGAGCAGATCCGGTATCCATTGGTCCCCGGCAGCATCAGATCGAGCAAGATCAGGTCGTATGCATGGGCGCGCGCCATAGCCAGACCCTCGCTTCCGTGAAGAGCGACGTCAACAGAGAAGCCTTCACTGACGAGGCCCTTCCTCAGTCCGGCGGCCAAGCGCTTTTCGTCCTCTACCACCAGGAGTCTCACGAGATCACCTCCTTGCGACTCATCGTAGAGTGCCCGGCTGAACGGTCGCTGAACGAAGCCTGACCCGCCGACGTCTTTCGCGCGAGGCACCTGTCAGGTTGACGCCGGCGATTGTGACCCCGCTCCATAGCCTTGGGTATCCTTGATGCGCCCGGCCGGCCCCCTTAGCTCAGTCGGCAGAGCGTCTCCATGGTAAGGAGAAGGTCCACGGTTCGATTCCGTGAGGGGGCTCGCCTTGGCGGCGTAGCTCAGGGGCAGAGCAGGCGGCTCATAATCGCCGAGTCGGTGGTTCGAGTCCACCCGCCGCTACGAGAAGCTCGCTGGGGGGCGCAAGCCTCCTTAACCTGCCTCCTCCGGATGCCGAAACAGTAGCTGAGGTGATTCGGATATGGAGCTGATGACTCGCTACTGCCCGCGTTGTGACGCCGAGGTCGAGGACGCCGGCGGCTACTGCCTGCTCGGACATCCACTGCGTCTGGCGTCTGAGATGCCGTCGCTCGCCGACCTGCGGTCCGAGAATCGACCGCTTCGGGACCTATCGGCCGAGGACGTGCAGGTGCGGGAGCTGCGCGCCCAAGTCGATGACGCGTTCGTGGGGTTGCCCAGCGCGGCTGAGGCCGCTCTCGCTGACGTCGAGTCACGTGGACTTGTCCCCACCGCCGCCCCAGCCCCGGCAACCGTTGCCCTCGCCCCCCCTCCGCAGCCGCCGCCCGGTCCGGCTTCCGAAGGGTCTGTCTCACGGACTCGACCGATAGAGCCGGCCCAGGACGCTCACTCCGTGTGGAACGCGCTCGGGACCATGGAACCGGGGCGCCTCGCCGCGGATCCGATCGCAGCTTTTGCACCGGCGATGCGGGTCGATTGGGGCCCCAGGCGCCGGTTCAGCGAGCGCTTGGGACGCCGGCTCAAGGGCCGCGCGTAGCGTCGGGTGGCTCGGCCCTCGGGCGCTCATCTCGAGCTCCCGCGGGGTGCGTTCGAGCCCGCGGGCGTGCGTTTCGGCCCCAGTGGGCGTTTGAGCCCCGCTATGATGCTGGCTTCTATCGAAACGCTCCCAACGAGGTGACCGAATGGCCAGCGACCGGCGCGTCCACGTGACGCTCGAGTGCACTCAGTGCAAGAGGCGCAACTACATAACGGAAAAGAACCGGCACAACAGCCGGGACCGCCTCGAGATGCGCAAGTACTGTCGCTGGTGCGGCGGACACACGGGGCACAAAGAGACACGCTAGCTCGGTTCCTATCAGGGGTGCTCAACGAGGCCGCGCCTAGGTAGACGTCGCCACACGCCGGCGCCCGTTAGGACTCCTGCGAAGTCGGCGAGAGCGTCGTACACGTTGGGGGAGCGGGCCCTGCCCCGAGACGGGACGATCGC
>JBBSGD010000041.1:0-16656 GCA_038254435.1 Actinomycetota bacterium
CCCCATTCGGCGTCCGCCCAGAAGCCTGTGAGCCCCGCGGCTCCTGCCACGTTGCTGAAGGCTCCACCCGAGCTCTTGTACAGCCGGAAGGCCGACGAGCCGCACATGATCACGTCCTGGCTTCCGTTGCCGTCGAAGTCGTAGGCGGTGTTGCAGCCGTCGTTGTCCTTTTGTGCCGAGGCCTTGACGCTGAGACCCGACGCGCCGGCGAGGTGGAACCCGGTGTTGCTGGCATCGTTGATCCACAGCTCGTTGGGATATGCATCTGCAGGGGAGGGGAACATACCGGCTTCCGAGCCATTGAAGCGAGTCACATAGATGTCCGGCCACCCGTCCTTGTTGGCGTCAACGAAGGTCGCCGTCCGGTACTTGCCATGTGTCGCCCCGGTGTCGTTTAGGCCCTGGGCCGCCGTCACGTCGCTATATGTTCCGTCCTGGTCGTTGTGCCATAGCTCGTTGACCGAACTGGGGTCGAGCCCGATGGCGCAGAAGAGGTCGAGATAGCCGTCGCGGTCGTAGTCACCCCATGCGCAGTCGTGACGATCAGATTGGCTCCACGAGCTGAATCGCTGCTCGTATGCGGCGCCGGTGGAGACGAACAGCTGCGGCCGCGGGATACTCGGAAAGGCCTGAGGATTGTGACGAACCACGAGCGCGTCGTCGGACGGCGCGGCCCAAGGCTGGGCGGTGGCAGACGGTGCGATCGACCCCGGAGTGGCGGGCGCGTCGGAGTCGGTGGCATCCACGCTGTACGTGCGGGTCATTTCATTCACTCCGGCGGCCGCGGCGACATCGGTAAGGCCGGACGCGGCTAAGGCTGTGTCGCCGGCCCTCGGAGGCGGAGCGAACAGAGCCACCGGCGCGAGAGCCACTATCGTGCCCATTGCCAGGCACCGCCCGAGCCTCACTAAATCCCCTCAGTCCTTGGTGGTGATGTTGCTTACCTCGATACTAGCTCGGCGGCTTCGTTCGTTCGCTCCGGCATCAAGCGCGCGGCTTCAGCCGTTAAGAGTCCTTGCCCGCCGTCTTGCCCGAGGCAGGGGAGCTCGCCGCGGCCTGGGGGCTTTCGTCGAGGCGGATCTCCACGCCGGTCAGCTGACCCAAGGCCCCGGCACAGCTCCGACACACGACCCGTGCCCAAAACTCGATGAGGTCGTTGGTTCTCGAGCACAAGATGCATGCGCTCGAGCTCTTTTGTACGACGATTCTGTGTCCCTCGATGAGGACCTCGAGCTTGTCCCCTTCCCGGATTCCCAACGCTCTTCGTAGCTCGGAGGGAACCACGATGCGGCCAAGGCGGTCGACCGGCCGGCTTATGCCTGTTGACTTCACGCGCCCTCCTCCTGTGATGACATTGCTCAAGCCTAGAAGGAGAAGAGGCTGCGATGGCTGCTTTCCCGCCACTTCGTTGGTGATGGGGTCTGCTATTACTGGGCTCCCGCAGTCCGCCTAGCCGCGAGCAAACGTTCCCAAGTCAGTACGGGAAGCGACTCGATGACAAGAAAACCAACGCGGCCGGCGGTTGAGGCTACGTATCTCCGCCACACATATGGATGCAGCGTGCGCGACGGATGACCGGCTCGGAGCACATCATCAAGTGGCCCCGCATCGGCTCCGGTCCCGAACGCGTAACCGAAACGGTCGACTGTTTGCGACAGAAACAGTTCCCCGAGGTTCAAGCGTTCTTCCTGAAGATCGCGCAGGATTGCCGGATCGACTCGTCCAAAGTCCACATACGCTGCGTTGCGGGTCAGTATCTCGGAGCCTGAAACGTAGCTGGTCCAACGGAGCAGCAGGTCGCCCTGCGGTCTGAGCAGCAAGGACAGCCACGGCGGGTACGGAGGAGAGATTCGCTGCTGGCCGAGAACCCGCAGAGTCGGAGCGTGACCCAGCACTTCGGAGATCACTGCTGAGAGGTTGCCTTCTGTTATCTGCAGAACCTCCATAGGCCCGTGCGGTCCGGTCGGCACCGGATCGGGTGCGGGCTTCGATCGAAACTCCGGCTCGGGCAGGCGGGCAAGCCCGCGTCCGACGGCTTTGGCAGTCCCGGCTGCGTCCTGGAAGATTCGGGCGCACTCGGCCGCGCTCAGCCCCCCCGAAGCCTCGCTAGACGCCAGCTTGACGCAGGCGCCATCTGCCCCTGCGGCAATTCCGGCCCGCACCAACGCCCCGACGAGCGTCGCATCTGCAGACGCGTCTGCGAGGTCAACGATGACGGGAAGGTGTGTCAGCGTCCGCAGCAGGGCGACGATGTTGAGCTCCACGTGCGGGGCCCAGGCCGAGGGCCGCGCCGCCCGCCACGGTTCGCTCAGGATGATGCGCCCGTTGCCGCCCGCGGCTATGTACTCCGCGGCGAGCAGCAGCTCTTCGACAGTCGCCGCACGTCCGCGCTGCAAGATCACTGGTGTCGACAGCTCTCCCAGCGCTCGGAGAAGGCCAAAGTTCTGCATGTCGTTAGCGTTCACCTGGACCAGGGCGACGCTGTCGCCCAACCTCGGCGGGACGGCGGCGTCGGAGACGCTCACACCCAGGACCGGCCCGGCTTTCGTGCTCCGGGCAAGGCAGGGCAAGGTGTCCAACGGCACTCCAAACGGGGCAGTCGCATCCTGCTCGACCGAGCCGGCCAGCCACACGCACCACCCGCTGCTCGTACCTCCTCGGCTGAGGCAGGCCCCCGTGCGCCGCCGACAACCACGGGCAGAATTGGAGCTTCGCCCCCGACGTGAAACCGTCCCAGACGGACGGCCCGGCGCTTTTTCAGAGCCTCGAGGCTCGTCAGCAGATAGGAAGACGAAACGCATGAGACCCCGGCCACCGACGGGAGCGCGCGAAGCTCGCTGAGGGCGGACCGGTCCAGCTTGGTAGTCACCGCAAAGGCGCACCAGTCGTCTCCATGCGCCAGGCGAGCACTGATGCCTTGCGTCCGCAGATGCTCTTGTAGCTCGTGGGCAGAATCTATCGAGGCGACCACCACGGCCATGTCCGGCCCGTGCCTCATCCGACCCGGTCCGCGGCGTCTCTCATGGGCTCCAGGGAGGCAATCAGCTCCGCAAAAGCCGACAAGTCCAGTGCTTGAAAACCATCCGACAGGGCTGTTGCCGGGTCTGGGTGTATCTCCAGCATGAGACCGTCTGCCCCCGCCGCCACAGCGGCTTTGGACATCGGCGCGACGAGCTCGGGTCGCCCGGTCCCGTGGGATGGGTCGACGATCACGGGGAGCTGGGAGCGCAGCTTGAGCTCCACAACGCCGGCTATGTCCAGGCTGTGGCGCAGGCCGGGCTCGGATGTGCGCGATCCTCGTTCGCAGATGGCGACGCTCGGGGCACCACGCTCGAGCAAGGTCTCGGCTGCAACGAGCAGCTCATCGACCGTGGCGGTCATCCCTCGCTTGAGGAGAACGGGCATGCCCGTGTCCGAAACTGCCGCCAAGAGAGCTACATTGCTCATGTTTCTGGCGCCGATCTGCAGGACATCCGCGAACTCGGCTACCAGCGCCGTATCGGCGGGTGCCAGCGACTCGGTCACGAGCCCCAAGCCGACGTCGTCTGCAGCCGCCCGCATTATCTCCAGTCCCCGGCGCCCCATGCCCTGAAAGGCGTATGGAGAGGTGCGTGGTTTGAACGCTCCGCCCCTTAGCCACTGCGCTCCGGCTCACCGAGCAGCCTCGGCGCAGGCCCCATACTGATCGGCGCTTTCGACGGAGCAGGGGCCGGCGATGATCCACAGCGACGCCGGCCCCGAGCCTGTGCCGGCGGGTGCGAAAGGCATCGGATTGCTACTACCCAGCATGATGGAGTGCTTGCTTCCTTTCCGGACTTGCCCGACGTTTCCCGACGTTTACAGCGCGTCCGCCCCGTCTCGAAGCAGCATATGGCAAAAGTTGCCATTTGAGTCTGCTCACTGATGACGGCGGGCGGAGTTCCCATCGAGGTAGCCGGGAAGTATGTTTCGGCGGTGCCTAGACCTTTCCAGACCCCGCAGCTTACCGGCAGGCCGCCGCAGCCTGCCGGTGTGCGTCGCTGACTTGCAATCCGGCCGCGGTGCGGATTGGGAGCATCTGCCCGGCTTCTCGCGCCGTGCTTACGATCGCTTCAAGCTGCCCCGCCGGTTTGCCGCGACGATCTCGGGACTCGATGATCCGCGCGCTGTGCCCGCTCCGAACGCCGCCCACATGCGAGCCGATGATTACGTCATCGGCATCGAGCTGGGAGATCACCGGCGTGCTTATCCGTTGTGGATTATCGACAACTATCACGTGGTCAACGACGACCTCGGAGGCCGGCGGGTAGCCGTCATGAGCTGCGAAAGGTGCCAATCGGGCGCCGCATTCGTGGCCGAGTCAGAGGGGGATGATCGCCCGCTGGTCTTTCGGGCGGGGGGCGTGTACAACGCCACCCTCACGGTGTCTGACCTGAGCACGGGCAGCCTGTGGAACCACTATGAGGGTGTGGGGCTGCGAGGACGCTCGCGTGGAGCGCGCCTACCGTGGCTGCCGGCGTGGCATATCGAGTGGAGCGACTGGGTAGCGCTTCACCCGGGCACCGAGGTTCTTGCCCCACCAGAGGACCCGACACACCCCGACGCCCGCCACGGCCACGGACGCGAGGAGCTCTTTGCTCGCCCGGGCATCGATCCGGCTTTCATACCCACGATCGTCGGGCCCCTCGACGAGCACTACGCAGAGAATGAGATGGTGCTTGCCGTGCGGCTCGACGATGGATGGACTGCCTTTCCCCTGCAAGAGGTGCAGCGCGCGGGGGGAGTGGTGACTGTGGACACGAGAACCGAGCCGGTTGCCGTTGTCGCCGGTCCCGGTGCGGAAGGCTTCACGATGGCTGCTTATCGCTCGAAGAGCGGGGACCGGCGACTCGAGCTGCGGCGCGGCGACGGACTTCTGAACGACCAGGATGACGGCGCGTGGACTATCGACGGCCGCTGCGTGACCGGCCCGCTCACCGGCTCACGCCTCGAGCCCATCCCCTGGTATTACTTGCGCTGGCACGCGTGGGTCTACAGCCACCGCAACACGAAGCTGTGGCGCTGCGCTCGCGCTTGCGGCTACCCGGAAGGCGACTTCTCCCCGGCCCTTGGGGCGCTGCGCGAGGCCGGACACAGGGTAGAGACGGTCGGTCCCCTGGTCGATCAACTGCGCCCCCGTCGAGCCGAGCGTTCTTTGGTAGTTACGGTCGACGCGCATCGCCTTGTGCTCCACGCCTTTCGGAGCGAGTCCTCGGCGCGTGACTTCGAGCGGTTGGAGGGCGCTTTCTCGTGCCTTCCATTCGCGGGGACGCTCCGGCGCTCGCACGTAGAGCGGGCCGGACGAATCGTGGTCCAATCCGATCCACCCGAGCGCTTCGTCGACGCTGCACAGGTGGTGCCGCTCGCCGATGATGTCGTGCGCTGGGCTCCTCTCGAAGAGTTGGTAAGCGCGATGCGCGGTTCGCTTCTCGCCAACGCGACGGACCTCAGCGAGGCTTCCCTCGCGGACGTTCTTCGGGACTTGCGAGCTGCCGGCCTGGAGGTTATCGAGCCCGGATTCTTGCCTCCCGGCCAGCTGCGCGTGGGCTGCAGCGATGGAATCGGGGCAATCATCGAAGGGGACTGGTTCCTGGTTTACCTTTTCGAGGCAATGGATGAGGCCAGGAGCTACAGCATGTCGGAGGAGCATTCGGTGCGGTCCGGGCCTTTTGTATTTCGCTCCTGCCCGGACACCATGTACCGTCATCAAGCCTACGAGATCGCTTATGCAGGGGACTGTACGATCAGATGGTCGGCCCTGTTCGACGATCCTCGGTTCCTGGCCGCTCTGGCGAAGATCAACAGGGGAGAGACGAGTGAGCACTGAGATTCAAGAAACGGTACGCGACTACATCGTGACCGAGATCCTCGAGGAAGGCGATCTCACCCTCCAGCCCGACGCGCCCCTGCTTCGCGGGCTCCTCGACTCGTTTGCCCTTATGCAGCTGGTTGCCTTTCTCGAAGATACCTACGACATGTCAATTCAGCCCGACGAGGTAGTCGAGGAGCACTTTCAGACGTTGTCTGCGATCGGCGGGTTCGTGACGGCAAAGTCCCCTTAGATAGCGTCTGAGCTCAACGCCGCGGGACGTAAAAGGCTGTCCTTTCCCTTCGTTCGTTCATAGAAGTCTCGCATCTCCCCAAGAAGGCGCCGAGCGATAGCCTGCGTCTCCGGTAGGTAGGGATTTCCTTGGAGCACTCGGACCATGTCTGCCCGATGATCTCTAGTCACCAAAAAGAGCGTGAAGAGCAGCTGGAAGCGGTAGAAGAGATCCGTCAGCTCGTACCATACGTCTACTCCCTGAGTCACTCGCCTTTGATAGCGTGCGAATTCGAGTCCCTCGTCGGCCCCCCGCCACGTAGTGACGAGGGCTTCGTGGGCGAACATCGCCGAGTACAGCGCGACATCCACCCCTGAAGAGAAGATCGGGTCGACGAAGCGCAGGGCATCTCCCACCAGGAGCCAGCCGGGCCCGACCAAGGTCTCCATGTGATAGGAGTAGTCGCCTTCGATTGCCCAGGGACGAATGCGTTGCGCCTCTCCCATCGCCGCGACGGCCGTCCTGTTGCGTGCGATGAAGCCCGCGAAGAAGTCCTCGTGCGTGCGCCCCGAACGTTTGAAGTCGGCCTTGTCCGCCACTACTCCGACCGAAAAGCTTCCGTTGCGCAGAGGAATGTGCCACGCCCAGGCCCTCTCGAGCCCGAGGAAGTGCAGGAAGAGAAAGTCGCGGTGAGACTCGGGGGCGGGCGCCACGCCCTGCCACCAGGAATAGATGGAGAATTGGTTGAAGGAGCGATCCTTCTTCTTCAGGCCTAGCTGAGAGGCCAGAAGGCAGCGGCGCCCTGAGGCATCCACGACGGCCCGGGCGTGAAGGTCCCTGGCCCATCCGTCGGTTACCGCGACCCGCACGCCCACTGCCCGGTCCCCTTCGAAGAGAACGTTTCTCACGTTGGCGCCCTGCACGACCTTTGCACCGGCTTCGTGCGCGTGGCGCAGCAGCAAAGCATCGAAGTCCTCGCGCTCGACGTTGTAGCTGTAGGTTTGCACGGCGTCCGGAGAGGGGTAGTCGGAGTTGCGTACCGCGAGGCATTTCCACGGCTTCGAACGAGGAGCTGTCCACGCGACGCCCGGCTTGTGGAAGAAGCCCGCCTGCTCGATCTTGGGAAGCACCCCCATGCGGTCGAGAACGAGGTTGGTCGAAGGGGTCAACGCTTCGCCGACATGCTCACGCGGATGGATGTCCTTCTCGATGACGATGACTTTGTAGCCATCTTGCGCCATGAATGTTGCGAGTGCGGCGCCCGCGGGACCGCCTCCCACGATGATGAGATCGGCGTCCGGTGTCATGTGGGCAGCTCCCGCCCGGTACGCAATACGTATCGTTTGAGCTTGCCGCTCACGGTGCGGGGCAGCTCGGGGACGACCTCCAAGCCGGCAGGCACCTTGTAGCGCGCCAGCTTGGCGCGACACAATCGCCTGACTTCACTCACCAGAGCGGTATCGCTTCGCGTGGACACCAGGAACCCCCTCACCATGGGCACACCATGGCCATCGTCCATGGTGACGACGGCCGCATCGATCACGTCGGGATGCGATCGGAGCACGTCTTCTATTTCGGTGGGCGCCACCCATATCCCGCCTATCTTCAGGAGCGAGTCAAGCCGTCCTTCGTGCCACACGTGACCGTTCTCGATGCGAGCTTGATCGCCGGTGCGCAGCCACCCGTTGCGCAGAGTGCTCTCGGTCAGCTCGGGCCGGCGCCAGTAACCGGCGAAGATCGTCGGGCCCTTCACCCACAGCTCCCCGCTCCGACCCTCGGGCAAGTCGTTCCCGTCCGAGTCCCTCACCTTTACTTCGTATCCCGGAAGGGGCGGGCCAGAGCTGCCGGGCACGACGTCGCCGGGTCGGCTGCAGGTGAAGTGATGAAGCGCTTCGGTAGCCCCCAGCCCGTCGAGCAGCGGCACCCCAAAGGTCTCTAGGAAGCGCTCGAAGAGCGCGGGAGGCAAGCTTTCGCCTGCGCTCAGGGCCACGCGCACAGAGGACGGCAGCGCCGCATCGACAAGTCGTGCGTAGCCGGAGAAGAAGGCTGGGACTCCACACAGGATCGTCGGCCGGGTAGCCGCCAGGAGCTCGTTGATCCGGGCCGGGATGACGGGCCCTTCGTTGAGCACTGCCGCCGCTCCAGCCGAGGCCGGCAGGTGAACGGAGTTGCCGAGCCCATAGGCGAAGAACATGCGGGACACGGACAGGACGCGGTCTTCGCTCGACAGGGCCAGAACGTCGCCGGCAAGCGGGCGTCCAGCCCGGCCCAGAGCTCCGTGCCGGTGCATCACCGCTTTGGGCAGTCCCATAGTTCCCGATGTATAGAGCCACAGCGCGATGTCGGCCTCATCGGTAGCAGCCGCAGCGAAGGCGGACACGGGCGCGGCCAGGCTGGAATAGGGAAGGCCCTCGTTGTCGTCGTCGAGGACGATGAGCAAGCGCTGAAGCTCCCGAGCGCAGGAGGTGAACTGCCGCAGCGACGATGCATCGGCGAAGATTGCAGCCGCGTCGCTGTCGGTGAGGATGAAATGCGCGTCGGAAGCCGACAATCCCTGCGCGACAGGGACCGGTACCAAGCCTGCCTTGATAGCGCCCCAGAAAACTGCGACGAGCTCGGGGCGATCACGTAGGGCTATCACTACTCGGTCCCCGCGGGCCAGCCCGGCATCGAGCAGACCGGCTCCCACGGCATCGGCGGCGGCGCCGACCTCCTCGTAGCTGTGGGTGCCATGCTCGGTGATCAGGTAGGGATCCGAGCCCTTTCCGCCGTCGAGGTTCCCCGCCAGCACGGCGAAGGCGTTGTAGGGACTGGTCGCCCTGTCTTGCGCACCCGAGGGGGTCGTGTCTGTGCCGCGCGCGCGCCCCATTATGCAGACGCTCCCGTGGATGCGAGCTCGCTCAGCCATTTCACGAGCAGGACTTGCATCGTGTCTTGAGCTGCAAGCGAGGTAAACGCGTGCAGCTGGCCGGGCACTACCTCGATGCGAATAGCGCTTTCCGCCCGCTCGAGCACCTTTCCCAAGCGGCCGGCTCGGGCCGCCTCGAACGATTGAAAGGGCCCATCCTCGGCCCCGTATGCCAGAAGGGTCGGTACTCTCTTCTTGCCGAGGTGCTCGAGCGAGGAGAGGAACGACGTGCTCACCCACTCGTCGGACGATCCTCTTGCCACAATGCCCCGCCTGACGCATGCGCGTGCCAGCGCCCCAAGGGCGTGCCGGGCCTGGCGCTGCCGGTGGGGCCGGTCGAAGCGCAGAAGCCCACGCACCGGATGGACGCCGCGAACACGCTGTAGCACGATGCCGAACGGCGCCTCGGCCCCCCTTTCGATGCGCTTGTCGATGACGGGTGACGAGACGAGAGCGAGTCCCACGAGCTGCTCGACCTGAGCAGCAGCCGCAAGGCACACCCGCGCCCCGAAGCAAGAGCCGATGAGCACGATGTTATCGATCCCTCGATCCCCAAGGACTGCGAGCCCGCCGGAGAGGTCCTCGACGAAGGGCTCGCCGAGCACGAAGTCCTCGACGCTTCCGCTGCTCTCGCCGACGCCGCGGTAGTCGATGCGAAGTGAGTGGTAACCGAGGGACGCCGCTTTCCGAGCCAGCTTGACCCAGGTCCGATTGCGGTTGAAAGACGGAACGAAGGCCCCTCCGCTGAGCAACACGATCGCCGTGCCGAGTGCCTCACCGCTGGGGTGTGTGAGCACCCCAAAGAGATCCTCGCCGTGCGCGTGGAAGTAGACCGGCTCCTCGTGCGCGGCAAGCTTCTCCATAGTCATCGGGGCTCCGATGCAAGCGCCGCCTGGCTCGTCAGCCAGTCGACGGTAGGAGTCACGGGATCGATATCGGGCCGCGCCTGAGGGCGCCCGAGAAACCACAGGTGCGGATAGCCGTCGATGGCTGCAACTTCCACCGGGCAGCCTTGCCCTTTAAGGCGAGCGGTCAGGGCCTCATAACGCCGGGAGACCCTTGCCTTTCTGGTCAGCTCGAGGATGTAGACCCCATGCGAGCCCAGGCCCAACTCCGATGCCGCCCGCCGCCGCTCGGGGGATGCGAACAGCGCCCGGTCGTACGTGTATCCGAGGATGTCCATTCTCTCGGCCGTCGCGCGGGGCTCGCCGCCCTCGCCGCCCTCGCCCCGAACGTCGACCCCGTCGCTCAAGTCCAAGATTCGAGCGTTGCGTGCGATTTGGTTCAGGTACTCGCATGGGTCGGTGACCGGCTGCCACATCGCCAGCAGACTGGCACTCGCAGAGGCCAAAGACCCGGCAACGAGCGAGCCGAAGCGGGTGCCGAACGCGGCCCGCAACGATCCTGCTTCGGTCCCGGTGAAGTGGTCCCACACCGTGTGCGCATCCTCGAGCATGCCCTCAAAGGTCAGCTCGTCCCCATCGCTGTGCCCGGCCCCCCTGTAATGGAACCTGATGACGGCCATCCCGGCGCGGGCGAGAGCGCGGGCAAGATCGACCTCTCGGCGATAGTTGGCGAAGAACTCCACGTTGACTGAGGAGCAAAGCACAACGGTAGCGCGCGGCACTTCGGGAAGATGGTGCACGCAAAAGATGCGCTTCGGCCAGTGGCCCAGAAAGAGCGCGCGCTCGGTTGCTCCACTGCGCGTTTCGGTCCGCTGTGCGCTATCCGCGGGCGCTCGTGTCTCCCTCACCGGCATTCCCTTTGATTCCCCTGGGCTCGTAGCCACTCGACAGTGCGCGGTCGCCCCCTCGGGAGCGTGTCTGGGTGGCGAGGAGGCTTCGATTCGCGCCAGACCCTCCGCTCTCTCTTGACATCGGCAGCAGCGTGGAAGAAATTAGCACAAGGCGCGCAACCGGCGACTCCGAAATGGGGGCAAATGCCTCCGGAAAGATCGAGCCCGGAGCGCCGGCTACTGGTTCGTCCGAATGAACGACAGGGTGTGCTGCAGCACGGTCTTTCCGTCGGACAGGACATAACCGACATACGACGTGGCGTGCTTGGTGCCCGGAATGATCGTTTCGCGCGCAGGCACGCCCGCGCCTGTCAGGGCTGCGTAGTGCATCAGGCCCCCGATTTTCGTCAGTATTTGAGAAAAGGTGCGGGGTTGGGCCGGGATCAGGGTGCCCGGTAGGATCTGCCGGTCGGATCGTTCGAGGTTCCCTCCGCACGGTCGGGCTCCGGGTCGCTGCCGGACGCGGGTCTGATCTGATCGCGTCTCTCGGTGGCCCGCTGCTGGATGCGCTCGGACGCCCCCTGGGCTTCGTCGCGCAGGTTGCCCGACTCCTCGTCGGCCCGGCGAGCGGCACGCTCCCAGTAGCCGCGCATGGTCTGGATGCCCCCGCCGCCGACGGCGACGACAGCGCTGCCCACCACCACCGCCAGGATCGCGTAGAAGAGGCCGTTGATGATGCGCGGTGCGATCTGGAGCTGGTCGAGAGCGGCGAAGGCGGCCACCACGAGGATCGCCGCGCTGGCTCCGAAGGCCAGCCCGCGCCCGTAGCTGAGCCCGCCGAGCGAGGCCTCGACGATCTCCTTTGCGGCGGCGGCAATCGCAGCGCCGATGACGACGATGATGATAGCCACGAAGACGTTGGGGAGGTAGGCGATGACACCGGTGATGAGCACGCTCACCGGGTTGGGCCCGAAGACGCCGAAGGCGAGCTGCAGAACAAACAACATCAAGGCGTAGAAGACCACCTTGCCGAGCAGTGAGGACGCGTCGTACTTCGATTTTGCCAGCGCACTGCCTACGCCGCCTCTCTCGACCGCCTTGTCGAAGCCCACCCGCTCGAGAACCCCGTCGATGATCTTGGCCACCGTCTTGGCGACGAAGTAACCGATGAGCAGTATGAGCAAGAAACCGACGATCTTGGGCAAGAATGTCGCTATCGACGCCCACGCGTCGCCGAGACCGTTAGTGAACTGATTCACGTGATCCTCCCAGGTAGTGTGCGGACCCACTCCGATTGGTGAGCCGCTGACCGGTTTTGTTTCTCCACAGATGGATACGCCCGAGCCGGAGGGGCATTACGCATAGAGAGCAAGAAACTTCCGTCGAGACGCCTGGAGCCCTGGTCGTGGAAAGCGCGGTGCCACAGCCGCACCAAGACAGAGCAAGCTACGAAGAGATGGCGAGTGCCGTGCGCGGGGCTCTGCGGGCACGCATCCGCGACGATGACCTCGTCGAGGATCTCACGCAGGAGACGATCGCCCGGGTCTTGAATGCCTCACCGCGCCTTGGTGGCGGCGCGCTCGTCGGCTACGCGGTAGTGACCGCCCGCAACCTCATGATTACCAAGGCCCGGACCGAGCAACGCCGCCGGAACCTCGCTCACAAGGTGATCAACCTCGATGTCGGGGAGCGGCCTGAGGACGTGGTTCTGCGCAAGGAGGTGGAGCGGGCGGTCGGAACTGCGCTGCAGAGCCTGTCGCCGTCCGAACGGGACGTTCTCATGGCGCACGAGGTGCTCGATGTCGACACCGCCACCCTGGCGAAAGAGGAGGGCTCGAGCCCCGGAGCGATAGCAACCAAGCTGGCCCGGGCGCGCGCCAAGCTGAGGGTCGAGTACGTGATCGCCTTTCGCGGTGCCAGGCTGCCGACCGCACGCTGCCGGCCCGTGCTGATGGCGCTCTCGGCCGGCGACGGGCGCAGACAAACCGCCCTCGATGCCGGGGGTCACATCGTTCACTGCGAGGTGTGCGCGGGTCTCAGCGTGCCGCTGCTCGAACGGCGCCGGTCGCTGGCCGCGGTCTTGCCGCTGGCCGGCTTGAACGCCGCCTTGTCATTCCTGACCAAGGGGCTCAAAACCGCACAGGGTCAGATCGCGGCCGGCGCTGCAGGGATCACGGCTGCCGCGGCAGTAGTGGTGTCTGTGCTCCACCACCAGGCTGCTCCGCCCCCGGTCCTTCATTCGAGCTTGAGAACGGTGACGGACGGTCATGCAATCGTGGCGGGCCCATCGGGCGGCAATCTCGGTAAGTACGTCGGCAGGCGCGTGGTCACCACCAGAGCGCGCGTCGCGGCAGTGCCGAGCGATGAGGGATTCTGGGTCATGGTCCCGGGCGACTCGACCGCGCGGATCTGGGTCCACCTGCGGGTCCACGGCGAGTCGAGGATGGACGTCGACAAGGGCGATGTCATCGCTCTGCACGGACGCATCGCGGCCGCGGGGACCCGCCCGGCGCACACGGCGCGTGTGCCTCGCGGGCAGGCTGCGGCGCACCTTCGGGCCGCGGGCTACTACCTATCAGCCTCTCGAGTGGCCAAGCCGGGCCGTTAACCCCCACAACTTTTCTCAAAGGCCCGTGGTTTCCGCATGGATTTGAGAAACGTTGGGGCGACCAGGCTCAGGGCGAGATCTCGTCCAGCGCCCGGTTGCGTGTGTGGACCCCGAACTGGGCGATGATCGCTGCGACAACGAGGAACGACGAGATGAACAGGAACGTAGTAAGCACCGACAGCTTGGGGATGAACGGCGCTATCACGAGCACGCCGATGCCGCCGCCGAGGTGCCCGAGCCCATCGACCAGCCCGAAGCCCGTCGTGCGCGATCTCGTTGGGAAGCTCTCCGGCGGACCACGCGTGACCAGTCCAACGTCAGGCTGGCGCCACATCTCGACGGCGGCTCGCTCATGGACGTCGGCTGTTACTGCGTCAACGCCGCCCGCTATCTCGCCGGCGAGCCCAGCGGCGCGTTCGGCCGTCAGGTCACCGAGTCCGGCGTCGACGTCGTCTTTGCGGGCCTGCTGAGCTGGCCCGGTGACGTCGTCGCCCAGATCGACTGCGGTTTCAGGCTCCCGGCCCGCTCCGGGCTCGAGGTAATTGGCGAGGCCGCCTCGCTCGTAGTCACCGAGCCATGGCACTGCAGCGCCGCCACCATCGAGCTGAGTCGCGCGGGCGGCAGCGAGCGCATAGCCGTCGAGCTCGCCGATTCCTACCTCGCGCAGCTCGACGACTTCGGCGACGCGATCCGCGGCCCGGCGCGCCCTTGCTGGGGCGTGAGGACGCTAGCGGTCAAGCTCGCACGATCGAGGCGCTCTATAGATCGGCCGAGCAGGGCGAGCCGGTAGCGTTGTAGGACCTGACGGTCTTTGCGCTCATAGGCGTTCGCCGAGCATCGCGCGACCTCAACGTGACGAGTAGCCCGGGACGTTCACGAGGCTCTTGGCGCGGCCGTGAGCAGGACGCCGACGTCCTCACCGAGGAAACTCCGCGCAGCCTCGGGCAGCGGCACTCGGGCCTGCCACGTGTCGGCTTGTCGCGCTTCGTCATTCAAAGGGTCGCCGTGCGGCTCGTAATCCCGCAACGCTTGCCCGATCTGTGAGTTCCACGAGGCCCATGCGGCGAGCGATCCTTGCCGATCGGCCACGTCGACGACGAGGATGTCGTCGAAGTCGGAAGACTGCTCGAGGTGGTCGAAGAAGTGAAAGACGCCGCCTTCCTGGCGCAGGGAGAGTATGCGCAGATGCAGCGCGTAGCGCATGGTTGCGGCTCCCTCGGGCCGAGCCGAGCTCGACAGGAACATCGTGACCAGCGGCTCTGGCCTGTCGGCGTCGTCCTCTCCGCGCGGCGAGAACTGGATCGGGCAGTAGTGGGCGGCGGTTTGCTCATGGAGCAGCATCGGCAGCCCGCGCACCGAAAGGCTCACCTCGCCCTGCCAGACCAAGTCTTTGGCGACCGGGACTCTCAAACCAATGAGATCCGCAGTCACCTTTACATCACCGTAGAGGAAGCGGGTGAGATTTTGGTAGCCCTCTTCTGAGTTCACGAGACCATAGCGGCCGCTGTGACTGCGGTGCACGAACGCGTGGTTGGCTCCCGGGACATAGGCGTCCTCGATTTGAACGAGTCCGTCACTCTTCGCTCCGACCGCCTTCGAGGACATGCCCAACGCGGCGCCGTAGTCCTCGGGATTCGTGCCGATCAGACAGAACATCTGCTCGAGCGGAAAGTTGCTTTCATCCGGCATGTCGCGCGGACGCCAGTTGTCAGGCGGCCCGTCCTGTCCGCGCTCCGCTGCAGGGGTGAGGTACTCGTACATACGCCGGGGCCCGAAGATGTCGGCGCCCGCCACTCCGAACGCGTCACGAAGCCTTTCGATCAAGCCGAAGCCCACCGCGAACTCGATGCCGCCGTGCGGGGCCCCATAGGTGAAGAGTCGGTTGACGAAGTCGGTGGCGTGCTTACCATCGGCGCCGTAACTATCTGGGATCGCCTTCTGAATCAAGCACCGGCATATCAGTCCCCTCATCGAGTGCGCGACGAGATCAACCGCACGGGCACCGGTCTTGCGTTTGATCTTCTCGATCAGCGCGAGCAGATCCTGCGCGGCGCGCTCGAGACTGAAGTCTTCGGGCTTCTCGCTCCATGTCGAGGCAGAGACGTCGTAGAAGCGGTGAATCCAGATGGATGAAGACGGCACGCTGCCGTCCGTCTGCCTCTCGAGGTAATCGGCTTGACTGCCTTTGACGAAGAGCTCATAGCCCCGGTCGACCATGAGACGCAGCAGCGGACTTTCGAACTGATAGAAGACGGGGTCGCCCTTGCCGCCCACCCGTACATGAGTTGAGCCCGCGTTGAACCCATAAAAGGGGTCGTCTACCTGTTTGTCTATGCCAGAGGTTCCTCCCGCGTAACCGCGCACGTAAACGAGGGGAAGCTTGGTTGGCTCGGTCCCCAGCACGCCGTCACCAGGCTTGCTTGGTGCCGATCTGGGCCAGGTCTGAGTCGAGGGTCGCCAAATCGAAACCGCCCGGCGACTCTCCCCCCGTCTCCTGCCAGTCTGAGCTGAGAATTGCGTACGCCTCTTCGCAATAAGCTGCCCAGAATCGCCACAGTCATCTGCTTGATGGCACCCCACGTGACGCAAGTGATGCGCCGGGGGTTGTAAGCGACCACTATCACCGCGTGGCCTCCCCAGGACCCCGAGGCGCCTGGGCCGGACGTGCCCTCGGGCGGTACCGTCCAGGTCGCCTGTTGCTGCGCGGACAGCGGGAGCGCAAGCCCGATGTAGCAGCCTCCGAAGAGATTGACTGCGTCTTTGACGTGATCGTGGTTGCCCGGCTCGAGCGCCACGTACGAGTGGATCTTGTGTCCTCCGACCCCGGTTTTGCGCCAGTAGTTGAGCACGTCGATCTCAACCGCGCCGTTGTCGTTTTGCTTAGTGTCCGGGTTGTAGCCGCTCACGGCTTCGTAGGCGGCGAGGACTTCCTCGTCGGAGATCGTTTGCTCCGACGAAGCGTTGGACGTCCAGTCCTGGATCAGGTGCCCGGCCGCTGCGCAAGTGCAGTCTCCGAGTTGATCGTTGAGCATCATCCCCCAGCCGTTGGGATCGATCTTTCCCCCCCAATCACGACTTTCCGGCGCGGGAGGAAGCGTCGAGGTATCGAGGTAGTCGGCCAGCCTCAGAGTCCGGGCGTCGTGCCTGGGCCGCTGCTTTCCGAGTCGCATCGACGAGTGGCCGACCATGTCGCCCTTTCTTTCAGCCTCGGTCCGTTCCAGCTTCGGCCCCGGCCGAGCTGGGGCCGGTCTCCACTCAGGTTGCTCCCTCGGCATGACAGTCGCAAGAGGGTTCGCCCAGGACGTTGAGGCGCTCTCGTTGCCGAGTGGGTGGTAGCGCGCGCATA
>JBBSGD010000042.1:0-15677 GCA_038254435.1 Actinomycetota bacterium
AGCACGCGGCGCGGCTTGCCTCGGCGGCGGCGCCGCTCGGGCTGCGCATGCGTGTGCATGCCGATCAGCTGAGCGACACAGGCATGGCCGAGCGAGCGGCAGAACTCGGCTTCGCCTCGGCGGACCATCTCAATCACACATCGCCCCGTGGCGTCGCCGCCCTGGCGGACTCGGACACGACTGCGGTCCTGTTGCCCGGGGCAACGTTTACGTTGCGTCAGGCGCAGAAGCCGCCCGCACGCGCTCTCCTCGACGCGGGCGCCATCGTGGCCCTCGGCAGCGACTTCAACCCCGGGACCTCGCCGCTTCACTCGATGCCGCTCGTGATGGCGCTTGCGTGCAGGCTCTACGGCCTCACACCGCTCGAGGCACTGGCGGCGGCCACGGTCAACGCGGCCTATGTCCTCGGGCTCGAAGAGGGGGCCGGTCGTGTGCAGGTGGGGGGACGTGCCGACATCGTCGTTCTCGATCTCGAGTCCTACGATCTGATCGGCTACCGGCAGGACGTCGACCCCGTGGCTGCGGTGATAGCCGGGGGGCGGCTGGTGCACGTGGCGCCCGGCGCCCGCGAGCGAGTGAGGCGAGGCTAGCCCGCAGAGCTCTCTCGAGAGGGCTCGTGTCCCACCGCCGCGGCGGTAACGGCGCCGGACCGGACCAGCTCCGCCATGGCCTCGATGTCGGGGGCAAGGCTGCGGTCCTCGGCGAGGAAATCCGAGTGGCCCCTTATGAGACGCAGCGCGGCGCCGGTGCCCGCAGCGGGCTTGAGCGGCGCTCGCAGCTCGAGCCCCTGGCTCGCGGCGAGAGCCTCGATGGCAATTACGTGCGCGCTGTTGCCCAGCATGGCGGTCGCCTTGCGCGCAGATGTCGCTCCCATGCTCACGTGATCCTCCTGTCCCGCGGAGGTCGGGATCGAGTCTGCCGACGCGGGGAAGGCAAGGCTGCGGTTCTCGGACACGAGCGAGGCCGCGGTGTAGTGCGCCAGCATGAAACCCGAGCAGCGGCCGGGGTCCGTGGTCAGAAAGGCAGGCAAACCGTTGCTCAGCTTGGGGTCGACGAGGCGGGCGACGCGACGCTCGGCGATCGTTGCATAGCCGGCGACACACAGGGCGAGATGGTCCATCGCGAGCCCGAGGGCCTCCCCGTGAAAGTTGCCGCTGGAGCGGACCTCCCCGCGCTCTGCGATAACCGAAGGGTTGTCGATAGCAGAGGCCAGTTCGGCCTCGAGGACGGAGCGCACGTACACCAGCGCATCCCTGTAAGCGCCGTGCACTTGCGGCACACAGCGCAGCGAGTAGGCGTCCTGCACGAGGTGCTCGGATGTTCGGTGCGACGCGACGATGCCGCTGCCGGCCATGAGACTTCTCAGGGTGGCGGCAACGAGGCGCGCTCCAGGATGGGCGCGCAGCGCAACGAGGCGATCGTCGAACGCGCTGTCGGTGCCGAGGCAGGCCTCAACCGACATCGCTGCCGTCACGTCCGCGGCATCGGCGACGCGCTCCGCCCCGTCGAGGGCAAGGATGCCGAGAGCCAGCATCCCCTCGGTGCCGTTCACGAGCGAGAGCCCCTCCTTGTAGGAGAGGCTGATGGGCTCAACGCCCTGCGAGCGAAGGACGTCGCTTGCGGCGTAGACGTCATCCCGCCACCTCACCAGCCCCTCTCCCATCACGGGGAGCGCCAGGTGGGCCAGCAGCGCAAGGTCGCCGGATGCTCCGAGCGAGCCCTGCGCCGGCACGACCGGGTGAACATGCTCGTTGAGCATCCACGCGAGCCGCTCGATGATCTCGAGCCGGACGCCCGATACGCCGAACGCGAAGGTGCGCGCCTTCAAAAGGAGCATGGCGCGCACGACCTCAGTGGGCAGAGGGGGACCAACGGCCGTTGCGTGAGAGCGCACGATGTCGCGCTGGAGGCGGCGCGCCTCGCGCGGCTCGATGCGGACCGTCGCGAGGTCGCCGATGCCCGTCGTGATGCCGTAGACGGTCTTGTCGTTGCGAACTGCGTCCTCGACCACGGCGCGCGCGCCGGTGACCCTGCCGGGCAGGTCTTCGGCAAGCTTTACTGCCTCGCCGCGCGCGACTGCGAGGACGTCTTGCCGGTGCAGATGCGAGCCTATGGCGACGGTCACTGCAGTCATGCTAAATGAGGGCCCACGCGCCGGCGCCCATCTCGTAGGGTCGGAGCGCACGACCACCACATACAGGACCGGCGCAAAGGATGCGATGAGACCAGTGCAGGGACCGAGCGAGAAGCCGCCACCCGGATCATTTGCCATCAAGTGTGCCCTCACGTGGCACGAAGGGGTCTTTTCCGAGGGCCTCGCCGTGCACGTGCAAGATGGGCGCATCGCCGCGATTACCTCTGATGACGAGGTGGTGGCGGGGGCGCGCGTTGAAGACTGGGGCCGGGTCGCGCTGGTGCCCGGCACCGTCAACGCCCACGGCCATGCGTTTCAAAACCTCTTCAAGGGCAGGGCGGACGACCGCGTCTTTTCGAGCTGGCGTGACGACGTCCTGTATCCGCTGTCAGAGAGTCTCGACGGGCGGGCCATCTACACGGGCGCGCTCTTCGCTTTCGGCGAGGCGCTCTTGGCCGGAGTCACCACCGCGGTCGATTTCTTCTACCTGCACGATGAAGGCAACGACAACGCCGAGCAGGTAATACGCGCCGCCGGGGACGCGGGCATCAGGCTCGTCCTCGCGCGGACCTTTTACGATTCGGACGCGCCTAGTCGCGCTCCTGCGCGCTACCGGGAGGGGGCGGGCGAGGCGCGCGTCCGCCTCGACGCGCTGGCTGCCGCGCATCAAAACGACCCCATGGTCTCGGTCCAGCCTGCTCCTCACTCTCTGCACGCGGCGTCACCCGAGACGATCGCGGTTGCCCTCGACGCAGCGCGGGTGCTGGATGTGGCGTGCCATCTGCATCTGGCAGAGGCGGAGTACGAGCGCCGGCAGGTGACCGAGCGCTACGGCACGACTCCGGTGCGGCTGCTGGCGCGAGAGGGGCTCCTCGACCCCAGGCTCGTGACGGTGCACACGGTGTGGGTGGACGACGAGGAGCTCGACCTTCTCGCTCGCGCCGGCGCGGGAGTGGTGCACTGCCCGGGTGCCAATGCATTTCTCGGCGACGGAATGGCGCGCGTGCCCGAGATGCTCGCCCGGGGAGTGCGGGTCGGCTTGGGCCCGGACGGAGGCTGTGCCAACAACCGGCAGTCGGTCTTTGACGAGATGCGTATGGCGTCCTTGCTCGCCAAGGCTCGACTGACCAACGGCAGCGCTTTGACGGCCCGCACCGCCTTTTCCCTCGGGACGGCAGGGGGTGCCGACCTTCTCCGTCTCCCCGTAGGCGCGATCGAGGCAGGGCGCCACGCCGACCTCGTGGCGCTCGATCTGACCGACCTTTCCCTGCAGCCTCTCGACACACTCGAATATCAGATCGTGAGCTCGATGCAGGCGACTGCAATCGAGCGGGTGATGGTCGGCGGCGAGGTTGTCGTGAAACGCGGCAGGCTGACGCGCGTGGACGAGGACGAGCTTCGCCGCCGGATCGCACAGGTTGCAAACGGGCTGCCCCAAGAGTGTCGTCTATCTTGACCGTCACGCAGCTCACAAGGTAGTGGAGGCCGTGTTCCGGAAACGAGTGGCAGGGGGCATGTGCGCCGCCCTCGTACTCGCCGCGAGCGCTTGCGAGCCTGCGCAAAAGGCCGGTCCGCGCACCGACACTCCGGTCACATTCGACTCCAAGCTCCAGTGAGCACGGGCGCGCATCCGGCACGTCGTCTTCGTGATCAAGGAGAACAGAACCTTCGACAACTACTTCGCGCGCTACCCGGGGGCGGACGGGACCAAGACGGGAAGAACCTCGACGGATCACTTAGTGCGGCTCAAGCCAGCTCAACGCGCTGATGCACTCTCCCCAATGGGGCAGCACCGTAGTGTTCATTACCTGGGACGATTTTGGCGGCCTCTACGATCACGTAGCTCCGCCCCACCTCGATTACATGGGCCTCGGGCCGCGCGCGCCACTGCTGATCGTGTCGCCGTGGGCGAAGCGAGGTTACATCGATCACACTACCTACAGCCCGGAATCGATCCTCAAATTCATCGAGAAGCTGCACGGGCTTGCGCCGCTGACGCGGCGCGATGCTCGCGCCGGGAACATGCTCGAGGCCTTCGACTTCACACAGCCCCAGCCGGAAGGCGGCAGCAAGCTCTTGCTGGCGGAACGTTCGTGCAGCGGTCTTCCCCAGGACGTGCCGCGCGGCTTCGAGCCGAGCAATGAGACCGGCAGGAAGGACTAGTCCCGCTGCACCTGTGGCATGGGAACGTGCACACCTCGTTGCGCTGCGACCTCGGCGGCCCGCTTGTAGCCTGCGTCAACGTGCCGCACCACGCCCATGCCGGGATCCGTGTCGAGGACACGCTCGAGCCGCTCGCCCGCATCGGCGCTGCCGTCGGCGACGACCACCATCCCCGCGTGGATCGAGTAGCCGATGCCCACCCCTCCCCCGTGGTGGACCGACACCCAGTGGGCACCCGCCGCGGTGTTGAGGAGCGCGTTGAGGATCGGCCAGTCGGCGATTGCGTCGGAGCCGTCGATCATGCCCTCGGTCTCGCGGTAGGGGGACGCCACTGAGCCGGCGTCGAGGTGGTCGCGTCCGATGACGATGGGCGCGGACACTTCGCCGGAGGCGACCAGCTCGTTGAACTTGAGGCCGGCCGTGGCACGCTCTCCGTAGCCGAGCCAGCAGATGCGCGCCGGCAGGCCCTGGAAGGCGACGCGCTCGGCCGCCATGTGGATCCACCGGTGCAGGCGCTCGTCCGAGGGAAAGAGCTCGAGGATCGCGTCATCGGTAACGGCGATGTCGGCCGGATCGCCGGACAGTGCAGCCCAGCGGAACGGCCCCTTGCCCTCGCAGAAGAGGGGCCTTACGTAGGCCTCGACGAAGCCCGGAATGTCGAAGGCGTTGGGTACTCCCGCGGTAACGGCCTGCGCGCGGATGTTGTTGCCATATTCGACGCACACGGCCCCGCGCTCTTTGAAGCCGAGCCACGCCTCGACATGCCGGGCCACCGACTCGTAGGCCCGCTTTGTGTACGTGACCGGATCTTCGCCGCGCAGCGCCGTCGCGTCCGCCAGGGCCAAGCCGCAGGGAACGTAGCCGTCGAGCATGTCGTGCGCGGACGTCTGGTCGGTGACGACATCGGGCGCGAAGCCGCGCCCCAGCAGCTCCGGCAGGATGTCCGCCGCGTTGCCGGTGAGGCCAATCGACAGCGCCTCGCCCTTGTCCCGAGCCTCTTCGGCCCATGCGATTGCTTCGTCGATCTCGTCCGTGGCCTTATCGAGGTAACGGGTGGCAAGCCGTCGCTGCACACGCGCCGGGTCCACCTCGACACACAGAGCCACGCCCTCGTTCATGGCCACGGCCAGGGGCTGCGCACCGCCCATCCCCCCGAGGCCGGCGGTGAGAACGATGCGACCGGCAAGCGTCCCGCCAAAGGATCGCTGCGCCAGCTCGGCCAGGGTCTCGTACGTGCCCTGCAGGATGCCTTGCGTCCCGATGTAGATCCACGAGCCCGCAGTCATCTGCCCGTACATGGTGAGCCCGGCCGCCTCGAGGCGGTGGAACTCGTCCCAGTTGGCCCACGCGGGCACAAGCATGGAGTTGCTGATGAGCACGCGCGGAGCCCCGCTGTGGGTGCGAAATACCGCCACCGGCTTGCCCGACTGCACGAGCAGCGTCTCGTCCGAGCCGAGCCGTCTCAGCTCTGCGACGAGCGCGTGAAACGCCTCCTCGTTGCGCGCCGCACGTCCCGAGCCGCCGTACACGACGAGGTCCTGAGGACGCTCCGCGACCTCGGGATCGAGATTGTTCATGAGCATGCGCAGGGCGGCCTCCTGCGGCCAGCCCTTGCACGAGAGTGTCGATCCTCGGGGTGCTCGAACCGTGTCCATGCTTAGATGCTCGCGCACGAGAGGGGCGGCTCAGTTCCAGGGGGGAGGGTTCCTTTGCGACTAGAGTCGGTAATGACCGTCGGTGACGGACTCGGGGAGACCACGTGAGGGACACGACGTGAGGGACACGACGCCACAGGTCGAGCTCATAGCCCGGCCGTCGGTGGACCTTGAGGCGCTCGAGAGGTATCTGAAGACCGTGGGCGGCGAGTCGTGGCTCGCCGGCCGGCGCGCCGAGGAGCAGGGCTCCAATCCCGGCCAGCTCCTGATCGAGGCCGCCGGCCGAGCGTGCTACCGCTCGTGGAAGGAGGGTCTCAACCCCAACGTCAAGCGCGTGCGAAAGGACCAGCAGCAGTACTTCCTCAACCTCTTGCGATCGGGCCACGGCTCGGTGCTCGAGCACGCCAACTACACCTTCATCCTCTGGGACGTGAGCCGAATCTTTACGCACGAGCTCGTGCGTCACAGGGCGGGCTCCGCGTTCAGCCAGGAGAGCCTGCGCTTCGTGCGCCTCGACGAGCTCCCCTTCCGAGTGCCCGAGTCGATGGAGTCGCTGCGTCCGCAGATCGTGTCGATCCTCGAGACGCTCGAGGAGTTTCAGATCTCGGCCGCCGAGCACTTCGGCCTCGACGACGAGGGCGTGCCCTTTCACCACAAGAAGGAGATCACCTCGGCGCTGCGCCGCCTCGCCCCCGAAGGCCTGTCCACGGTGATCTTCTGGACCGCCAACGTGCGCACCCTGCGCCACACGATTGCAATGCGTACCGACGCCGGCGCCGAGGAGGAGATCCGGCTCGTGTTCGACGCGATAGGGCGGATCATGCAGGCGGAGGCCCCGCTCCTGTTCGGTGATTTCACGGTGCGCGACGGCGTGTGGCAGACCGAGCACCGCAAGGTGTGAGCCGTTTTGATGCGGACAGTAGTCGTTCAGCCGTCTGGGGAGGCGGCCGGCTACGGTCCGTAGTCGCAATTACCCCCTAGGGGGGCGGGAGTCTGCAAGGATAGGTCCGACCGGCCGCCCGGGAGGCGACGGCCACCAGGTGAGTGCGATCCTTCGCCGCGCCGCGCGGCGGACAGAGGAAGGAGTGACGGCAATGGCTACCTACAACGGCTACTGCGTGAAGTGTCGCGAGAAGCGCGACTTCGAGGGCGAGGTCAAGACCCTTGAGAACGGCTCCAAGGCCGCCCAGGGCCCGTGCCCGGTGTGCGGCACCAAGATGACCCGCATGTTGCCCAAGAACGCGTCGTAGCACCGGGCGCATCGCACCGAGGGGCCGTCTCGGAGAAGAGGCGGTCCCTTACTCGTTGCCCTAGCCCGGGCCGGCCCCGGCCCGGGCGTGCTCCCATGCCGGACAGAGGTCTTGGAAGCTGCACATCATGCACAGCGGCGAGGGACGCGACCGCCAGTCGCCGGTGGCTATGGCCCGCCTGATGGCTTGTCCGAGCGCCTTCATCTGGCGCTCGAAGGCTATGAGCATCCTCTCGTTGGGAGTCAGGGTGAGAATCTCGCGGTTGGATAGGTAGACGAGGCGGATGGACTCGGGTATGACCCCGAACGCCCGCCAGCACACCAGCGCGTAGAAGCGCAGTCCGAAGAACGCTTGCAGCTCGCGCGTCTCGCCCGGAACACGCCCGGTCTTGTAGTCGGTGAGGACCCAGGAACCGTCGGGACGCTCTTCGAGGCGGTCGATGATGCCCCTGAGGTGAAGGTCCTCGAGCTCGTACTCGACCCACCATTCGAGCCGGCTGGCCGCCACCTCAATGGGATCCTCGAGCGTGAAGTAGTTGTGCAGCAGGACGCGGGCCTTGGCGAGCCAGTCCTCTTGTCGGGCGTCCTCGAGCGCCATGTGACCTGTCTCGGGCGCCGCGAGGTATTCGTCCCACACCTGAGCAAGAAGCTCGGCGGCGCGCCCGGGCGTGCGCTCATGGGCGTCCTGGGCGAAGAGCCGCTCGAGCACCGCGTGCACGAGGCTGCCCCGCGCCGCCGCCGGCGACGAGGGCTCGGGCAGGTTGTCGATCGTGCGGAACTTGAACAGCTGGGGGCAGCTCTTGAAATCCCCGGCCGAGGACGGCGACAGCTTGAGCAGTGCGTCATGAGTCACGACCCCAAGCCTAAGAAGGGTCTGTGACATGAGTGCGGATTTCGAGCTTTTTGGGCGGCTTTTCGCACTCAAGAGAAGCTCCTCGGGGGACAGAAAATAGTCAGTTCGGGCTATTCCCTTTGCGGGACTATCGTTCGACACTGGCCACAGGGCGGGGGTTCAATCGCATTCGCCGCCGCAGCCATCCGACGTACTGCCCGCACGTCGGAAGACTCCCGCCCTTTTCAACTTCCTTTGCTGATTGCGCGCCTGCTTGGGTGCGGCGCCGGGCTCAGCCCGGCTCCTCGTCCCCTTGCAGTACCTTGACGGCAAATCCGACACGCGCCACCGGCTCGTCGTCGAGAAGGAACACCACCGCGTAGCCGCCCGATGCCGGATCGATCTCAAGATCGGTGATCTCGTCCTCGAGGCGCTCGATGTGCGAGTCGGTGGGCAGATGCACCTCGCGCGGCACGCCCTCGTGAAGCACGAGCCCTCCGGGGCCTTCGATGCGCCACTGCTCGGTGAAGGTCCCGTGATCCCGGTGCCAGCCCCTCAGCACGAGGAAGGCGCCTGCCTCGCCCGGCTCCTTGCGCACGACCACGAAGTTCTCGAGGCCCGGATGCACCTTTCCGCCCCGAGCGTAGAAGTGGTCGCTGTCGACTACCTTTGCGTACTGGAGTCGCGCGCTCACAACACTCCCTCCTTGATGGGCGCATGAACCTCGATGGCCGTGCCTCTCGCGATCAGGACCTCTCTCAGCGGATCGAGCCGCACCGCTTGCACCGGGGACAGGACTCCGCTGCGCGCGTAGCCCCCGGCAGCCATGGTCGCGGCGCCGAGCGCGAGTGTCTCGGCGGTCACCCCGTAGACGTCGTTCCCCGTGGCGGTCACGTTGCGCCAGGCCGAGCCGTCCCGGGCCTCGGCGAGGATCGTCCACCTGCCCGCCTTCAGCGCGTGGGGGGCCGGACCGTCGGGAAGCCGGGCGAGGGCACCCTTAAGGACGCTCCTGCCCGGGCCTACAGAGCGTAGGAAACGCAGGGCAGGAACGGCTGCCTTGATCCCGTAGCTCTGCGCGGCGCCGGACGTGACGTACAGCTCGAGATCGGCGAGGTCGATGTGACGCGGCGCGAGCCAGGCCTCGGCGAGGGGGAAGGCCATGCTGGTGCGGGGGCCAAGGGGCGGGGGCATGGGCGCCCAGCGAAGCTTCTCGCCCGCGCCCACCGCGACCGGCTTCCCGTCCTCGATCCAGCGACCCTCAGACGCAATGATGCCGAGGCTCGAGCGTACCGTCCCCCTCGAAGCCGTCGTGGGCAGCGCATACGTAAGCGTTAGAGAGGGCCTGTCCATCGACTCGGTGGCAACCGCGGCGATGACATCGGCCGGGACCTCGTCGAAGCCGAGCGCGGGGGCCATGGCGATGCCCGCTGCGCGCGCTCGCCCGTCGTAACGCTCGATGAGGCGGCCGGTGAAGCTCGTTTCGCCGTTGCAGTCTATGTAGTGTGCTCCCGCGATCAAGGCGGCCTCGGCCGCCGTGTCGCCGATCTCGTCAAACGGCCCGACGCACGTGATCAGGACCTTCACGTCCCTCAGGTGCCTCACGAGCGATGCAAGATCGCTCGCGTCGGCCACCCGGACCTCCCTGCGGCCGGTGGCTGCTGAGATCGCGGCGAGCTTTGCGTGGTCGCGCCCGGCAACGGCGAAGTCGATGCCCCGGCGGTGCAGCGCATGAGCGGTGAGACGGCCGGTGTAACCGCTGGCGCCGAAGAGCAAGACGTCGGGCATCCATCGAGCCTAACGGTGCCAGGCGCGGCGTGCGCAGCGCCCGTCCGCATGCCCGACAATCCCTTGGGATGACCTCGCAGCGGCGCGCACGGATGAACGGCACCATTCACCTCGTTCGCCATGGCCTCGTCGAAAACCCCATGGGCGTGATCTACGGGCGCCTGCCCGGCTACAACCTGTCGGAAGTGGGGCTGCGCCAGGCCAAGGCCGCGGCCGAGCATCTCACGAGCGCTTCGCTGCGCGCGGTGTGGTCGAGCCCGCTCGAGCGGGCGCAGGAAACCGCTCACGAGATCGCGGGTCGGCACGGCCTCCCCACCGTGCTCGACGACCGGGCCCTCGAGAGCGCGACGACGCTCGAGGGCGTCGGGCGCACGATTGCGTCGTTGCTGCGATCGCCGCGCAGCTGGTGGCAGTTCCGCAATCCGATGAAGCCGACCTGGGGCGAGTCGTTCAGTCAGGTGCGGGCGCGCATGCTCGAGGTGGTTGAGGATGCGCTGGCGGCCGTCGACGGCGGCGAGGTCGTCCTGGTATCGCACCAGACTCCGATACAAGTGGCCCGGCTTGCTCTCGCACAACGCAGCGTGCCGCCGTGGTTGGGCTCGCACCCCTGCGCGACCGGGTCGGTGTCCTCGCTCGTGCTCGAGGAGGGCCGCGTCGTGTCCGCGCGTTACTTTGTGCCCCGCGTCGAGGGCTAGCCTCAGAGCGTGCAAGCCGCCAAGGTCGCAGACACGGGCCTGCGCATGAGTAGCAGGGTCCGGGAGCGGGCCCCCCGCGGCGAGCTCCCTAGGGAACCCGGTCTCGCCGCCCGGGCGTGCTCTTGGGGGACCGTGCGCGAGTTGCCGGGCCGAGCTCGGCTACGAGCATCGCCGCGACGATGAACGCAGCGCCGAGATAGCCGCGCGGGGACAGCCGCTCGCCCAACCACAACATCGAGAACAGCGCGGCGAAGATCGGTTCGCCCGTGTAGATGATCGCCGTGCGGGTCGGGTGCACCCTGCGCTGACCGATGATCTGAAAGAAGTACGCCAGACCGGTGCCGAGCACGCCGGTGATCAGCAGATAACCCCACACCTCAGACAAGCGATCGGTACGTAGATCGAAGCCCGCGGTGACGAGGTGCAGCACGGCGGCGACTCCGAGCTCGATGAGGATGAGCACGACGGGGTCGTAGCGGGTCGCCGCTCCGACCAGCAGGATTTGGAGGCTCCAGAACACCACGGATGCGAGGACCAGTGCATCGCCCGCGGAGAACGACCATCCATTGAGCGACAGCAGCGCAAGCCCGGCGGTGGACATCGCCACTGCCCCGAGAGCTCTGCGGGCGGGCCACTTCCGGTAGATGAGTGCGCCGAACGCAGGGGTCCCGACCACGTACAGTCCCGTGACGAAGCCGGCATTGGTGGCGCTCGTGCGGGCCAGCCCGAGAGACTGCAGGTAGTAGGCGAAGTAGAGGAGCACACCCAGAGTCGCCCCGATCGGCAGAGCCTTGCGCCACTCCGCCCTCGGAATCCCGAGACCCAGGGGAAGCAAGGCTGCAAAACCGATGATGCGGCTCCACGCGATGAAAGCGAGAAGGCCCATCGCGGCGATCCCCTGCTTAGCGGCCGGGAACGTCGAGCCCCACAACGCCGATCCGAGAAGAAGAAGGCCGGCGGCCACCCCTTCCGGGGGAACGACGCGCAGCACGGTAAGGCCCCGGCTCATGCGCCGATGAAACCACGGGCTGCGGTCCACCGGCCGCGGGACCAGGCGACATCCACCGGGGCAGCCCCCTAAAGTCGGGCCCCTGGCAGCACGATGGTGGGGGTAAGCACACCGTTTGGGTGCGCTTGAGTGAGGAGGTGTGCGTAGTGGGCATCGGAGTCAGTCTGTTCTTGGTCGCCGTAGGCGCGATCTTGACGTTTGCTATAGACGTGTCGACGTCCGGTTTCGACATCAACACGATCGGGATCATCCTTATGATCGTCGGGGTCGTGGGGCTGCTGCTGTCGCTTCTTTTCTGGAGCAGCTTCTCGCCATACAACCGTCGCAGAGACGACCGTGTGGTTGTCCGCGAGAGGCAGGTCGACAGAGACGTGCTCTAGCGCGGGGAAAGCTCTCGCTCGGACTACAGGGATTTGTGACCGGGACCGACTTGCGCAGCAGGTCCCGGTCACGTCCTGATAATCCGTCTTTTCGTCACACCCCGGCCTTAGCGTTGCAGCATGCTCTACGAAAGCGAAATGCTCCACGCCGGCGGATACGAGCTCGGATGGTTGACCGAGGACCTCGACGAGCGCTGCGGCACGTGCGGGTCGGTGGTACGCATCTACGGCTACGAAGACGCCACCGAAGCCGAGGTCGAGTGCGACTGCGCGCTCGCGAGCACGCTCTGGTAGGACAGCGCCAGCCACGACCCAAAGTCGACTCCACCTAGTGCGGTGGTTGAGGAAGCGCCGGAGCCCGGCGCCGGGACGTGGGCCGAGCGGGCCAGGATGCGTACGATCCGGTCCTCGATGTCAGAGGCTTTGTCCTTGCTCATCCCGCTCGACAGGATGGAGAAAGGGACCCAGCGCTGGTTGTTGCCCACCCACACCCAGCCCGACAGGGCGGAGATGTCCTCCAGGGTCCCCGTCTTGGCGCGTAGCCGCACACCTCCGAGGCGGTCCTCGAGCGTCCCCTCTCCGCCCCTTGCCAGGCCGCGGCGCAGGACCCGGTACCAGGGCCTGCTCATGCTCAGGTTCAAGAGACGCACAATGCCGTTGGTTGCTACCCGGTTGGCGTAGCTGAGGCCCGAGGAATCGTGTGCGACGATACCGACATCGTGCGTGGCGGCCCAGGCTCGCAGCGCACCGGCGCCTTTGGAGATGGTTCCCGGGCGTCCCCGCTTCTTCGCCCCGAGCAGCTTGCCCAGCACCTCGGCGAAGAAATTGACGGAGTGACGATCCATGAACCGCGTGATGTGGGACAGGGGAGCGGATCTCACCTGCGCAACCACGCGCAGCCCGCGCGGCGCGACTCCCGAGCCCGGTTTGCCGCCGACCGCCACGCCTGCCTCTTGCAGCTTGCGGGTTAGGGAGCGGGCCAGCAAGCGTTCGGGATGCGGCGTCATGCGCTTCTTGTGCACGTTGCCCTCGAAGGTGAGGGCCGACGGCAGAGCCACTTCTTCGGTAGGAAAGAACGAGCGCCACCCCGGAGCCCACCAGTCGTGCGTGAAGTAGCTCCTCGAGCCCCTGACCCTGCCGGTGATGCGGCGCACGCCGGAGCGCTTGATGCCGGCTACGAGCGAGTGAAGGGTAGTGGGCCGGTAGCCAAGGGTGCGCCCGAACCTAGCGCCGCCTGTGATCGCCGGATCTCCGTGGCCGAGGATCCATAGATTGCCCTTGATTACCCCGCCCTGCGAGCGTCGGGCTACGGCGGTCGTGTGAATCCGCTTGTCCGGCCCCAAGGTTGCGAAAAGGGCCATCGACAAGAGGAGCTTCTCGTTCGATGCGGGAGTGCGCTTCCTGGCGCCGGCGTGCTCGTAGACGATGTGCTTGCGATCGCCCACGCTGATGCCGATGGAATGACCGCGTGCGAGCTTGTCTATGCGGCGCTGCCACCACGGCTCTGCGGCGGCCGGCAGGGCGCTTGCGAGAATGAATATCGCAACAAGAGCCGCCCCGATCCCCTTTCGCATCCCCGCAGTATGGCGACGCACATCCCTTTCGTCTAGCAGTGCTGCTCGCGGCCTCGCGGACCCTCGTGGCGCGCCGTTAACCGGCCTCGTCGAAGAGCGTGAGCTCGGTCGGCCACAACGAGAGCTGACCCGCGGGTGCCTCGGCGGGCGCGTCAATGGCGCAGGCCAGGCGGTGATAGCCCTGCTCGCGAGCGAGCTGCTCCGCCCTGCGCGTTGCCGTGCGCCGCTCGTGATCGCGGCGCAGCTCGGCCGCTGCGATCGCGTCCTCGATCATGCGGCCTTCCCACTCCGGAAGCTGCATGGTCCCCTCGTTCCCCTCCACCGCGGTCCTCCAGGGTGCGCTGTGCGTGCCGGGCTTGTCCCGGGGGATGCAGTATGGAGCAACGCGTGCCCGGGACCCCGGATTTCGCTTCATGTGCACCGGAGAACCTTGGGAGGCATCGGTTCGGCGTGGAGCTTGGGCGCAGGCTGACCACCCGGCCGACGCTCAGCCCTCCCAGGGCGGGTCATCACCCATCTTGCCGTAGTAGCGGGCCAGGTGCTTTCTCATCGCTGGGAGGTCCTTCTTGGGGACGTTCGCCCCCCCGCGCGCTCCTTGAAGCACGCCGGCGGCGCTCATAACGCCGCGCGGCACTGCCTTGAGCCTGCCGTCCACGATGTCGGCGATCTGGAGCTTGTAGCCCTTGAACTTGTCCTCGTCATCGGGCTCGTGCCACAGAAACGCCTTGAGGTACTTCTCGTTGGGATCATTCTCGGCGCCGGCCCACTTGCGCACGCGCTTGTTGGCCGCAGCCCCATCCCACTCCCTGTCCCTGCCGGCGAGTGGCAAGTCCTGAAAGTCGACGACGCTCACTGCTGCACCTCCCGTTGGCGAAGCCTCGATCTCGTTAAGATATTGGGTAAACGGCTGGGCATCGCTTGCCTCCCGTCATACCTTGAGACGACTGCTGGGCCAGACGGGCGGAAACGAGGATAGGGGCATGGGAAGAACGCTGCTGGTTCTGTCCTTTACAACAAGCTGACAAGCGAGGGCGTGCTCGAGCGTCTTCCCGGGGTGGGTGTGACGTGGATCACATCTGCCCAAAAGGGCTTGACGGAAGGGCAAACGCCTCCTACTATCGAACGTATGTTCGATGAGGCGGATAACACCACGACGGCGGCGCAGGCGCCTCGCACAGAGGGCCTCAGCGGCGCCGACGCACGGGCGCGCGAGGCCCTCTTGCGCACCGAGATCGCCCACCTCAACGGCGCCACGGCACCCGTCGTTGAGCTTGTGGGAGCGATAGACGAAGACGCCGGCTGGGCCGAGCACGGGGGCTGCTTGTCCCCGGTCCACTTCCTGTCGTGGCAGTGCGGGGTAGCGAGGCGCGACGCGGCTCGGTGGGTGCGCGCCGCCCGCAAGCTGCGCCGGCTGCCTGCCACCCGGGGCGCCTTTGGGGCCGGGTGGGTGTCCTTGACCCAGGTCGAGGCGATCGCGACGGTGGCCACCCCCGCAAGCGATGCCAGCTACCTAGAGTGGGCCGGCAAGCTCACCGCCCAGCAGCTCGAGCGTCTCACCCGCAGCGTCGCGGCTACCAGCAGGCTGCAAGGGGACGCGGCCAAAAAGGTGCACCGTGATCGCTTCCTTAACACCAGCTGGGACGATGCCGGTGCCTACCGCATCTGTGGGAGCCTTGCGAGCGAGCAGGGAGCGCTCGTTGACAAGGCGCTTGAGATGGCCCGCAGCGAGCTCTTTTGCTGTGGCGACAGCCCCGATGCGGCGGCGCGTGAGTCCTTTGGGGCGCGCAGCGCAGATGCTCTCACCCACATGGCGGAGTCCGCCCTGGGCTCTGACGCTAAGCGCTCGGGCGCAGACGCCGTCCAGGTGATGGTGCACCTCACCCCCGATGCGCTGGCTGCAAACGGAAGCGAGTCCGGCGGCGATGGGGACGCCGCGCGCTGTGACATCGAGCCCGGGGTGGGGCTGTCGGCTGAGGCTGCCACGAGGCTGTGCTGCGACGCCAGCTTCGTGACCCTCAAAGAGGACTCGAGCGGCAACCCCGTGAGCATCGGGCGCAAGACCCGGCGCATCCCGCCCGCCCTGCGCCGTGCCCTCAACGCCCGCGATCCCCGCTGCCGCTTCCCGGGCTGCAACAACGTGCGCTTCAAAGACGGCCACCACATCGAGCACTGGACCAAGGGGGGCGAGACCACGATCGTCA
>JBBSGD010000043.1:0-15571 GCA_038254435.1 Actinomycetota bacterium
GGGTGGGCTGGACGCTCGGGGTGGGCTGGACGCTCGGGGTGGGCTGGACGCTCGGGGTGGGCTGGACGCTCGGGGTGGGCTGGACGCTCGGGGTGGGCTGGACGCTCGGGGTGGGCTGGACGCTCGGGGTTGGCTGGACGCTCGGGGTGGCAGGAACCGTTGGGGGCGGCGGGTCGTCCGGCCCAACCACCACGTAGGTGCAGCTCGCCTCCGCGCTCGGGTGCCCGACGTTGTCGACAACGTTCCCGGCGGCGATTACCAGCTCGTGCTGGCCCGGCTCGTTCGTGTCGAGGGCGACGGATCCGGCGTCGGCTCCGGCGAGGCCCGATTCGACGTCGCCGGCGGCCCAGGTGGCGTCCGCCAAGCTACCGGCTTCGACTGGGTCGGAGGGGCACGTCAGGCTGAGGCTCGGGGGCGTTGCGTCGACGAAGACGGTGATCTCGGGAGCGGAGTTGGACTCGTTGCCCGCAGCGTCCTTGACCGTGACTCCGCTTATCACGTGGGGCCCGCTCGTGTCGAACGTGAACGATGCCGGGTAGGAAGCCGGGTCTATTCCGCTGACCTCGTGACCGTCGCCCGGGTCCCGATCGCCGTTGTCCGAAACGGTCGCGGTGACCGAGTCCGCATACCACGTCCCGGTGTCAGACGTGAACGCGGGCACGGGCACCGACACGGTGGGTGCGAAGGGCGCCAGGGTGTCGGACTCGTCCACCGGGGGAGGAGGCTGTGGCTTGGGCGACACCGTCACGTCAAAGGTTGCGCTGTCGGTGAGACCGCCCGAGTCGGTGGCCGAACAGGTCACGGTGGTGTCCCCAAGGGACAGGTAGGAGCCCGACTGCGGCGAGCACGCCGGCTGAAGGGGCCCATCTTCGGCGTCGACGGCAGTCGCCTCGTAGGTGACCACCTGCCCTCCGGTGCCGTCGCCCACAACCGAAAAACTGGCCGGGACGGTCACGGTGGGCTCGACGTTGGGGGCCGGCGCGGACACCACGCTGACCGAGAAGTTGGCGTCCGAGAGATCGAAGATCGCGTCGACGCGAGTCCTCGGCTGCCCGAGAGCGATCTCTGCGGTGCCTTCGCTCTTGGGGGTGATCGTCACTGTCTCCATGCCGGTGCAGTCCTCGAACGTGACCTTGTCGGGAGCAACCGTGGCCACGCTCGAATCGGTGGATGCGAGTGGAAACGTGACCTCGTCGTTGTGCCCGAGCGGACACTCGCCCGAGGCGCTCTGGCCGAGGGCGTTGAACGAAAGAACCGTGCTGCCGGTGGCGCCGAAAGTGCCCAGCTCCATACGCGCCGCCGAGGGGCTCAGGCTGTTGTCCACAGTGATGACGCCGGGATCTCCGCCGTTCCCGTTCCCGTCGCCGTTCCCGTTCCCGTCGCCGTTCCCGTTCCCGTTCCCGTTCCCGTTCCCGTTCCCGTTCCCGTTCCCGTTCCCGTTCCCGTTCCCGTTCCCGTCGCCGTTCCCGTTCCCGTTCCCGTCGCCGTTCCCGGATCCCGAAGATCCAGCGGGTGTGGACGCGTCGCCGTGGAAGTCGCTCTTGACCGCCACCGGGTGGGGCCCGGGCTGGGAGCCGCCCTGCCCGCCGGCGGGAGAGGAAAGGGCCGGGGCGGCTGGCCCGGCGGGGCTCGCTCCTGCACCTGTGACGAACTGCGCCACAGCGCCGCCCGCAGTTGGGGGAGCTGTGCTCGTGGAGGAGGCCGGGCCCGTGCGCGGGACGCCGGGCAGAAAGATGGGGGGACCGGTCGGTGCCCCGAGGCGGGCGCGCGCCTGGGCCCCCCCTAGGTCCTGCTCGAGGGCGAGCTGAGCAACTGCTGCGATCCCAATGACAAGCGCCATCGCCACTCCGCCGAGGCTCGTGGCCATCGCTCCCTTGAGAGGACCTCTTGCGTTCACTTCGGGTCTCTCCTTAAAAACACGCTCGTCGCGCCTCCCATAGACAAGAGCATCGGCGCGCGCGGGGCCGCAATTTAGCCCCCGAAGGAGCTTTCAGGCCCTCGTTCAGGAATTCCTTTCGCGCTTTGCGAGCCAGCGCTCGGCGGCTCCGGCGAGCGCTCGCGCGATGATGCTCTGGCCCCTCGCCGAGGCGGCGAGGTCGGCCTCGGGGGGGTCGGTGAGAAAGAGCGGCTCGGTGAGAACGCCGGGCATCCGGCTCGGCGCATCGTTGAAGCCCCGGCGGCGGGGGCCGAGAAGGTAGAGATGACCGTAAGCCGAGGCCTCGGCCGAAAGCGCCGCCCCGCTGCCACCGGTGTCGGCCGTGACACCCCGGTCCGGGATCGTCAAACCGGCGCTCTTCCACCCCTTCAGCAAGCCGTTCTGCACAAGCCGGGCAAGCCGTTCGTTGGCAGAGGCGAAGGGCCGGTCGGGATCGAAGTAGGTAGCCGTGCCGCCTACCGATGAATCTGTAAAGGCGTTGAAGTGAACCGAGATCAACAGATCGGCTCGGGACTGATTTGCGCAGTTCACCCTCGCCCGGATGTCGTGGTGGTCGCCCGCGAGCGTGTACGTGGTCCCCGTGATCTCGCTCGGGCTGAGGCGGGCCACCGACGAGTCCCTCGACCGCGACAGCACAACCCGGTCGCCTGCGCGCAGCAAGAGATCCTTGAGCCTCAGCACGGTCGCCAGCGCAGCGTCCTTCTCCGCGATGGGAGTTGCGTTCGAGGTTTGTCCCGAAGTCCCGTGATCGAGGCCCCCGTGCCCCGCGTCCACGAACACAGTGGGCGTGCTGTTAGAAGCGGAGGCAGGGTCATAGACCATGCATGCCCCCTTTGCAAAGCGGTTTCGGTCGCCGAGCTGCGCCACGTTCCCACTCGACCTGGGCAAGTTGACGTACACCGTGACGGCGATCAAGCCGATGACCAAGACTGCGCCTATTGCAGCTCGGCCGCGCCCGGTGAGCCGCACTCTCAGGACATCCGGGCCGTGACCGACCGGGCCCAGGACGTGAGCTCGTTGAGAGGCATGAAGTTGAGTATGCGCTGCCGCGGCGTCCCGGCCTCGATTACTGCCGCCAGTGCAAGGTCGATGAAATCGACCTCGCCGACATCGTGGGCATCGGTCCCTATCGAGATGCGGGCCCCGGCCTCGATGGCCAGCGGCAGGAGCTCCTCCCCTATGTCCTGACGGTTGGGGTGGGCGTCGAACTCAACTGCCTTGTCGAGTCGGGCGGCGAGCGCGAACACTCGCTCCCAGTCTGCGGTGAGGCCCGGCCTCCGATCCCACATCCGGCAGCGCGGGTGGCCCAGCACGTGCACGTGCGGATTGTTGAGTCCTGCGAGGTAGCGATCAGTTTGGTCCTCGGTGCGGCGCAGCTGCGAGTGGAACGAGCCCAGCACGAGGTCGAGGTCGGCGAGCGCGGCGGGCTCCATGTCTCCCTCCCCGGCCGGGCTGAGGTTCATCTCGATACCCCTCAGAATCCTGAGCGAAGCACCCTCACCCTTGAGCCGCTCGTTGAGCAACGCTATCGCCTTGCCTTGCCGGGCGAGCACCTGCTCGTTCATGCCCCCGGCGATGGCAAGGCCCTTGGAGTGGTCGGTGACCGCCATGTACTCGTAACCTCGCTCGACGCAGGCCTGCGCCATGCCCTCGAGTTGCGCGCGTCCGTCGCTGTAGGTCGTGTGCATCTGCAAGTCGGCGCGAAGGGCTCGCTTCCACTCGGGATGGGCGGCGACCGTCGCCCTGGCCGAAGCGAGGGAGGAAAAGCCTCGGCGCACTGGGGGAGGCTCTGCCGGGGAGCTCTCTTGCATCATCTCTTCGATACGTGCCGCGACCCAAGGCCCAACGGCGGTCAGCTCGGTGAGCTCGCCGTCGGCGGCGATTTCCGCGGCCTCCTGCCCCCAGGTGAGCGCCGCCCCCGAAGCACGCTTCAGCGCCCGGCGCTTGTTGCCTTCGTGCTCGTCGGAGGCGCGCGCCAGGAGCTCGGCGAGCATGAGGTTTGTCACTGCCATGGGACTCGCATCGTAAGAGCATGCCGCGACAACGAGTCAAGTGTGGCGTCGGGACCCTAACTCCGGCTCGGTAACTCGCCTGTATACGCACAGTTGTTGCCGCCGTACGGGAAAGCCGTGCTCACGCCGACCAGAGCCGTCCCAGCAACTCATCTACCGAGGCTCCGGCATCGACACCGGAGACCTCCGCATCGGACTCTCGGGCCGGAGCCTCGACCTCCTCGTCGAAGCAGGAGCGCGGACCGGCCGCGAGGAAGCGGGTCAGCTGAGCGTAGCTGTGCGCATCGCCGAGCCCCGGTGGACGGTGGTAGTAGCGCAGCGGCCAGTAGACGCACAGCGAGTCCTTCGCGCGCGTGAGCGCCACGTAGAGGAGGCGGCGCTCCTCCTCTATCTCGTCCTCGCTCCCGGTCGCCATATCGGACGGAATCATCCCGTCGGCTGCATGGATAAGGTGCACCGCTTCCCACTCACACCCTTTGGCCGAATGGATCGTCGAAAGGATGAGATAGTCGTCATCGAGGAGCGGAGGCCCTGCGTAGTCGCCGGTCGAAGCCGGAGGATCGAGCGTCAAGTCGACTATGAACCTGCCGCGCGACGAATAACCGGCGGCGATGCCCTGGAGCTGGTCAAGATCCTGCTTGCGCACCTGGGCGTTGTCGTAGCGGCGCTCGAGCACGGGATCGCACCACCTCCTGATCCGTTCCATCTCCGAGGCCGGACCGAGCTCACCTCGAACGCAGTCGGCAACGGCAGCACGGAACTCGTCCATCTGCTCGCAGGCGGGCCGGGGAACGGATAGCGGACCGTCGATCAAGGCGGCGAGCGGCTCGCGTCTCCGCGCGCCGGATTGCCCACCGCTGCGCGTCACTCCCAGCTCGGTAAGGACGCGCGTCGTGGTCGCCGCTCCGATCCCGTCAATGAGACCCAGCACCCGGAACCACGCAAGCTCGTCACGCGGGTTCTCGAGAATGCGCAGAAAGGCAAGCATGTCCTTGACGTGTGCGGCCTCCAGGAACCTCAGCCCGCCGTACTTCACGAACGGGATGTTGCGCCGCGCGAGCTCGATCTCCAGGTGACTCGAATGATGTCCCGCGCGGAAAAGGACCGCCTGCTGCCTCAGAAGGAGCCCCCGTTCGCGCTGCTCGAGGATGCGGTCGCACACCGCGTCGGACTGCTGCGCTTCGTCGACGCAGGTCACGAGCGCCGGCCTGGCTCCCCCGGTTCGAGCAGTGAACAGGTACTTGTGGTAGCGCCTGACCGAGGCGGCTACCACCGCGTTGCTCGCGTCGAGAAGCGGCTGTGTCGAACGGTAGTTCTGCTCGAGCTTCACTATCGCGGCTCCGGGAAAGTGATCCGGAAACTCGAGGATGTTGCGCACGGTGGCCGAACGGAATGAGTAGATCGCCTGAGCGTCGTCCCCCACCGCCGTGATGTTCGAGCAGCGCGACCTCATGGCCCTGAGGATGTCCGCTTGCAAGCCGTTGGTGTCCTGATACTCGTCCACCAGGATGTGCTCGAAGAGGTCCCCGACTACCTGCCCGGCCCCCGGGGCCACCGCAAGGGCTCGCCACAAGAGGAGAAGGTCGTCGAAATCGAGGAGGCCGCGCTCCCTCTTACGAGCGGCGTAATCCTGGAAGATGGCGCGAATGGTGTCGGTCTCCTCGACGCACCACGGATAGAAGGTGGTCAGGACCTCGCTCAGCGGCATCTGCGAGTTTGCCGTGCGCGAGTAAATGGCGGCGAGCGTTTCCTTCTTCGGGCGGCGCTGGCCCTTGTCTGTTGCGTCGAGACTTCTGCGAACGATCCCAAAGAGGTCGGTCGTATCGGTCTGGTCCATGACCGTGAACTGCGCAGGAAGACCGAGTGACTGCCCGTAGATGCGAAGGAGCCGGTTGGCGACGGCGTGGAACGTCCCGCCCCACACCTTGGCGGCGATTGCACGAGAGGTGTGCCGTCCGGCCCGGTCGAGCATCTCCTTGGCAGCCCGCCGCGTGAAGGTGAGCAACAGAACGCGCTCGGGAGCGACGCCGCGCTGGATGAGGTGGGCGACCCTGCACGCAAGGGTCTTGGTCTTGCCGGTCCCAGCCCCCGCGACGACGAGCAAGGGCCCCTCGCCGTGCGTCACTGCGACACGCTGCGCCGGGTTCAGGCCCCCGATGGGAGAAGCGGCCTTATCGAACATGCGTTCGACAATACACTCCGGCCTCGAGCATCGGCCGGGTCTGCAGGGGCAGCCGATAAACTCGACGCCGTGTCGACGCTTGTGTTCTTTCACGCTCATCCCGACGACGAATCCATAGCCAGCGGCGGCAGCATCGCCAAGTACGCGGCAGAGGGCCACACGGTGATCGTCGTGTCCGCTACCGAAGGCGAGAACGGTGAGGTAGCAGAGGGCTTCCTGCGCCGGAACGAGACGCTGGCCGAACGCCGCCGCGCGGAGTTGCTGTCCGCGACCCGCGTCCTCGGCGCGCACGAGACCCTGTTCCTCGGGTACACGGACTCGGGGATGATGGGCACCCCGGAAAACGAAGCCCCGGGATCCTTCTGGTCTGCCGGCGTAGATGAAGCAGCGCGGCGTCTGGCCCAGATCCTGACGGAGCGAGACGCCGACATCCTCACCGTGGACGACGCAAACGGAACCTACGGACATCCCGACCACATCCAGGTCCACCGTGTGGGCGTCAGGGCCGCGGAGCTGGCCGGCACCCCGCACGTCTTCGAACACGTCGTCGACCGTGACCGCGTGCAAAAGCTGGCGGAGCGGGTCGCCGAGGCCGGCATCGAGGGGCCCGCCGGAGACGACATGGCCGAGCTGGGCGTTCCGGGCGAGCTCGTGACCCACGACATCGACGTCGGCGACTACCTAGGTCTCAAGCGCTCTGCCATGGCGGCGCACGCGAGCCAGATCACCGAGACCTCCTTTTTTCTGAGCCTGCCCCCAGATCTCTTCGTCGAGGTGTGGGGCACCGAGAGCTTCGTGTTGCGCGGCGCAGAGCCCTCCCGGCCGACCAAGACGAGCCTCGTCGACTAGTCCGCCCCAGCTTCTTTCACCAACCCCGTTTTCCGCACGGATTTGAGAAAGTTGGCGGGCGCGTCGGAAGCGGGCTCAAGGGGGGAGGAGAGCCCGCTTCCGAGAGGTGGGTAGCGCGCCTTTACGCCGCGCTGGTCTCCGCGACTTCATCGGCAGGTTGGAACGCAAACTTCAGCACTTCAGGGACGTCTTTGACGAGGTGGACGGCGATTTCGCCGAGGACCTCGTCCGGAACCTCTTCGAGGTCGCCCTCATTGCGAGCCGGGAGAATGACCTCCTCGAGCCCCGCCCTGTGCGCGGCGAGCACCTTCTGCTTCACCCCGCCGATGGGGAGGGCCTTGCCCTGAAGCGTCACCTCGCCGGTCATGCCGACGGTGTAGCGCACCGGGCGCTCGGTCAGAAGGCTGACGAGAGCCGTCGTGATCGCAAGCCCCGCCGAAGGTCCGTCCTTGGGCACCGCCCCGGCGGGAACGTGAACGTGGAACCTGCGCCGCATGGACTCGTCGCTGAGACCCAGCTCGTAGGCGTGGCTGCGCACATAGGACAGTGCGATCTGGGCCGACTCCTTCATGACGTCGCCGAGCTGGCCGGTCAGCGTCAGGCCGGTCTCCCCTTCCATTGCGGAGGCTTCGACGAACAGGACGTCGCCCCCCGCTCCGGTGACGGCGAGACCCGTGGCAACGCCCGGCACTGAGGTGCGCTCGGCGGCCTCGAAGAAGAACTTCGGGCGTCCGAGGTAGGTGCGCACTTCCTTGGGGGTCACCCGGGCGGCCCCGTCCCTGCCCTGCGTGCCCGCGGCCGTGGCCGTTGCGATCTTGCGAAGAACCTTGCCGAGCTCACGCTCGAGGTTGCGCACGCCTGCCTCCCTCGTGTGGTCCCGGATGATTGCCCGAACCGCGTCGGACGTGACGTCCACCTCGGCTGCGTTCAAGGCGTTGCGCTCGAGCTGGCGGGCGAGCAGGTGGTCGCGCGCGATCGCAACCTTCTCGTCCTCGGTGTAGCCGTCCAGGCGGATGAGCTCCATTCGATCGAGGAGCGGCGGCAGGATCGTCTCGGCGACGTTGGCAGTGGCGATGAAGAGCACATCGGACAAGTCGAGGTCGACTTCGAGGTAGTGATCGCGGAAGGTGTGGTTCTGCGCAGGATCGAGGACCTCGAGCAAGGCGGAGGCCGGATCCCCACGCCAGTCGCGGCCCACCTTGTCGATCTCGTCGAGCATGATCACAGGATTGCTCGTGCCGGCGTCCTTGAGGGCCCTGACGATGCGTCCGGGCAGCGCGCCGATGTAGGTGCGCCGGTGGCCCCTGATCTCGGCTTCGTCGTGGATGCCGCCGAGCGAGATGCGCGTGAACTTGCGTCCCAGGGCGCGCGCTACCGAATGTCCCAGCGAGGTCTTGCCGACGCCCGGCGGCCCGACGAGGGTGATGATCGCCCCCGAGCCGCGCCCTACCGGCGCCTCGATGCCACGCTCGGCGCGCAGCTTGCGCACGGCGAGGTGCTCGACGATGCGCTCCTTCACCTCGGTCAGGCCGGTGTGGTCCTCGTCGAGAATCCGGCGAGCCTGGGTGAGGTCGAGGTTGTCCTCGCTGGCCTTGCTCCACGGAAGCTCGACCATCCAGTCGAGGTAGTTACGGATATAGGAGTGCTCGGGAGACTGCTCGGAGGTGCGCTCGAGCCGATCTAGCTCCTTGCGCGCCTCTGTGGCCACCGCTTCGGGCATACCGGCCTCGTCGATCTTGCCCCGGTAGGTTTCGACGAGGTCGTCGCCGTCCTCGCCCAGCTCCTTGCGGATGGCGGCCATCTGCTGGCGCAGCAGGAACTCGCGCTGCGTCTTCTCCATCCCCTCGGAGACCTCGGTGCGGATCTTGGTCTTGAGGGCCGCCTCGGCCAGCGTCTCCCTTGCCCAGCCGAGCACCTTTGCGAGCCGCACCTCCACATCGAGCGCTTCGAGGACCTCGACCTTCTGCTCGAAAGAGAGGTCGGGCGAGTAGCCGGAGGTGTCGGCCATGTGCCCGGGGTTGCGGATGCCGCGCAGGTACTCGGCGATCTCGCTGGCCCCGCGCGCCTCGAGGATGCCCTCGACCGTGGCGCGATACTCGCGCGCCAGCGCCGTGGCCCCCTCCCCGTAGGTCTCGGGATCGGAGTGAGGCTCGATCTCGACCCACGTGGCCGTCCCGGTGCCTGCCACTCCCGAACCGATGACCGCGCGGTGAATACCCCTCACGACGAGGGCGTCTATTCCGCTCGGGAGGCGTCCCGAGTCCTCTACCTTCGCCACCGTCCCGATGCTCGCGTAGCGGCCGTCATTCTTTGGCACCAGCAGGACGTGACCCCCGGTGCCCTCGGCCGCGTCGACCCCTGCACGCGCCTCGTCGGTCTCGAGGGCGAGCGTCACTACCATGTGAGGCAGGATCACTCCGGTCGTCAGCGGGACGAGCGGCAGGACCTGCGTCTTGAGATCTGCCAACTTAAGTCTCCTTCACTCAAGAAACTTGCCTGGAAACATCATAAACGCCGGGGAGGACAGAGCTATTCCGCCGGGGCGGGGTGCGTTTAGTGTGGCGCGCCACATGCCGGCCGCTCACGCTTCGCAGCCCTCCCCAGAACGCGACCTGCGAACCATAGTGCGCATTCAGGGGCTGAGGGCGGCGCTGTACGGCTTCGCCAGCGTCCTCCTGGGTGCCTCGCTTGCGGCGGGGGGCCTCGGAGAGGCCGCCGTCGGCGGCATCTTCACGGCGATGCTCGGGGGCATGGCGCTGTCCTCGTTCGGAGTGGGGTTGTGGGGGGAAAGGCTCGGACGCAGGCGCCTCTACGCACTCCTTTTCGTTGTCATGGGCGCGGCGGGGACCGTCTTCGCTCTGACCCAGTGGGTGCCGGCGCTCATCATCGCCGCGCTCACCGGCACGCTGTCCACCGACCCCAACGAGTCCGGGCCCATCACCTCTCTCGAGCAGGCCATGATCGGCTCTGCCCCGGCCGGGCTCAGGGCGCGCATCTTCGGGCGCTACAACGCCGTTGCCTACCTTGCGGGGTCGCTCGGAGCGCTGGCCGCAGGCGGTCCCGCCGTCCTGCGCTCGGTGTGGCCGGCGGTGCCTGCAAGCCAGCGCTGGCTGCTCGCGTTCCCCCTCATCGGAGTGCTGTGCGCGCTGGGAGCAAAACGCCTCTCTGCAGCCGTCGAGGCCGGGACCGGTGCACGTGGGCGAGCCGAGCCGCGCCGGCTCGTCCGTTCTCGCTCGACCGTGCAGCGGCTGGCCGCGCTGTTCTCGCTCGACTCGTTCGCCGGAGGCTTCGTCGTCCAGTCCTTCTTGGTGTTCTGGTTCGGCCGCAGGTTCGGAGCAAGTCCCGAGCTCATGGGCGTCGTGTTCTTCGGCGCGGGCCTGCTTCAGGCTGCATCGTCTATCGCGGCAGGACGGCTCGGGGTGCGCATCGGGCTGCTGAACACGATGGTTTTCACCCACCTGCCGTCCAACCTATTGCTGGCGGCGATCCCCTTTGCGGGATCGCTGCCCCTGGCCATAGTCTTCCTTCTCGCACGCTCCGCCCTGTCGCAGATGGACGTCCCGGCGCGCCAGGCCTACGTGGTGACGATGGTCGATGCGAGCGAGCGCACCGCTGCATCCGCTTACACCAACACGGCACGCTACGTCACTCGCCCGGCGGGGCCGGTCGCCGCCGGGTTCTTGATGCAGCACGTGGGCCTGGCGCTGCCTTTCGTCGTCGCAGGAGGGCTCAAGATCGTCTACGACCTGGCCCTGTATGCGCGCTTTCGCCAAATTCCGCTGCCGGAGGAATGAGGGACCGCCTCTCTCTTGCAGGCGCTCCCTCGCCCGAGCACGATGCCCTGACCAGGACGCAGCGGAGCGAAAGCCTCCAGGCGTTCGGGATACCGGCCAAGAGGACTGCCGCTATTGCGCGCGCAACGGTGGCCGGCAACGAGGCGATCAGCACGGCGCGCCGGCTCAGCATCCAGGCCGACGACCGCGCGATCGACTCGGCGCGCGTCAACCTCGCCTCCTTTGAGGCGGGGCTCCAGCGCGAGCTCGATCTTCTTGCCGCCGGCGATGTCGAGGGAGCCGTCTCAGTCGAGCGCAGCAAAGTCGGCCCGTCGCTCGGGAGGACAGCCTGAAAATTGCACACGCGTGTACCAACGGGAACGCCGCCAGGGCAGAGCGCATCAGCGAGATCGGTGGTGGGAACCTCGTTCTTTGACTGGGTTCACATCAAGGACAAGAAGATCGTCAAGCGGGCTCTGGCTCAGGTGATCGGACGCTCCGATGGACGCGGCGGAACCCGGACGGTCGAATGCCGCCTCGCGCACGAAGCCTTCGGATGGAGGCACTCGGAGGTAACGGTTACGAGCCTCCTTCACGACCCGGGCATAAGGGGACTTGTCATCAACGCACGGGGTGTCACCGAGCATGTCATGCTCGAGCGCAAGCTGCGTCGTCAAGCCTTGCACGACGGGTTGACGCACCTCGCGAACCGCTCCTTGTTCAAGGATCGGGTCGAGCACGCGCTGTCACGCACACAGCGTCACGGAACGATGATCGCAGTCCTGTTCATCGACTCGACGACTTCAAGACGATCAACGACAGTCTCGGTCATGCGGCCGGCGACCGCCTCCTTGCAGGGGTGGCCACGCGCCTAACCGAGTCGCTGCGACCCGAGGACGCCGCCGCCCGCCTCGGCGGCGACGAGTTCGCAGTGCTGATAGAGGACCTCGACGCACGTGAGGCAGCCTCGAGGGTTGCCGAACGCCCGGCGCGAGCAGGCCTCGCAGGGGATGATTCAGCGCACCAGGGTCTCGGCCCCCGCCATGCGGCCGCTGGCCAGGTCGTAGATCGGTTGGTAATGCAGCACGAACTCTTCTCGCTCGAGCGCTCGCTCGAGCTGAGCCGTTGTCTCGAGCCTGGTCAAAGCGGCGACGTGCATGCTCGGCAGGAAGAATAGGGCAGTGGATACTGGCGCGCGCCTGCCGTCAGATGGCAGCCTGGCAACGGCTCAGCCAGGAATCGCGCACGCTTGTGATCGGCGTCAACGTCTCGGCTAGACAGATGCAAAAGGACGCCATCGTGTCCGACATCGCAGCAGTCCTGGCGACGAGCGGAATGGAGCCGGGCAGCCTCGTGATCGAGATCACCGAGACCGTTCTGTCCCGCGACATCGAAACGATGGCCGAACGCCTTGCGTCCCTCAGAAGCCTCGGCGTCGGGATCTCCATCGACGACTTCGGCACCGGCTTCTCATCCCTTGGCTACCTGCAGCGGCTGCCCATCAACTCGATCAAGATCGACCGCTCGTTCACGACTCGCATCCTCGAGGGTCCCGAAGACTCCGCTCTGGCTCACACAATCGTGGAGCTTGCGCACGGGCTCGATCTCAAAGTGGTGGCCGAGGCATCGAAAGCTCCAAGCAAGCCGACATCCTGCGCGACTGGAGCTGCGATCTCGGGCAAGGACTGTTCTTTTCGAAACCACTTCCAGCGTCCGCCATGGAAGACCTCATGCGAGGTGCCGGCTTCTTCGAGCCCGTATCTGGGCCCCCCCGTGCAGCCGGCCGTCGAGGTAGTCGCCGACTGACGCGGCGCCGTTATCGCCCCCGGTCTCGCTTCGAGGAGGACTGGGGCCGCGGGCACATCGGGGTCCCAGCATGGGGGGCAGGCGGGGTCCCAGAGTAACTACGTACCCGCGGCTCCGATCCTCCCCGAAGCAAGTGTGCGGCGGGATCATAGACCACGCCGTTGTGTGACCCTAGCTTATCGAGCGCGGCCGTCCGCCGTCACTTCGGTGCCGGCATCGCCGTGAACCGCCTCGGCTACTTTGTCGAGCGAGGTGATGACCGCGCGCTCCCCGCCGCCCTCCACGAAGCGGGCCGCAGCCACGATCTTGGGACCCATGCTGCCCGAGCCGAAGTGGCCCCGGCGGGCAAGGTCCCGCAGCTCAGCGGGGGTAGCGCGCTCGATGGCGGATTCCCGAGGAGTGCCGAAGTTCACCGCCACCTGCTCGACGTCGGTGGCGATGATGAACGCATCCGCTCCCACTGTGCCGGCCAGAAGCGCGCCGGTGAGGTCCTTGTCGAGCACCGCCTCCACGCCCGAGGTCCTGCCATCGCGGTCGACTACGGGAATGCCACCGCCGCCGGCCGCCACCACGATTGCGCCGTCTCTAATGAGGGCAGTTATCGCCGCGCGGTCGATAATCTCGAGGGGGTCGGGCGACGCAACCACCCTGCGCCAGCCCCTCGGACCCCTGCTGGCCCAGACCTGCCCCTCGGCCATAAGCTCGCGCGCCTCGGCCTCGGGCAGGTAGCGCCCCACCGGCTTGGTCGGAGCGGTCCACGCCTCGTCGTGCGGATCGACCAGCACCCGCGTTATCAGGGTCGCAACCATGCGCTCGAGGCCGCGCCGGCGCAGAGAGCGCTCGAGCGAGTTCATGATCATGAATCCGATCGTGGCTTGGGTGCCGGCGACGCACCAGTCGAGGGGCACGGGGGGCACAATTGCACGCGCAAGCTCGTTCTTGACGAGCATGTTTCCAACCTGCGGCCCGTTGCCGTGGGTCAACACGACCTCGTTTCCCTCGGCGACCAGGTCGGCCACGGACTCCATCGCCATCTCCACCGCGGCGAGCTGTGCGCCAGGGTCGGCCGCGCCGTCGGGGCCGGTCATGGCGTTGCCGCCCAGTGCTACGAGAAGTCGGTGCGGGCTCGTATCGCTCATCGGAGACAGAATAGAGGCGGTGATGGTACGGGCCACTCACCTTGGAGCTCGGGGCCTTTGCGCGGCGCTTAACCGTCGCGTCGAACGCAACTGTTGGTGGAGTCGTTGTTACCCCGTACATAGCAGATGTCCGCTCCCCTCCCCCCGTAGAGGTGGTCTTGCCCCCTTCGCTCACGAGCAGACCGCCGATATCGTCTCCGGGGTAGAAGGGGTCCGTCGCTCGATTGCCACAGATGTAGTCCCTGCCGCCGAGCCCGTAGATGCTGTCCTGGCCACCGCCCCGCCTGCGATGCACACCCGAGTGCGTCTCAGCGGCATCTCTCTAACTCGACTCGTCATGGCCAGAACCTCCTATTTGAATGGCTCGGCGGCAAGGAAGCTCGCCACCGCGACCTCGCGTACCCCGTCCGCAGATCCCGTCATCTCGTGCCGAGCGTGCCGATCGCGCGGTAGCGCGCACGGCGCGCCTTTAGCCTGGCGGTCCCATCGAGCTCGAGCAGCGCCCGCAGCTCAGTGCCGATAACGCCGCCGAGCCGGCGCAGGAAGATGTCGGGGTGGGAGTCGGCGCCGGGGTCCTCGGGCACTACGACGTCGACGATTCCAAACCTGTGAAGGTCCCACGAGGACAGGCGCTGCGATGAGGCGAGCTCGGACGCGCGCTCGGTGGTGCGGTGGATTATGGCGGACGCCCCCTCGGGCGAGACGGGGGCCAGCCAGGCGTGACGGGCCGCCACCACCCTGTCGCACGGCAGCAGCGCCAGAGCGCCCCCGCCCCCTCCCTCTCCGAGCAGCACGCACAGCGTGGGCGAGGGCGCGGCGCTGAGGTCGGCGAGGCAGCGCGCCAGCTCGCCCGACAAGCCTTGCTGCTCCGCCGGCGCGCTGAGCTCCGCGGTGGGAGTGTCGACGATCGTCACAAGCGGAAGCCTCAGCTCTCCGGCCAGCGCAATGGCGCGGCGCGCCTTGCGGTACCCGGCGGGAGTCATGCGGGCTCGCATCATCGACGCACTGCGCTCCTGAGCCACGACCACACAGGGCAGGCCGCAGATTCGGCCCAGAACGGCCACGCAGGCCGCATCGTCGCCGCCTTGACCGTCGCCGCCGAGCAGAGTGAAGTCGCTCCCGCATGCCTCGAGGAGGCTGAGCGCTCCCGGTCTCAGCGGCGAGCGCGTGTGCCCTATCGACTCCCACGCGTCGCCCGGCTCGGGCTCCGGCAGCGGCTCATCCGGCTCGGGCACCGAGGACGTGCCGCGCTCGCCGCTCGCCACAACCAGGAACTTGCCGATGTGCTCCCTCATGTCTTGTGGCTCGAAGATGTCGTCGATGAGGCCGTGGGCGCGCAGGTTCTCCGCGCTCTGAACGCCTTCCGGAAGCTGTCCGCCGCTGACCATCTGAGCCGCACGAGGCCCATAAAAACCAAGCAGTGCGCGCGGCTCGGCAAGCGTGAGCTGCCCGAGCGACGCCCACGACGCGAACACCCCTCCCGTCGTCGGGTGAAGCATGTAGACGACGTAGGCGAGGCCGGCCGCCCGGAGGCGCTGCGCCGCCGCCGCGGTCTTGACCATCTGCACGAACCCGAGCGATCCCTCCTGCATGCGCGCTCCGCCCGAGCAAGTGAGGCCCACGACCGGCAGCGACTCCGACAGGGCGCGCTCGAAGGCACGCGTGATGCGCTCTCCCGTCGCGACTCCCATGCTCCCACCCATGAAGCCAAACTCCCCCGCGATGACTGCGAGCGAGTGTCCGCCCAGCGTCGCACGCCCCGTGACAACCGCCTCGTTGCGCCCGGTGGACGACTTCGCCTCGGCCAGCCGTTCTGTATAGGGACGCGAGTCGGTGAAAACGAGCGGGTCGGTGGAGGCGAGCTCTTCGTCCCA
>JBBSGD010000044.1:0-15133 GCA_038254435.1 Actinomycetota bacterium
CCCGGCGCGCACCCGCCGGCAGACCTCGAGTCCGTCGATGCCGGGAAGCCCGAGGTCGAGCAGCACGAGGTCGAAGCCGCCCCCGAGCGCCGCTTCGACGGCGTCGAGCCCGTTCCCGACCACCTCCACCTCGTGCCCGTCACGGCGCAGGGCTCGCGCCAGGGGCTCGGCTATAGCGGAGTCGTCTTCGACGAGAAGGATGCGGGGCACAAAGCAATCCTAAATAGGAGATCCAAGCAGAGCCCCCGGCCGGCACAAGATTTACCCGCTCTTGACCTTGACTTTGCAACGCGCTGACCGCCGGGCCTCTACTGTCACGTCGTGAAGCAACGGTTCCTTGAACCATGCAGCACCGAGTTCTCCCTCCAGCGATGGCACAGCCCATCATGAGCGGCCAGGGCCGGCCCCCCCTCTCGGCACTGGCCGCCGGCTGGAGGGCTCAACCCATCTCGCTGCGCGTTCTGCGTCTGTTCCTGGGGGCCACCTTCCTCTACGCCGGCCTCCAGAAGCTGCACGACCCCAACTTCCTTCATGCCGGCAACCCCGGCTATATAGGAACGCAGCTGACGGGCTTCGCCAGGGGAAGCCCAATCGGCAGCATCCTGCTCTTTCTCGCCCACCACACGCCGGTCGCGACGGGCATCGTCACCGCCCTCGCCGAGCTGGCCATCGGACTCGCGACACTCCTCATGGTCGCGCCTCTGCTTGCGGCGGTGGGCGGGTTCGGGCTCAGCACGGCGCTGTGGCTATCCGCCTCCTGGCACGTGTATCCGTACTTTCTCGGCCCCGATTCGATCTACGCAATCGCCTGGCTTGCCTACGGCATCGGGGTGATCGAACGTGCCGGGCAGGCTGTGGGGGCAAGGTCCGGGCACGCGGGCGCGGCTCACGATCCGGGGCGGCGGCGCGTGCTGCGGGGCGCGGCGCTTGGGACTACGACGCTCGTCCTCGGGGGCCTCGCGGCGGCGCTGGCGGGTGAACCGACGTTGTCCCGCGCGCGCCCCGGCGGCATCGCTTCATCCCGGAGCGGGCGCGGCGGCGGCAAACCCCACTCCCCCGGAGGCTCCGGCGAAGGTCACGGCGCCGCGGGCGGACAGGGCTCGAGCACTGGGCAGGACATCACGGCACTGGATAACGTGCCGGTAGGCGCCGCCATCGGCTTCAAGGACCCAGCCTCGGCGAATCCCGCAGTCCTGGTCAGGCTGTCGACTCGGGACGTCGTCGCGTACAGCCGCGTGTGCACGCACGCGGGGTGCTTGGTCGGCTACGACACGCGGCGCCGGCTCCTCGAGTGCCCTTGCCACGGCGCGGTCTACGATCCTGCTCACGGCGCCGCGGTAGTGGCGGGACCCGCCCCGCAGCCACTCCCCTCTATTCCGGTCACCGTCGACGGATCGGGCCGCGTGCGCGTGGCCCAGACTTCCTAGGCCGGCGCCCTCATTACGTAATCAGGCCAGGCCCTCCACCTCGAACTCCCTGAGAAACCCCTCGAAGAGCCGGCGGTGCCCCTCCTCGTCGTGCAGGATGTCTATGACCATGTCCTGGGTCACCCAGTCGAGCCCGTCGCAGAACTCGATGATGTCGTTGTAGTGCTCGATGGCACCGGTCTCGGCCTCGATTACTCCCTTGATGACGTGCACGATGTCCGTCTGACGCTCGGGGGGCTGCAGGTACTTCTGCTCGGCCGTGAACTCCAGCGAGCCGGGGACGACGCCGTAGAGCTGCTTGATGCGGCTGGCGAACTGCTGTGCGTGGCCAAGCTCCTCCTGCACGTCTTGCTTGAGAGACTCGATGATCTCCTGAGCGCGCACCCCGTCGGGATTCGTCGAGTTGGCGATGTAGCTCATCACCGTCTCGATCTCCATCCAGTACGCCTTGGCGAGCTTGCCGATTAGCTCGTTTCGCTTTGATGACTTGTCGTCGGACAGAATGCCCTGCTGGGCGCTGCGAGTTGCCATGTCATACCTCCTTGGGAGGAGCGGCCGCGGGGTCGATCCACCCTCGCGTTAGATAAAGCCAGAATGCCAGTCCAGCATAAGGGCCGTAACGCATGAAGCGTTTACGAATCGTCGAGTCCTTGACCGGGCGCTTGTGCCCGGCAAGCCGTACGTAGGTGGGCCGGGTCCACGAGTCCAGGATGAGCGAGGAGTAGCGTCCCAGCATCATCATCACGTGGGCTGCGGCATAGGGCCCGATACCGGGCAGTGCGAGCAGGCGCGCCTCTGCCTCTTCGTCGGGAATGTCGCCTCTGCCGACCGGTCCGAGAGACTCGACCTCGATGTGGCCCGCTACGACGCCGCTCGCGAGGGCGCGCATGTAACGCCCCCGGTAGCCTGCACGCACTACGTCGCGGTAGAAGCTCTCGGGAGCGGACGCCATCGCCTCGGCCGAGGGAAACGCGCGCCCGCGCGGTCCTGCCTGGGGCGCCCCCGCGGCGGCCCGGCCGAGGTTGGCGACGAGGGCCGCAACCATGCGTTCTGTCGCCGACCACGCACAGTTGGTGGTGGCGATCGTCTTGATGATCTCCTCGAACACGCTGTGGCTGCGAATCATCCGGCCCGCGCCCGACGCGGCCCAGGACAGCTCGGGATCAGACCTCACCTGAGCGTAGAAAACCGACAGATCTTCGTCCAGACGCAGCAGGTGCCTCACCGCCCCGATCACATCTGCCCGTGTGCGCGCACCGGGCAGTCGGCCCGCGACTCGCACATCGACATAGCCTTGCCTGCCGCGCGCCAGCGTCACGGTGCGGACCTGTCCTTTATTGAGCGACAGCGTCACGTCGAGCCGGCCCGCCCGCTCGTCAAGGTGCATGGGGGGAAGGGAAGCGACTCCGTGCGACATGAACGTGCGCATGAGGTCGACCGACTCGCCACCCGAGCCGACGAGCTCTATGTGATACGTCGCGGAGCGCTCCACCTCGTTCCTTCCACTAGATTCGTCCACACAGCCGATGCCGCGCAACAACGTCCAGCTGTTACGCCCAGTGGCCTCTCTCACTCCGGCGTGGCTCGCCCTTGTCATCTCCGCGCCGGCGGTCCGCAGGTCGCTGCGGAACTATCGTGAGGCCCGGAAGGTGCGCGCGCGTTCCCGACCACGGCCCGGGTGCCGCTACCACACGGTCGGCGATCGCGTACGCGAGTTGCTCGTAGTTGATGCGCCAACCGGCGAAGTCGCCCCACGCCTCCCCGGCCCCCCGGTCGGTGGGAAAGCCGACCTCCTCCAGACGGTTTACTCCGGCCTCGAACTCCTCGAAGGTGAGCTCTATTGGATCGTCCGGGAAGGGGTCCGGCTCGTAGTCCATGCCGATGGTGTCTGCGATGTCGCGCAGCGAAACGAAGCCCATGCGCAAGCACAGACGCGCTTCGGTCGGTGCCCGCTCTGGCGCCAGCGCCAGGAACAAGGCGGCTGAGTCGAGCACCGCCAACAGTCCGACTATCCACGAGCGCAGCGGGTGCGGGGAGCGGAAGGTTACGAGCACCGGGTAGTTCGTGTGACTCTCGGCGACGTCGGCGGCCCACCGCTCCCACTCCGCATAGAACGCGGGCAGGGCGTCGAGCAAGCCGACGAGATGATGGCGCGCAAGGATCTCGGGCCCCCAGGCCGGCGCTCCCGAGCGCGACTGCAGCAGGGTCACGACGGTCTCACGCCGGTTGAAGGACCCGTAGATCGCGGGCAGGTAAGCAATTTCCAGGGCGATTACCACAAGGCCGGTGGCGGCCGCAGCGAAGCTGACGAGCATCGACACCTTGTTCTCTGGATGCACGAAACCGAGCGTCAACATCGAAGACCCGCTTTCCACCAGGGCATGTTCGAAGGACCTGCCCACCAGCGGCCACAGGATCAGCGCGAAGCCGAGGAAGTAGAGAAACAGCCACGCAAAAAGGAGCACGACGAGCGACGTCGGCCCCTGCAGGGCGAGAAGGCGGTCCTTGGCCTCATACGTCTCGAAACGGTTGACGAGCGCCAGAAAGGGAGTCCGAATCGCACGGTCGACGTAGATGAGAAGACGCGACGAGAATCCGCGCGGCACGACGAGTGTTTGCAGGAGGCTCACGCTCGTCGCAATCACAACGATCACACCGAGAACGAGTCCGGCCCAGCTCACCCGGGCCCCGTCAGACGAAGTCGGCGAAAGCGCGCGCCACTATCTGTTCCTGCTCGAACTCGTGCATGCGCGTGCTACCGGCCGCCGGGCTGGCGCTTTCCGTGCGGGTTATGTGATGAAGGGTGAAGCGCTCATCCAGTCTGCCGGAGAGACGGGACAGAATGAAGTGCCACGCCCCCATGTTCTCGGGCTCCTCTTGGACCCAGCGAATGTCGCGTGCATTCGGATAGGCGTCGAGGATGGCGAAGATCTGGTCCTCGGGGAAGGGGTAGAGCTGCTCCATGCGCACCACGGCGGCCTTCTCAGCGCGCTCGTCACGTTCCGCAAGCAGGTTGTAAGCGACCTTTCCAGTACACAGCAGCACCTTCGTGACTGCATCCTTGTCTGCGACGTTGGGGTCATCGAGCGTCTCGCGGAAACGCCCGCCGGTGAGCTCGGTGGTGGTGCTGCGGGCTTTGGGACTGCGCAGCAACGACTTCGGGGTCATCACGATGAGCGGCTTGCGCATGGAACGATGCACCTGCCGACGGAGGAGATGAAAATACTGCGCAGGCGTCGTGGGCTGGGTGACCTGGATGTTGTCCTCCGCGCAGAGGCCGAGGAAACGCTCGAGGCGCGCGCTCGAGTGCTCGGGCCCCTGCCCTTCGTAGCCGTGCGGCAACAACATGGCGAGCCCACTCTTCTGATCCCACTTGTCCTCGCCGGCTACTATGTAACCGTCGATGATCACCTGGCCCCCGTTGACGAAGTCGCCGAACTGCGCTTCCCAGCACACCAGAGCATCGCCGTTGGCCACCGAGTAGCCGTAGTCAAAGCCGAGCGCGGCGAACTCGGACAGCAGGCTGTCGTAGATCCTCACACTCGCCTGCTGTGCCTCGAGGTTGGCGAGCGGCATGAACTCCTCTTCCGTGTTGTAGTCGATCCACACCGAATGCCGCTGGTTGAAGGTCCCGCGGCGTGAGTCCTGGCCGGAGAGGCGTACGGGAATGCCCTCGAGCAGGAGGGAGCCGAAGGCGAGGGATTCTGCGCCGGCCCAGTCGACGGCATCCTTGACTAGCATGTCGGCCCGCCGCTCGATCATCTTGGCGAGCTTGGGGTGCGGCCGAAAACCGCGCGGAATCGTGGTGAGAACCTCTTGCACGCGGTCGAGCCGCTCGCGCGCCACGCCCGTCGCGACCGAGGGGATGACGCCGGTGTGCGGCAGCATGGTCTGACGCTTCTCCTGCGGGGGCTCGGTCCCCTTGGTCTCCTCGAAGGCGTGCTGGAGCTTGCCCCTAAAGTCGTCGAGGGACTTCTCGGCTTCTTCTACGGACAGATCGCCTCGGTTGAGGAGCGACTCGGTGTATAGCTTGCGCACGGAGCGGTGCTCGTAAATGTGCTGGTACATGAGGGGCTGCGTGAATGAGGGCTCGTCGACCTCTTGGTGGCCGTGGAGCCGGTAACAGAACAGATCTATGACCACGTCCTTCTTGAAGGCCTTGCGGAACTCATAGGCGAGCCGCACTACGCGCACGCACGCCTCGGGATCGTCTCCGTTCACGTGGAAGATGGGGGCCTGGACCATCTTTGCGATGTCGGTCGCATAGGTAGTCGAGCGACCGAGGTCGGGAGCCGTCGTGAAACCGATGAGGTTGTTGACGACGACGTGCACCGTGCCGCCCGTCTTGTAACCGGGAAGCTGGGACATGTTGAAAGTCTCCGCAACGACACCCTGCCCGGCAAAGGCCGCATCGCCGTGGACGAGCAGCGGCAGGATCCGCTCGGACTTGTCGTCGCCGAACAGGTCCTGCTTGCCGCGCGCCATGCCCTCAACGACGGGGTCCACGGACTCGAGGTGCGAGGGGTTGGAAGCCATCACGACCCCGATGTGCTGGCCCGCTCGTGAAGTGAAGCTGCCGGTAAGCCCGACGTGATACTTGACGTCGCCCGAGCCCTGCACCGTGTTGGGGTCGATGTTGCCCTCGAACTCGTCGAAGATCTCCGTGAGAGGCTTCCCAATGATGTTGGCCAGCACGTTGAGCCGGCCCCTGTGCGACATTCCCACCACGGACTCCACCATGCCGTCGTCCGCGGCGCGCTCGAGCAAGCTGTCGAGCATGGGTATGAGGCTGTCCGCGCCCTCGATCGAGTAGCGACGGTGTCCCACGTACTTGGAGTGCAAGAACTTCTCGAAGGCTTCTGCCGCGTTGAGACGGTCGAGGATGTGCTTTTTTTCTTCCTTGTCGTAGTCCTCTATCCCCGGCTCGACATGGCGCTGGATCCAGCGCTTCTGGGCCGGGTCCGAGATGTGCATGAACTCGACGCCGATCTTGTGGCAGTAGGCATCACGGAGCGTGTCGATGATGCCCCGCAGCGGCTGCTTGCGAGGACCGGCCAATCCGTCCGTCAAGAACTCACGATCGAGGTCCCAAACCGTAAGCCCATAGTGCGACAGGTCGAGCTCAGGGTGGGATAGGACCTCCCAGCTGATTGGGTTCAGCTCCGCGAGAAGATGGCCGCGCACCCGATACATGTTGATGAGCTGACTCACGCGCGACTGCTTTTCGAGGTGAGCGTCCTGATCGTCGACCCCCGTTGTGTCGTGACTCCAACGCACTGGCTCGTAGGGAATTTTCAGCGACACGAACAGCTCGTCGAAGAAGCGATGCTCGCCGAGCACCAGCTCCTGGATGTAGGCGAGAAACTCGCCCGACTCCGCTCCTTGGATGACGCGATGATCGTACGTCGAGGTCAGCGTGATGACCTTCCCGAGCCCTATCTGGGCGAGGTTCGCCGGGTCTGCCCCCTGGAACTCGGGCGGATAACCGATCGCTCCCGCACCCACGATCAACCCTTGTCCCGGCATTAGCCGCGGCACGGACAAGCTGGTGCCGACCGTTCCCGGGTTGGTGAGCGTCACCGTCGTTCCGGCGAAGTCGTCGGGGCTCAGCTCGTTCTTCTTGACCTTGCGGATGACCTCTTCGTAGGCGGCGAAGAAGCTCGCGAAGTCCAGCTCGTCGACGTTCCTGAGGTTGGGCACGAGCAGCGAGCGCCCTCCGCCGGGACGCTGCACGTCCACGGCGAGACCGAAGTTCACGTGCTTGTTCTCAACGACATGGGGCTTGCCGTCGATCTCCGCGTAGCTCGACTTCATCTGCGGATGCGCCTCGAGGGACTTGAGGATGGCCCAGCCGATGAGGTGGGTGAAGGACACCCTGCCTCCGCGGTGACCGGCGAGGTAGCGGTTGATCACCCGTCTGTTCTCCTCGAGCAGCTTGGCCGGGATCGTCCGGACCGAGGTCGCGGTGGGAAGCTCGAGCGACGCCTCCATGTTGGCCGCGATCCGGGCCGCAACCCCCCGCAGCGGCGCCGCGTTCTCGAGCGGTTGTTGCTTCGTGGGCGCCGGCTTGTCCTGGGACTGCTCCCCGGCGCCGTCGCCCGCCGCCGCGTCGGGGCGCCGCTCCGTGGTGGCGGTCTTGGCGGAAGGGGCTGTGGCCGTTGCGGTCCTGTTGTCCCGGTCTGGTGCCCTGTTGGGGACGGCGGTGTGTGGTTCGGGGCGGTTGGGGACGTAATCCTCGAAGAACTCCCGCCACGACTCTCCGACCGCTTTGGGGTTCTCCTGGTACTGGCGGTACATCTCGTCGACCAGCCAGATGTTGGGACCGAAAAGCTCTTGCTTGTCGTTTTTGTTCAACGCGGCTCACCGTGCTCTTGAGAGAAGAGTGGATTCTTGGCTCACAAGACTAGTGGTCCGGGCGGCGCCGGGCGAACAAGCGCAAGCATGACACCCCTTGACTGCACACCTTCGGACCGGCAGGCTGAAGCAGCGGGCTAGTCAGGAGGCAGTGATGTTCGTTCAGGTGGTGCACGCTCGGACCGACGATCCGGGGGCCGTTTCGGCTGCAGTCAAGAGGTGGCACGACGCCATATCGCCGGGGGCGACGGGCTGGCTCGGGTCCACGGGAGGAGTCACCGACAAGGGCGACCTCATAGTGGTCGTGCGTTTCGAGTCTGCGGAGGCCGCCGCCGCCAACAGCGAGCGGTCCGAGCAAAACGAGTGGTGGGAGAGCCTCTCGGCACACCTCTCGGATGTCGAGTTTCACGACTGCATGGAAGTCGACACGATGCTGGCCGGGGGCTCGGATGACGCGGGGTTCGTGCAGGTCATGGAGGGCAGCTCGGCCGATCCGCAGCGTCTCGCAAGCCTCGGCAAAGAGCTCGAGTCCTCCCTGCGCGAGGGGCGCCCCGAGGTCATCGGCGGCATTGTCGCGTGGCACGGAGACGGGGGCTTTACCCAAGCCATCTACTTCACGAGCGAACAGGAGGCTCGCCGGTCCGAAGCTCAGGAGCCGCCCGCCGAGGTAGCCGGGCGCCTGAAGGAGATGTTCTCGCTCATGGGTGAGATCACCTATTACGACCTCACCAACCCGACGCTGCTGAGCCCCCAGTGATCTGAGCTGAGCCCCCAGTGATCTGACCCGACGGGCCGGGAATCATCTGCCCGGCAACTGGGTTGCAACCATCGACGCCGGGCACACCGCCCGGCGTTGACGCGCTCGACGACGAGCGCGCTGCTGTTGCGACACCCGTAACGACGAAAGGCCGATCACTGACACTCACACGCGCCCGCCGGGGCGACCATGCGAGACCGCGCCTCGTGACTCCCGTCTTCCTGCTGATCACGGCGTCGACGTTCGCCTACTTCCTGTGCGTTGGCACCCTCATTCCTGCCCTACCCCGCTTTGTGGAGGGGCCGCTCGCGGGCACGAGTGTCTCGGTGGGCTTCACCATCGGAGCCTTCAGCCTCGCAGCGGTCCTGTGCCGCCCGCTTGTCGGGCGCGTCGGCGACTTGCGCGGCAGGCGCGTCTTGATAGTCGCCGGCGGTGCGATCGTGGCCCTTTCGGTAGTCGGTTACATATGGGCAGCCTCGCTTCCCGCGCTGCTCGTTCTGCGCTTGGTCACCGGCACCGGTGAGGCCGCCTTTTACGTCGGGGTCGCGAGCGCGGTCAACGACCTCGCCCCCGACGAACGTCGCGGCGAGGCCCTGAGCTTCTTCTCGCTTGCCCTTTTCTTGGGCCTTGCAGCCGGGCCAATCCTCGGAGAGACGGTGCTGGGCGACGGTCACTACGCTGCCGTGTGGCTGCTGGCGGGAGGTTGTTCGCTTGCCGCCGCCGGGCTGGGGTTGCGGATCCCCGAGACGCGCAGCGTCGCTACGGCGGCGCCGTCGGGTCGCTGGCTGAACAAAGCAGGACTGCTACCCGGCGCGGTGCTCGGCGCGCAGGTGTGGGGCCTGGCCGGCTTCACGGCTTTCGTTCCCCTCTACGCGCTGCAGATTGGGATGACGGGATCACGCAGCGTATTCGCCGTCTATTCCGTGATAGTGCTGCTCATCCGCGGCTTCGGGGCGCGCCTGCCTGACGTGCTCGGCCATCATGTCAGCGCCCGCACCGCCCTTACCTTCAGCGCCATGGGCCTGCTGCTCATGGGCCTGGTGGCGGACCCCGCCGGCCTCTATGCGGGCACCGCTCTGTTCTCCATCGGGCAGGCCCTCGCCTTTCCTGCGCTCATGACCCTGGCGGTGGACGGAGCTCCGGCGAGCGAACGGGCTTCGGTAGTCAGCACCTTCACGATGTTCTTCGACGCGGCCTTCGGGCTTGGGGCCGTAGGGCTCGGCGTGGTCGCTGCAGTCCTTGGATACGAGGGCGTCTTCCTGACCTCCTCGCTTGTGGCGCTGGGGGGACTCACCGGGCTGGTAATGCTGGGGCGCAGAGGGCGCCGCGCCGAAGCCGGCGCCGACAATCCCGACCTGCAGCCGGTCGTTTAAGCCGCGGGCGGCGCCGCCACCCGGTTGACGAGCGTTCCCAGTCCGTCGATGGCGATCGTCACCTCGTCACCGGGCGCGAGGTACCTGCCGCTGCCCATGCCTACGCCCGCCGGGGTCCCCGTGGCGATGACGTCACCCGGCTCGAGCGAGAACGAATGCGAGCAGTACGACACAAGCTCGGGCACGGGTATCACCATCTCCGCCGTGCTCGAGTCCTGCCTCAGCTCGCCGTTGACCCAGCAGCGAATGCCGAGGGCCTGGGGATCGGATACCTCATCAGGAGTCACCACCCACGGACCGAACGGCCCGAAGGTGTCCGCTCCTTTGGCTCTCAGCCACTGGCCGTCGGAGTTTTGCGCGTTGCGCTCGGACACGTCGTTGAAGCACGCGTAGCCGCCGATGTACTCGTGGGCGCTTCCTGCATCCACACGGCGCGCCGGACGACCGATCACAACGGCAAGCTCCGCCTCGTAGTCGAGGAGCACGTCACCTCTCGGAGTGAGGATGTCCGCTCCCGGCCCAATCACACAGCTCGACAGCTTGGCGAACAGCAGCGGTCGTTCGGGCAGGTCCTTGCCACCCTCGCGGGCGTGGTCGGCGTAGTTGAGCCCTACGCCCACGATCTTTCCGGGCCGCGCGATGGGCGGGGCGATGCGCGCCTCATCGTAGGGAAGGGGCTCGGGCGCACCCAAGGTGGGAGCCGGGCGGCACAAGTAGTCGACGAGCGAACCGGGCAGCACCTCGAGACCGCCGCGCAAGACGGCGGCGGTTCGTCCGTCGGTCAACGTGCACAGTCGCATCTTCACCCCCGATAGATTCAAGCCATGCTACGACGACGATAAGCCTGCGCTACCTCGCCACGACACCGGCAGATGGGAGAACAAGCATGAGCAACACGAGCGATCCCGGCCTCTCGGGCCTGCGCAGCCGGTTTCCCGCTCTGCAGCGCGAGCTAGGAGGGCGGGCTTGCATCTTCGCGGACGCGCCCGGAGGCACGCAGGTACCGGAGTCGGTCATCTCTGCGATGTCGTCGTACATGCGGCGAGGTGGGGCCAACGTCGGCGGTGCCTTCGTCACCAGTACCGAGACCGACGAGGTCATCACGCAGGCGCGCAGGGCAGGAGCCGACTTTCTCGGATGCGACGAGGGCGAGATAATCTTCGGGTCCAACAGCACGACGATCGCATTCCATCTGTCACGCTCCATTGCGCGGCTGGTAGGCAGGGGTGACGAGATCGTTGTGACCAAGCTCGATCACGACGCCAACGTCGCGCCGTGGCTGATCCTTGCGCAGGAACGGGGCGCGACGGTGCGCTGGGTGGACGTGAACCTTGCGGACTGCACGCTCGACCTCGATAGCCTCGAGGCTGCGCTTTCGGCGCGCACTCGGCTCGTTGCCTTCACACTCGCATCGAACGCGACGGGGACGGTGACCGCTGCCGGCGAGGTCGTGAGAAGGGCGCGCGCCGCCGGCGCGCTGGTCATTGCCGATGGTGTGCACGCGGCGCAGCACAGGCTGCTCGACGCTCACCGCGCCGGTCTCGACATCCTCTTCACCTCTCCCTACAAGTACTTCGGTCCCCACCTCGGTATGGCATACGTGCGCCGCGAGCTGCTCGACTCGTTGGTGCCCTACAAGGTGCGCCCGTCGCACGACGTCGGTCCCGGCAGATGGGAGACGGGCACCCAGAATCACGAGGCGCTTGCCGGCCTCACTGCGGCCATCAACTACATCGCGGCGATCGGAGCCCGTCCCGGCGATGCCGGCGATTCGAGGCGGACCGAGTTGGAGACTGCAATGAAGCTCATCGGCAGCCACGAAGCGGCCATGTCCACGAGGTTTCTCGAGCGCCTCCCGCTCCTTCCGGCGACGCGGCTGTTCGGCATCGGCGAGCCTCAGCGCGCCGGCGAGCGCACGCCCACCTTTGCGGTGCGCGTCGAGGGCGAGTCGCCGCGCGCAACGGCCCGGCGACTCGCTGACGCCGGGATCTTCGTGTGGGACGGTAACTACTACGCGCTTGCGATCATGGAGGCGCTAGGGCTCGAGGACTCGGGCGGGGCGGTACGCATCGGGTTCTGTCACTACAACACGGTGGGTGAGGTAGATAGGACGCTGGAAGCGCTCGCGCCGGCGGGCGTCACAGAGGGCTTCGCAGCGCGGGGGTGAGGACGGACGCGGCAATTAGGACGCCGCAATAAGGGAAGGGATGAGCAGATGCGCGCTGTCGCTCCGAACATGACCTCTTACGAACAGGCCCGCAAGGAGTTCGCGCTCGACGTACCCGACGACTTCAACTACGCGCGTCACGTAGTCGATGACTGGGCCCGGCGCAAGCCCGACAAGCTCGCTCTCGTGGCCGTGGGGCCCGGCGGCGGTAGGGCTCGCCGCTTTACCTTCGGTGACCTGGCTCGGGCTTCTAACCGCTCCGCGAACTTCCTTGCCGCCCAGGGCGTGCGCAAGGGCGACCGGGTCTTCGTGATGCTGCCTCGCATACCCGAGTGGTACGACGTCATGCTCGGCTGCTTCAAGCTCGGTGTAGTTCCGATGCCCGGCACGATGCTGCTCACCGAGCGCGACATCGAATACCGCGTCAACCGCGCGGAGGCATCTGTCGCGATCACGGACTCGCAAGGCGCGCCGAAGGTGGACGCGGTGCGGGGCGCCTGCCCCTCCCTCACTACGTTCCTGTCGGTGGGAGAGGCAGACGGATGGGCCTCCTGGGCCGATGGGACCACGGGCGCCGGGGAAGATGCTCCAGCCGCCGAGCCCACCGGCAAGGACGATCCGCTTCTCATCTACTTCACCTCGGGAACCGTCGCTTATCCAAAGATGGTGCTGCACACGCACGCCTCCCTTGGGGCAGGGCACGAGATCACCGCCCGTTTCTGGCAGGACCTCAAGCCCGAAGACTTGCACTGGACCGTGTCGGACTTTGGCTGGGCCAAGGCCGCTTGGGGCAAGCTCTTCGGTCAGTGGAAGATCGGCGCCGCGTTGTTCCTGTGGGACGCGCGCGGCAAGCCCGACTTCGATCTGATGCTCCGCATGATCGCCGAGCATGAAGTCACCACCTTCTGCGCGCCCCCCACGATCTTTCGCTCTTTCGTCCTGCTCGACCTCGCCTCTTATGACTGGTCCAAGCTGCGCCACTGCGTTTCGGCGGGCGAACCTCTCAACCCCGAGGTGATTAAAGTCTGGGAGAAGGCCACGGGGCTGACGATCTACGACGGATACGGGCAGACGGAGACCGTCAACATCATCGCCAACTATCGCTGCATGCCGGTCAAGCACGGTTCCATGGGCAAGCCCACTCCCGGACTCGACGTCTGCGTCGTGGACGACGCCGGCGAGGTTCTCGGCCCCAACGAGGAGGGCCACATCGCCGTACGCGTCAAGCCACGGCGTCCCGTCGGACTCTTCAAGGAATACTGGCAGGATCCCGACGCGACTGCTCACGCGTTTCGGGGCGACTTCTACTACACGGGCGACCGCGCCTACGTCGACGAGGACGGCTATTTCTGGTTCGTCGGACGTTCCGACGACGTCATCATCTCCGCCGCCTATCGCATCGGACCGTTCGAGGTCGAATCGGCGCTGGTCGAACACCCAGCCGTCGCCGAAGCAGCGGTAGTCGGCAAGCCCGACCCCGAGCGGGGCCAGATCGTCAAAGCCTTCGTTGTTCTTGCTCCGGGCCGCGACGCGGACGACGACCTCGCCGCCGAGATCCAGGAGCACGTCAAACGGGTCACCGCGCCTTACAAGTACCCGCGCGAGATCGAGTTCGTGGCCGAGCTGCCCAAGACCATCTCCGGCAAGATCCGCCGCGTCGAGCTGCGCGAACGTGAGCGTGGATGAGCGCAGGACGCCTCGCGGGCAAGGTCGCGCTCATCACGGGAGGCACCTCGGGCATCGGCGCGGCAACGACCGAGGCGTTCGTGCGGGCCGGGGCACGTGTCTTGTTCACCGGGCGCAACGAAGACAGGGCACATGCTCTTGCCGAGCGCATCGGTAACGAGGTCTGCTTCGAAGCGGCCGACGTGAGGCGCGACGAAGATTGTCGCAGGACCGTCGACGCCGCGCTCGACCGCTTCGGCGCGCTCGACATCTTGTTCAACAACGCGGGCATCGTCACGTTCGGCAACATTGACACGACCGCGGACGCCGTGTGGGCCGACACGTTCGCCACCAACGTGACCGGCGTGTTCCACATGTGCCGTGCCGCCATGCCCCATCTGAGAAACGGCGGAGGCTCGATAGTCAACAACGCCTCCGACTGGGGCCTCGTTGGGGGCCGCGACGCCCTTGCATATACGGCATCGAAGGGAGCGGTAGTGCTGCTCACGAAGTCGCTGGCGCTCGACCATGCGCGCGAGGGCGTGAGGGTCAACGCCGTCTGCCCCGGTGACACCTACGTCGAGCGCTGGCGTGAGCGCTCCGACCCTCATGAGGATTTCGCCGCCGAGCTCACCGCTACCGGCGCGGCCATCCCCATGGGGCGCGTCGGCGAGGCGGCGGAGATCGCGCAGGCCGTCCTCTACCTCGCCTCGGACGACGCCTCCTACGTCACGGGTCAGTGCCTGGTTGTCGATGGGGGCAACACGGCCGGAGGGGCCGCCACCGCGTACTGAGCCCGCCGGGCGCGCTGCGGCGTGCTGCTAACCTGCATATGCCACATGGCGGCCGTAGCTCAGCATGGTTAGAGCACCTGGTTGTGGTCCAGGATGTCGCCGGTTCGAATCCGGTCGGTCGCCCCAATCCACCGTCGTAGTCCGGCGAACCCATTCGTTAGACTGCCCGGCGGGTCGCTAGCTCAATCAGGCAGAGCAACGGACTCTTAATCCGTAGGTTCGGGGTTCGATTCCCCGGCGACCCACCCCAAAGTACCTGGTCACAGGCCTATACAGAACTACTTTCTTCACTGACCACGGTGCGACGCCACAAAAGCGACACGCGACCCCAGCATTTTCGGGTGTGTGTGACTCCGGTTCATGGTTGACACCGTGGCTCCGGTAGCTGGTTGACACTTCTCGGACGCGGCTCCGGTTCCCGGACGACAGTGACTCCGGTTCCTGGGTGACACCTCGAAGATCCGCCTCCAGCACGGTGCCTCCTCTTTCGCTGTGGTTGTCGATCGATCACAGAATGCGAAGGAGGCGCTCGTGCTTCGGGAGGTGGGAGTGGTGGAGCAGCGCTATCAGGCCGTACGTGAGGTGCTGAACGACGG
>JBBSGD010000045.1:0-14994 GCA_038254435.1 Actinomycetota bacterium
CGCGATCACCCAAGCTCGCAGGCGCGGCATGCAGGAAGCAAAGCAACGACGGAGGATGGAAGCCTACGGAGGGGTCAGCGAGGTCCGATGACTGAGAGAATTTCGACGTGGTTTCCGGTCAAAGGGTCTGGCGCAGTCCAAAGGTGGCAGAGCGTGACTCCCTCGGCAAGCAGCACGCCGCAATTGTTCTAACCCCCGGGGCTCTTCGACGAGCTGGCGAGTGGAGAGTCCGATCTGCTGCGCCAGAGCCCATCCTCAGGAGGCTCTTCGAGGCATTCCGGCTTGAGGTTGCCTACGACAAGGTCTCGAGTCTGGTTGGTGCCTCGGCAGTGTGCCCCGGCAGTGGGCCCCCGGCGGGAACCGAACCAGACCTGCGACGCCTGATGCGGCTCCGACAGCAGCTAGCGCTACCCTGAAGTTGCGTTTCTTGGTGCGGCGTTCGGAGACTGGACTCATGAGGTTCGTGATCTACGGAGCGGGAGCGATCGGTGGCGTTCTCGGCGGCCGCCTCTACGAGCATGGCCATGACGTGGTGCTGGTTGCTCGGGGCCGGCACTTCGAGGCGATCAGCGACCACGGCCTCCGACTGGAATCGCCGGATGGATCCTCCTTGCTCGACATCCCAGCCGTTCGCGACCCGGGTGAGCTCGAGTTTCGGACCGGTGACGTGGTGTTGTTGACAGTGAAGTCTCAGCACAGCGCCGCCGCCCTTCGGACTTTGGCGACGTGCCTTAGCAATCCCGTTCCCGTCGTCTGCGTTCAGAATGGAGTGGAGAACGAGCGCCAGGCGCTGCGTCTCTTTTCGGATGTCTACGGAGTGAGCGTAATGTGCCCGGCTGCCCACCTCGACGCTGGTGTGGTCCATTCGTTCTCAGCGCCGATCACCGGGATCCTCGATGTCGGTCGCTGTCCGGCAGGGGAGGATGACCTAGCCGAGCGCATCACGGAGGCATTTCGCGCTTCGGCGTTCGCTTCGGAGGTCCGACCGGACATCATGCGTTGGAAGTACCGCAAGCTTCTGACCAACCTCGGCAATGCGCTTGAAGCGGTATGTGGGCCGGACGCCAGGCACGGGCCCGCCGCTAAGGCCGTCGCTCGTGAAGGCGAGGACTGCCTGCGCGCCGCAGGGATCGACTTCGCCTCAGCCGACGAGGACACGGCACGCCGAAATGGGCTAATCACCATGCGGCCGATTGCTGGTCTGGTCCGTCCTGGCGGCTCGTCTTGGCAGAGCCTGAAACGCGGCACCGGAACCATCGAGACCGATTTCCTGAATGGCGAAGTGGTCCTGCTCGGTCGTCTAGTTGGCGTGCCCACGCCAGCCAATCGGACACTTCAGCTTCTGGCCGACGGGATGGCCCAAAGGCGAATGCCTCCTGGGGCAGTTTCCCAGGAGGATTTCCTCAGTAGGGTTTCCCGCGTCGCTTCACAGAGCGCCTCGGACAAGTCGTTCCGGTAAGCGGGGGTCCGCAAGGTCCGCGCACCCAGCGTTTGGCTTCTCCCAACCGCAGCGGTCCTGGACCAACTGCGACCAGGACACTCGGGTGCTGGGTGCGGTCGGCGCGTTTCGTTCTCGGGACTAGTGGCGTCGCCCCTTGGCCGACTCCCGACGCGAGGAGGCGAGCGCCTCCGAGCGAGCGGCTCGAGAAGCTTCGCGCCCAAAGCGCTGAACTCGAACGGGAATCGAGCGCCAGGTCACGAACCTCGTAGGCCGAGGACGCAACTCCCGCACTCCGACGGCGGGTCGGGGGCGCGGATCGCCGAACTGGAAGGCGTCCTCGAAGAACGGCGGCAGCGTGCCAACACCCTCGCTGCCCAAGCATCGGAAGCTTCGCCAACGGCCGCCGATCTTGCACCGCACTCGACCGGCTGCCGGTTGTGGCCAACCGGTTTCACCACCTGCCCCAACCGGAACTCCGGGCGCTGTTCGACAGGATCCAGATGCCGATCGCCTTTCAGCCCGCGACGCACGCCGTCGACGTGGAGGTGCCGCTCGTGGCGGATGAACCAATAGACCTGCGACACGTAGCGTCGCAGGTCTGGTCTGTGCACCCAGTCGACCGCAATCCGAACCTTTCAATCCTGATCACAGGCGACAGAGTCTCGCTGACGGCCGCTCACGCGAAGGTGCGACGCGATGGGTATCGCCCCGCGCCCAGGCCGGTCGACCAAGGCCGATAGTGACTAGCATCGCCTCGCCGTTGCTTCAGCGGCGCATGCCGGGGGCTCGTCCCCGCTGAACGAAGTTAAGAGACCAGCGGCTTTCCGGACGCACCACAATCCGCCGCCTCTCGTGATGAATAGCTGATAGTTCAAGCTCCGGCCGCTACCTGCCGGTGCGCTCGCGGTGCCTGCACCCCGGCCAGCAGCAGGGCCGACGCTGGCCTTCCTCCAGTTCCTCCTGGGTCCGGCGAATGCGGCGTTCCCGGGTCTTATCCTGCTTGGCATCCTCGACCCAGCAGATGAACTCGTTGCGGGCCAAAGGCGTGATTTCCTTCCAGGCATCGAGTGCCGTGATGTTGGTGATGAGCGCCTTGCGCAGGTCTGCGGGAACCTTGTGCACCACCCCACCGGGCACTTGCTGGCTGCTCACAGGGCCACGGTAGCCGAAACAGTTGTGCGCAGTCCAGCGGACCCTCCTCGATGAAGAAGGTTCGCAGCGAGGCGTGCTCCGCGGACGGCGTTTGGATCGCGATCTCGCGGTACATGCGGTTCACGAGCCATGGCCAGGAGGGCAACGGCATGCCGTCGTCGTCGGGAGGTATGTCGCCCGGCGGAAAGTCGTGGAGCGCGATTCGTCGGCGGCGCCGCGAACGGCGACAACTACCGATACCGCCACTACACCTGCTTCACCCGTCACCGCTACGGCACTAGCGAATGGTGTCGATCGGCTACCCGCCGACGAACTCGAAGCGGTCATCCTCCACCGGCTGCCGACTACCTACACCAGCGACGACGTCCTCACCCGAGCCTTCGCCGGAGGTCAGGAACGCGCGGCGCAACGCCAGCAGCAACTCCGCGACGAGCTTGCCGTCACCGAGGCCGACCTTCACAAGGCCGAGGAAGCCATCGAGCGTTACCTGCTTGCGTTCGAAAACTGCAGCATGCCGGAGACGACCAGCGCCAGCGGTCCAGACACTCGCCGAGAAAGCCGCCCGACTGCGACGGAATCGCGCCGCCGTTCTGTCGAGCCGTCCCAGCGAGCTGTCGGCTACTGGACAGACGTTCCGGTCGCCCAGATTGAGCCGGACGAATAAGTTCACGGCGTCTACTTGGTGGGCTTGGGGGCGGTCCTGGCGTCGCGACGCGCTCAGCTGTCAAACACTGACCAGCAGATTTCGTTTCGCAACCGCTGGTCGTCAAGTACGAGCTCACGAATCGCTTCCGGAAGCTGGTCACGCTGCCACCGGCACTCGAGTCGGCCTGCGGCCTCGCTCTCGCCGTCCGGTGCGGCAGCACGTGCGGCCTTGATCGCGTAGGCGGCAGCGCCAAGCTCGTGCGCGGCGATGCGCGCGACGGCCCCGGCTTGGCCCGCAGCGTAGGCGGCATGCCGTGCTGCTCCACGCAGGTCTCTGGCCGCGCCCATTGCATGGCCGCCCGCCGCGCGAGCTTGGGTCATCGTGACCTCGCCCCGCACCCAAGCGCGGGCATGCTCGATCGCCTGACGCGGTCGTGGGTCCTGTGGCTGAGTCGACTCGAAAAGGTCAAGAACGTGCTCTGCGCACGAAGCCGCCCACAGAGCGAGGAGATGGTGATCCGAGTCGGCGAGGCTCCCACCGCGACGGATTGTCACGAAGCGAGGGTCTCGGACCTTCGGGAGGATCATGTTGGAATTCCTATCAGTTGCATCCGCCTCCTCGGGCGGCGCGCACGCGACCACGCACGTCTCGTCAACCGAAACTTGTGAAGCCGTTGGTCGATGGGCATGCAGGTCGGGAGCGGCGGTAGGTCCTCTTGCACAACGGCGGGTGCCAGCTCATATCCGCAATCGGATCGCGGAACGGTAGCTTTCGGTCATGCCCGCGGTACCGTGGTTTCCGACCGACCGCGAGCCGACGATCGAGGTTCGGCCCGCGACGGACCGGTTCGACGATTTCGCCGCCGTCGTGGGTACGCAACGACCCGGTGCGCGTGGGCGCTGGTGCATGGCCTACCGAGACAGCCGCGTGCCCGTCGACGAGCGGCCGAATCACATGCGCGCGGAGTGCGCCACCGATCCTGGCCCCGGCGTGCTGGTCTACGTCGACGAGATCGTGGCCGGCTGGTGCTCCATCGCGCCGCGCGCCAGTTACCGGCGCCTGCTCGACTCTCGGAGCATCCCGGTCCTGGACGACCGCGTACCCCTGGAGCGCCGTGTGCTTCGTCGTCTGGGCCGGGTACCGCAGGCACGGACTGATGCATCACCTGCTGGATGGGGCCGTGCAACACGCGAGGGCACACGACGCCGAACTGGTCGAGGGCTATCCGGTGGACGCTGCTGGCGGCCGCGTCGCCATCTCCGGGTACGTCGGGACTGTCGAGCTCTTCGAGCGCGCCGGCTACGGGAGTTGCCGCGCTGACTAACCGGCCGATCACTCGGTCGACGAGGTCTTGGCGTAGTTGACCACGTCGCGCGAGACTGACAACTATGTCCAGTCGCATCGCTGTGATCGCAATCGACGCCGTGCAACCCCGACCGGTCGCGGACTTCTGGTGCGCTGTCCTCGGATGGCGGGTGGTGCAGGAAGGCAGCGGCCTTGTCAGCATCGCTGCGTACGATGGGTCCTGGCCGTCGATTGACTTCTGTGCGGTACCAGAGGGCAAGGCGATCAAGAACCGGCTGCACCTGGATCTGCGTGCCGATGGCGTGACCACGGGCGAAGAGGTTGAGCGGCTTCTGGCGCTCGGTGCACAAAGGGCCGATGTCGGCCAGAACCCGGATGTCAGCTGGGTGGTGCTGAGCGACCCGGAGGGCAACGAGTTCTGCCTGCTCTCTCGCTCCGTGCAAGATGCCCAATCCGGGCCGACACCAGCCGTGTCGTAGCTGGATCCTCCTCCGGCGATGACGATCGGCGACGAGATTTCGGTCTCGGTTGGTCGTTCGCCGTGGACCGAGGAGAGCGGGCTGGGCGCACGTTGCCCGGAACACGGGGCTGTGCCACCGTGTGACGCATGCGAAGCGTGTACGAGGCTGCGGGCGGAAACGCGGGCCTCCTTCGCTTGGCGGCGGCGTGGCACGCTCGAGTGATGGCCGATGAGGTGGTCAGCCATGCGTTCAGCCACGGTTTCGATCCTGAGCACACCGAGCGGCTGGCCGCGTACTGGGCCGAGGCGCTCGGCGGACCTTGCACCTTCTCCGACACCCTTGGTGACGAGACGTCGGTCGTGCGGATCCACAGCGGCAACGGAGAGCACGTCGAGATGGACCGTCGTGCGATCGCCTGCTTCGACCAAGCCCTGACCGACGTCGGCTTGGCCGACGACAGCCGCCTTCGTCAAGTCCTGCACGACTACTTCGCCTGGGCCACGACGACGACCATGTCCCGCTACCACCGGTCCGCGGATGACGTCCCCCTCGACCTGAACATCCCGCACTGGTCGTGGGGCGGTCTCCAGGACTAAGCAGCGCCCCATCGCGTGGTCGCGCGCCGGGGTCTCCCAGCTCCGACGCAACCCGCGTCGCGTGCCGCAACGGGTTCCCGCTACGCGATGGTCTCGGAGCGAGATGAGTGCTTCCATGTCGAGAAGCTGTGATCGGCTCCGCTCACCAGGTGAAGGGCCACGACAGGCGCGGCCCACGACACCAGGAGACCATGATGCCGAAGTACCTGCTCCTTAAGCACTACCGCGGCGGCCCGGAGCCGCATCATCCCTTCCCCCCGATGGACCAGTGGGCGCCCGAGGACGTGGAGGCGCACATGGCCTTCCTCAAGCACGTCAACGAGCTGCTCGAGGAGAACGGCGAGCGCGTCGACGCGCAGGCCCTCACGCCGGCGCGCACCTGGGTGCGCTATGGCGGCCCGGACGCCGCGCCGGTCACCACCGACGGCCCGCACCCGGAGACAAGCGACCTAATCGCCGGCTGGTACATGATCGACGTCGAGTCGCACGAGCGCGCGCTCGAGCTAGCGGCCTACGTCTCCTCCGAGCCCGGCCCCGGCGGGGAGCCGCTGTACGAGTGGATCGACGTCCGGGAGGTCATGTCCGAGGCGCCCTCGGAGGATTGATCCGGCATGATCGACGAGCCGACGCGGGGGCTGGACGAGGGCGCGCTGCGCGCCCTCGTCCCTCGGGTGCTCGCGGACCTGGTCCGGCGGGGTGAGGCCTTCGATGCCGCCGAGGACGCGCTGCAGGAGGCGCTGCTGGAGGCGCTGCGGGTGTGGCCCGAACATCCACCGCGCGACCCGCGCGCGTGGCTGGCGACGGTCGCGACCCGGCGGCTCGTCGACGCCCGCCGCAGCGAGGCCGCCCGTCACCGCCGCGAGGAGCAGACGCACGCCGAGCCGCCGCCCGCCGCCACCGAGGAGGGCGACGACACCCTCTTCCTGCTCTTCTGCTGCTGCCACCCCGACCTCGCGCCCGCCTCCCAGGTGGCCCTGACCCTGCGCGCCGTCGGCGGCCTCACCACCCGGGAGATCGCCGACGCCTTCTACGTGCCGGAGGCGACGATGGCGCAGCGGATCAGCCGGGCCAAGCGCGCCCTGCAGGGGCGCCGCCTGGACCACCCCGGCGACCTCGCCGTCGTGCTGCGCGTGCTCTACCTCGTCTACGCGGCGGGCCACGCGGGCCGGGTGGACCTGGCCGGCGAGGCGATCCGGCTCGCCCGCCAACTCACCCTCGCCACCGAGGAACCGGAGGCGCGTGGGCTGCTCGCGCTGATGCTCCTCAACCACGCCCGCCTCCCGGCGCGATTCGACTCAGAGGGTCGCATCGTCACGCTCGACCGGCAGGACCGCGGCCTGTGGGACACCCGCGAGGTCGCCGAGGGCGTGCGCATCCTGCAATCGGCGCTGGCCGCCCGTCGTCCCGGCCGCTACCAGATCGAGGCCGCCATCGCCGCCCTGCACGACGACGCGGCAAGCGCCGAGGAGACCGACTGGCCGCAGATCCTCGCCTGGTACGACGACATGGTCGCCCTCAGCGACGACCCGGTGCGCCAGGACCCCGCCGCCGTGCTGGGCCGCGCGGTCACGGTCGGCCACGTGCTAGGTGCCGCCGCGGGGCTGCGCGAGACCGACCGGCTACGCGAGGTGCTCGGCGACCGCCACCGGTGGCATGCGGTCCGCGCCCACCTGCACGAGCTCGACGGCGATCTGCCGGCCGCCGGCGCGGCGTACGCGGAGGCCGCCCGCCGGGCGACGAACGTCGCCGAGCGCGACCACCTCGTCCGACAGGCCGCCCGCGCGGGCCGCCGAGCTCTAGGAAGGTCGTCTCACTGAGCGTCCTCCACCTGGACAGCGGCACCCCGGCTCACCGCCCATAGCTCACCGACTCTAAAGAAGGTTCCCCGCGATTTCGTGGGATGAGCCCCACGCTCGGCTCGATCATGATGTCACAGGAGGGCACCACAGCAGAGCTCTTGCCGCGAAGTTGTCGGCGTTGACGAACCCGTAGGCGATGCGCTTAAGGACGCCCAGCTTATTGTTCTGGCCCTCGAGCTGGCCGTTCGTTGCACGACCGCAGCGATGAAAGGCGAGGATCTCGGGGAGCCACTGGGCCAGGGCCTTGAGCACCGAGCGGAACTCCGGGATCGGTGTGGCTGCCCACGCATCAACGAATCCCTCGATCCTTCGGGCCGCCTCCGCCTCGTCGTCTGCGTCATAGATCTCGTAGAGCTGCTGCAGCAGCCTCACCGCGTGCCACAGCTCGGGATCTTCGGCGAGCGCCATTGAGAGCCGGGCGAATTGCTCCGAGCTCAGATGCTCGGCGCGCGCGAGTTGCAGGTAACGCGTTCTGAAGATCACCGGTGAGAACACCGGCGACTCGCCTTCCTGGCCGATGCGCTGCACGCGCCGGCGAACCTCGATCAGACCCGAAGGGAACCACCGCACGACATGAAAGCGATCAACAACATGGGGTGCATGACCGAGATGACGCTCGATCGCGGCCCGATAGCTCGGTGATCCGTCGGTCACGACGACCTCGACCTGGCGCGCATCGACGACGATGGCGCGGGCGAGGCGCACCGTCATCTTGTTCTCGATCGCCGGGTGCGTCTCGGTGTGGCGCTCGCCGCAGGCGTCGCACTAAAAGCGCCGGCACAGCCAGATCAAGGCCACCTTCTGGACGCCATGCGGGACGTCTTTGACCTTCACTCGGCGCGTCTCATGCACCTTGGTCGTCTTGAACCCACAGAACGGGCAGCGCACGACCGAGCGCAAATCGCGGATCACGACCTCGAGGCGCTCGGGGAGGGTCGATGAGCACTTCTATTACGCGAATCCGGTACAGGTGCAAGCGCACCGTCATAGAGTCGGGCATGGGAGCCTCTCCTTCGCTCGGCTGTCGGAACCAACCGAGTGCGGAGGGGCTCCGCCTCTCTCAGCCGGATTTCACCCGCTCAGGGAGCCAGGTACGTCCTCCCCACGATTTCGCGCGGTCTCCAATCTTATCGAGGCGTACCGGATGGACCATGGGATCACCAATCCCCGAAGAGATCGCTGGGTAAGAAGCCTCCCGGTCTGGCAGAGAGACTTGCGAGGGGGAGGGCTCTACAAGAAATCGAAGAGGCGTGGGCCCACGCGCGCGAACCGGCATCGCAGGCCGAGCCCGGAGCCCGCGCTTTAACTTGGAGAACTGACTGCCAGTTCCTATCCGTCATCTTGCAGGTTACTCAGTTCGAGGTTTAAGATTCGAAGAGTCGGCCGGGGGAAGTGGCCGGGTAGCAGGGGAAGGTCGGTGCATCGGGGCTGGGTCGGAAGTGCTTGCTTTGGTGTTTGTCTGCTCCTGATGAGCGGCTGCTATAACGCCGCACCCAAGTCTGCCTCGGGGGCCTCGGCAGAGGCTCACATCCGGTTCTGGCCTCGGTTCACTCGGCTGTCCGGTTTGCGAGTCCCCGCAACCTACGTGCAGACGTGTCGACTCGAACCTCAGATGTGCTTTGCCACCTCGGGCCATGTACCCCGGAGCATGCTGCGACCGCTGCGTTTGCCACGCCCAAGACCCAACGAGCCCTGCCCTGCCGATCACGGTCGCTTGACCAGCGACTTCGCGCCGTACGGGGGCGTCGCGCTGGGACGCGGACCGGTGTACGCCAATGTCGCGATAGGCAGAGCCAGGCCCGTTAGGAACGGTGTGATGCTCCTGAGGCCAAGCTACCGCCAGGGCAGGTGGTACGCAATCAAGACGATGTGGATCGCCGCGCCCAGCTACAGGGGACCGATCTTGATCAGGGGGCGGCAGCTGAACGGCCCGCACCCCCTCGGTCTCGGAGACCAGGCGCCGCCACTCGCCGGCCTTCAGCTCCCTCCCCATACCTCCACGAACTCGACCAAGTCCTGGCGAGACTATCCGGGTGCCGCGTGGCTTCGCTCTGCCGGATGCTACGGCTGGCAGGTAGACGGGACGAACTTCAGCGAGACGATCGTGTTTCGGGCGCGGAAGCCTAAATAGAGATGAGTGAGCTCATTCCCGTTCACGGGCAATCCTTCGCAAGCATGTTGCCGGGATTGCCGCGTAGCGGGACTTCAGACGTACTGCGGTCCTCCTCTCTTACGCTCGGTGGCGCATATGGGTGAGATCTCATCGGCTGTCTTCATTGGCTTGCTGGCTGCGCTGATTCTTCTTGGCGGTTTGGCTCTCACGCGCCTGGGTCTGTTGAGGCTTGAGAGCCCGCTCGGGGTGATTCGAGACGGCTTCCCGCCGGGCAGATTGGCGCCTGCTTGGCGACTGCCGGATCTCTCGGGTCATCCGAGTGGCACGCCCCATGGTCGTCACTGGCAGATTTTGATCTTCTGCGACCATGCACTGGTGGAATTTCCCGGTCTCGTGGCAGGCGTCAAGAGAGTTACAAGTGCGAGCGATGGAGTTGATGGGCTCCTCATAACCAAAGGAGTCGTAGAGGCGACCACAATCGCCACCTCGACGATGGGCCTGAACTGGCCCATCGTAGAGGTCGATGACGCCTTCTACCAAAAGTACAACGTTCGAGTCATGCCGTTCGTGTTCGTCATCGATCCCTCGGGAGTTGTTCAAGGATCAGCGGTGATCAATTACGAGGACTCTTTCCTCAATATGTGGCACCTGGCGCACGTGTCCTCCGCTCGCCATGGAGGCGACAGGAGCCCGGCGGGAGTGCGAGGGTCATGAGCGGCGCCGGCGTGACGATCCTCGCGTTGAAGTCGTTCCTCGGTGTGCTTCTGGTCGCCGCCGGATCGGCCAAGCTCGCTGATCGGGGAGGCTTCGCACTCACCCTTACCGGCCTCGGCTTGGGAGGGCGGGCTAGCCGTCTGGCTACGTGGGTCGTCTCAATTGCAGAGCTCACCGTGGGCTCCGCAAGCCTCAGTGCGATCTCACCATCGATCGTTAACCTGGCAGTACTGGTTCTCATGCTGCTCTTCTCCTGCGTGTCCGTCGTGGCGGTCCTTAGATCCCCCGATCTTTCGTGCCGCTGCTTCGGAAGCCTCACGGCGTCGCGTTTCAACGGGATTGCGGTCATCCGGAGCCTTTCCCTGAGCGCGATGGCGGCCGTCGTCCTTTGGGGCTTTAGAGCCACGCGAGAAGTGGCTTCCTCGGGCGCGGGAACGACCCTTCTCACCATCTTCGCAGCGTTAGTCTTCGCTGTGATTTGCTTTCAAGCGACCACGAGCCTGGAGACCGTGCGGAGGAGTTCATCATGACAGTACTCCCCACTCCGATCGTTGTCACGATGTGGGTGCTGCTCTTGGGCTTTGCAGGTCTACTGTTCATCCTCTACCGCCAGATGGCCTATCTGTTGGACCTTGGCCGGGGCACAGGGCAAGAGGTTGGCGGCATCGAGGTCGGTTCCCCTGTCCCGCGCTTCACGTACGATCTCTTGATGCATTCCGGGCAGCCAGTTCGTAAAACGTTCATCGCTGACGGACGCCCCACGCTATTGATGTTCACGGACCCCCGATGCACGAGTTGTGAGAGAGCATTCAGTGCGCTCGAGAGAGAAGTGGGTGATGAACCACCTGATGACATCCGGATCCTTGCAGTAACGGACGCTGAGGCAACTCTGGTTGCAGCGGTGGAGACATATCGGAGGAGTCACCTGGAGATTGGTCTCGTTGATCACAGCGTGCCGCTGAACCTCTTCAAAACCTATGTGACCCCCTACTTTTACGGCCTCGACGGGCACGGACATGTCGTGTGTCGGGGAGTAGGCGTAGACGGCGGAGATCTGCGGCGGCTGCTTAAGGAGGTGATGCTAGCAAGGGAGAGTGCTGGGCGATCCGACGGAGTTTCCGGGAAAGAGAGAGAGCGGAGGGTAAAGAGGGTTGAATAAGCTACTTTGGCGAACAGACGCGAGCGTCAGTCGATGGTCAGAGGACGTTGCTAGGCGGATCAGCAGGAGAGAGGTGCTGCTTGGCACAGTCAAGAAGGGCGCCGCCATTGCCGCAGGTCTGTCTGTGGGTGCTCTTGTTGGGACAGGTACAGCGGAGGCGGCATGCAGCTGCTCCTATCCCGGTTGCGGGAACTGCAGCTGTCGGGGAAAGACATGTCCAAAGTCTGGATGCCCCTCAAGCTGTTACATCTGCAAATCAGGGGACGGATGCGGCCTTTCATGTCCGTACGGCGACGGCAGCTGGACGTGCTGTACGGGTTGCTGCGGCGTCTGCGGGCTTGGTTACTATCTGTGCTTTGACTGCCGATGCACCGGGTGCGGCAAGTTGTGCGGATGCAAGTCGGACTGTCTCTGCTCTGGCTGCTGCAACCCGGCCGAGGTCAAGAGAGAACTCGCTCGGGTGCAAGGCGAGATCCATGCTCCGGTCTAAACAGCGGAGTGTGCCTGATATCCAGTGGCGGACTCAGACCGTGGTGACTGTAGCAGTTGCTCTCGCGACCGGCCTGGGGGTAGGTGTGCTTCTCGCTGTTCGGGACGTAGCCTACGGGTATGCGGCCGCTTCGGGTGCGCTCTTGAGCGCGCTAGTCACGGGAGCAGGAAAAGAGGCATCGCCCTGAACCGCTAACGCGGCAGCCACTTTGCCGTTGCCCTCCGGGGGAGGGCCCTTTCGAGCAAATCAGGTCTGGTTGACGCTGGCTTATGCGTTGCCCGGTGCAGCGGTCTGGGCGGTCCTGGGCGCGACTCTTGGCGTCCTCACGGGAGACGTTTGGGTCATTTTGGCCCTGACTGTATATGCACTGGTTTACGGACTCTCCGAAGTCAGCCGGTTCGGCCTGCCTGCCCCCAGCACTCGATGGCAGGTGCCTTCGACTTGGGTGAGGGGCCGGTCGAGGACAGGCCGGATAGCAATTTGGGGTGCTGTCGTAGGGCCTGGAATCATGACGCCTAATCCCTACGCTTCTATCTGGGTGATTCCAGCGTTAATGACTTTCGCGACGGGTTGGGCCGCTGGAGCGGCTATGGGGGCCTTGGTGGGACTCACCCATGGGGCAACGAGGGCGTTGGGGACCATTCATGCAGCCCGAGCTGAGGGCCCTGCCGAAACCCTCGCTCTAAAAGCCATCCTGCGGCAGATGCGCTGGGGACTAGTGGACGGCATTTTGTTGCTCGTTATTGTAGCTGCGGTTGCCACCGTTGCATTGACCTAACCGCGGGGACTCGTGGATGAGGACGCCAAGGTGCCCGCGCCGGTGGTGCTGCAGCTGCGTCGATCCGGTTACTGGGGCGGGATCACGATCCTGAAGGAGCATCTGGCAAGGGTCCGACCCCAGTTCCTCGCGGCGCGGATCTTTCAGCGGACCAGCTACCTGCCCGGAGAGATCGATCTCACAGATCGACTGGTGGCATACCGGCCGGAAGATCCCGGTCGGCAAGGGGGCGCGCCGCGAGGCCTTCGCACTAGTGGCCACGCTGCCGCACTCGGCCGCGCACGCCGTGTTCACACTCGGCCGGACGGGACTGCCCCCACTTCGGTTGACTCGTAGGATTGACCATATTCACGCGGCATAAGCAACCTCGTGAACCGTTTCAAACTCGATAGGGTGAGCTTGCCGAGGCCGCGCTGACGGCGCCGGCGGTGGTAGGTCCGCTCGATCCAGATGACGATCGCCAGTCGCAAGTCGTCGCGCGTTAGCCACCGCTGCCCGTTGAAAACGTTGTTCTGCACCAGCGCGAAGAACGACTCCATCGCGGCGTTGTCGGCGCAGGTGCCCGTGCGACCCATGGAGCCGACAAGGCCAGCGTATCGCAGGGCTCGCACGAACTTCCCGGAGCGGAATTGACTGCCGCGATCAGAGTGGACGATCGTGCCGACCGGACCGCGTAGAGCGATCGCGTTCTTGAGCGCCGCGACCGCGAGGGATGCCTTCATGCGGGAGTCCATCGAATAGCCCACGATGCGCCCGGAGAAGGCGTCTTTGATCGCGCAGAGATAGAGCTTTCCCTCTGCGGTCGGATGCTCGGTGATGTCAGCGAACCACAGTTCGTTGGAAACCTTGGCTCGGAACTCACGCCGGACGAGGTCGTCGTGCACCGGCTCTTTGGGACGAGTCCAACGACCGCGCTTCTTGGCCAGCACGGAGTAGATGCCGTGGGCGCTGCAGAGGCGCTGAACCCGGTTCTCGCTCGCCCTGACTCCGTGCTCTGCGGCGAGCTCGTCGGTGATGAAGCGGTAGCCGAAGACCGGGTCGTCTCGATGGATAGTCCTCGCGGCGTCGATGAGGTGGGCGTCATCCCAGTCGCGTTTGGAGACCGGATTGGCGCGCCACTTGTAGAAGGCCTGTTTCGAGAAGCCGAGCACCCGACAGGTCACCACCACGGGGATCCCCTCGGCTGCGAGCTCACGGACCAGCGGTACATCATTTTGGGTTGACGCCCTGATCGAGGTAGATGGCGGCACGGCGCAAGACCTCGTTCTCTTGCTCGAGCAAGCGGTTGCGTTTCTTGAGCGCTCTGATCTCGGCCCTTTCGGCGAGCGTCAGGCCGTCGCGCACGCCCTCTTCGATCTCACCTCGTTTGAGCCACCGTTGCACGCACGACGCCGAGATTCCGAAGTCCTTGGCGATCTGGCTGATCGGGGCTTCCCGTTTCTGGGCGACCGCGACGACGTCGCGACGGAACTCCTCGGGGAACGCTTTGGGCATCGATCTCCTCCTTCCTGTGATGGTGACCATCACAGCTCAGGAGTCAACCGAATCTGGGGCAATCCCGATAGTGCGTCCTGCTCACTGGAACCTCCCTGACTTTCGAGCGATCCGCACAGTCGGCGCCGTGGACGAAACACACTCCAAAGTGAGGAGTCTGGCATTCTTTCATCAGACAGAAGGGCCGTGAGGTCTCGATCTTCTCAACCAATCGGCCCCTCGCGTCAGTAGCTGGCGCTGAACGGCGCCGGATGGTCGAATCGTCGGTAGCGGCTGCCCTTTTGATGGTGCAGGATTGGCGAAGAGCAAAAGCAGCGTGACCACACTAAAGGTCAACTTAGTCCGCACGTTAATCAGTCTAGCGGACTAACGATCAGCCATGAAGGTGCGGTTGCAGCATTGGGACATGGCTGTGCAGGGTGGTCGGGGCAACCCTGGACCGACACGAAGGGGTGATCGGGCCAGCATCACAGCGATTCCTCTACCGCAGAACTGGATGTTGATATTGGATCAACTTGGTGCCTGGAGAATCAGTTCTCTTCGCGGCGGCGGACCACCAGGGAGCCAACCCGCTGGAGATCCAGCGCCGTCTCGGACACCAGGACATCAAGACCACGCTCGGCATCTACGGCCACTGTTTCCTAATGTCGCCTCTCACGAACTAGGGACCACCTGAGGGTCGGTTTTCTCAGAAACTAGGGACCACCCTTCTCATCAACTAGGGACCACTCCGATCCCCGGAAATCCGTGCCCGGCCGGTGCCGCTCGGTACGCGTTGCCAAAGGC
>JBBSGD010000046.1:0-14737 GCA_038254435.1 Actinomycetota bacterium
CGGGGCCAGAACTCGCCTGTTGTAAGGTGTCGGTCCCTCGTTCACCTAACAAAGTCCAGGTGGTTATGACCGATTCGCCGCGAATAGTGATCATAGGGGCGGGCCCGTGCGGGCTCGGCGCCGCCCGGGAGCTCACCCGTATCGGGCACGAGAACTTCACCCTGTACGAGCGCTCGGACCACCCCGGAGGACTTGCCTCCTCGATCGTCGACCCCGCCGGCTTCACCTGGGACCACGGCGGCCATGTCGTGTTCAGCCACTACGGCGAGTTCGACAGGATCCTGAAAGAGGCGATGGGCGATGAGATCTACCAGCACGACCGCTCCTCCTACATCCGCTTCGACGAGCGCTGGGTCCCGTATCCGTTCCAGAACAACCTGCGCCACTGCCCCCCCGAGGTCGCCCTCGAGTGCGTCATGGGCCTCATCGAGGCGCAGGGCGGCAACGCGACCATGGATTTCGCCGAGTGGATGAATGTCACCTTCGGCACGGGGATCACCAAGCACTTCATGAAGCCCTACAACTTCAAGGTATGGGCGACACCCGCCGAGCGCATGTCGGCCAACTGGATGGCAGAACGCGTCTCGGTGGTCGACTACACGGCCGCGCTGAGGAACTTGGTGCTCGGCGAGGACAACATCTCCTGGGGACCCAACAACCAGTTCGTTTTTCCCGCGCAAGGGGGCACCGGCGAAATCTACACGAGACTTGCCGCGCAGCTCAAGGACTACCTGGTCTACGACGCAGAGATCGTGAAAATCGATGCCCGCACAAAGACTCTGCGCTTCGCCGACGACCACGAGGAGAGCTATGACACGCTCATCTCGACGATGCCGCTCGACAAGCTGGTGCACCGCATCGAGCATGCGCCCGAGCAGCTCTGGGAAGCTGCCGGCTACCTCGAGCACAACAGCGTCTACATGACCGGGATCGGCTACGAGCAGTCCCTCAAGGACGACAAGTCATGGCTTTACTTCCCACAGGACCATGCACCGTTCTACCGGGCCACCAACTTCGCCAAGTACTCGCCCGCCAACGTGCCGGACGCAGACACCGCCCGTTACAGCGCCTACATGACCGAGACGTCCCATTCGAAGTACAAGCACGAGGAGCGGGCGGGACTCGAAGAGCGAGTAGAGAAGGGGCTGCGCGCCTCCGGGGTGGTGGAGGGGCGTCCCGAGGTGGCTTCGGCCCACGTCGTCAACATCGACTACGCCTACCCGGTGCCGACCGTCAAGCGGGACGAGGCGCTGCGCACGATCCAGCCGTGGCTGATGTCTAACGGCATCTACTCACGCGGCCGCTTCGGTGCGTGGCGCTACGAGGCGGGCAACATGGACCACGCGGTGAAGATGGGGGTCGACACGGCGCGTTTCGTGCTCGAGGACATCCCCGAGGAGCTGTGGACCCTCTGACCTGTGGCCGGGTCGGCGAGCTGTGGCGCTACCCGGTCAAGTCGCTGCAGGGAGAGCGGCTGAAGCGGGTCGCCATCGGCCCCCTGGGAGTTAAGGGCGACAGGGCTCTTGGGGTGCGCGACCTGGCCACCGGCGCAGTCCTCAGCGCTAAGAAAGAAGAGGCGCTGGTGGCTGCGGCGGCGCGCACAATCAACGGCGCGGTGACCGTAGAGGTGCCCTCGAAAGGCGCGTTCGAAGCCACCGACCCCGCCCTGGCCGGGGCCCTGTGCGAGCTTCTCGGACGACCGGTCGAGGTGGTTGAGCCGGTCCCCGGCGACAGGGCGATGCTGGCGTCGAAAAGCTCGCAGTGGGAGTCGCCGCCGGGGGCCTTCGTCGACTCGGCCCCCGTGCATCTCGTGACCAGCGCCACGCTCGCCTACTGGCGCCGGCGCCACCCGGGCACCTGGGACGTGCGGAGGTTCAGGCCCAACGTCCTCGTTATCTCCGACGGCGACGGGGACCCGTCCCGGGTCGAGGAGCGGTGGCTCGGGGCGAGGGTGAGCCTCGGCGAGGTGGTGCTGCAAGTGTTACGCCGGTGCGAGCGCTGCCGCATGACTACCTATGCGCAGCCTCCTTTGCCCGAAGAGGATCGCGCCGCTCTCGAGGCAGACAAAGGCATCCTGCGCACACTGGCGGCCGGAAGCGACGAGTGCCTCGGCGTCCTCGCCGAGGTCGTGGAGCCCGGCGCGGTGAACGCGGGCGACGAGGTCACGGTTACCTGGGCGTGAGGGCGAACACCCCGATCCTGCGTGCCGCTAAGTAGGATGAGCCGGAACCACAGGCTGCTGCATCCGAGGGGGCCGGGTGCGTCAGACAGACGAGATCCGCTGCGGAGGTCCGAGTGAGCGCGCCCAACGTGTTGTTCGTAGCCATCGACTCTCTCAGAGCCGACGCCATCTACGGCAGGCACATCGCCACGCCCGTCACCGACTCCTACGCCGCACGCGGAGCCTCCTTCAAGCAGTGCATCGCAACCACGACCACCACCACGCCCTCCTTCTCGTCCATGCTGACCGGGTGCTACCCGCCCAAGCACGGAGTGAGGGGCCTGCAGGGTTACACCCTGTCCAAGAAGGTGACCACATGGCCCGAGGCCTTTGCCGCGGCCGGCTACGAGACGCACGCGGAGGTCACCGGCCCCCTGCTTCCCGCAACGGGCGTGCTCAGGGGTTTTGCCGACGCCAATCACCGCCCAGGGTACAAGGCTCCGTTCTTCGGCTGGCGGGACGAGATCATCGAGCGTATGGGCTCGTACACGTCGCCGTGGTTCATGCTTCTTCATCTGTGGGAAGTGCACAGACCGTTTCGCTCACCCCCCGGCTTCGAGAAGCGCTGGGACAAGGCCGGCTACGAGGCCTCGGTGGCGGCAACCGACGAGTATCTCGCCCCGGTACTCGCCGCGGCGGGAGAGAACACCATCGTCATCCTCACCGGCGACCACGGCGAGGAGTATCCCGACACGCCCGCCCAAGTGAAGCTCGTCAGCGGCGCTCGCAAGGTCCGCAAGCGGCTCAAGCCGTCGCGCTGGTGGCCGTGGCTGGACAAGAAGTTCCAGGCGCTGCAGGTAGGTCACGGCTTCGCGCTGTACGAGCATCTCGTGCGCGTACCGCTGATCGTGGCCGGGCCCGGAGTCCCGGTGGCGAGCGTGCAAGACCAGGTGCGCCATGTCGACCTGTTCCCAACGATCGCCGACCTCTGTGGGGTCCCCGCGCCGCAGGACCTGGACGGTCGCAGCCTGCGCCCGTTGATGCAGGGGGCGAGTCTTCCCGAGGAGCCCGCCTACATGGAGGCAGTGGGAGTCAAGCTCGAGGGGAGCCGCATCTTGGGCGCGCGCGTCCCCGATTGGAAGCTGCTGCGCCGAGGGGCGCGTCCCGCTCTCTACAAGCTCAACGGCGGCGCGGTCCCCGACGAGAGGCGCAATCATTACCGCCACAACCCGCAGGTGGCGCGCCGGCTCGAAGACTTCATCGAGCACATCCAGAGCTCGACCGTGGTCGCCGAGTCGGGTATGACCAAGGAGGAGGAGGCCGAGGTCCAGCAGCACCTGAGCGACCTCGGATACCTGTAACGGATGACCGACGCCGCGGGGGGCGCTGCGCCGTTCTTCATCGTCGGCTCGGCGCGCTCGGGTACTACCATGCTGCGGCTGATGCTCAACGCGCACGTCGACGTCAGCGTCCCGCCAGAGTCCCGCTTCGTGGTCGAGCTCTACGAGCAGGACGAGGTCGACGTCAAGGCCACGCTTGCAAGACTCGGCGCGCACCATCGCTGGGCGGCCTGGGAGCTTCCCCTCGAGCTCGTGCAAGCGGAGCTCAAATCGAGCCGCATTGCCACTTATGAAGAGGTCATGAGCGCCGCCTACCGTGCCTATGCCAAAGCGCAGGGCAAGACTCGCTGGGGGGACAAGACCCCTCGCTACGTCGAGGACATCCCCCTTCTGGCGCGCGTCTTTCCGTCCGCGCGCTTCGTTCACCTCGTGCGGGACGGACGCAACGTGGCGCTGTCCTATGCAGACGTGCCGTTCGGGCCCAAGACCGTGGCGCGCGCCGCAGCGCTGTGGGCCAAGAGGGTGCAGGCCGGAGTCTCCACCGGACGCGCCCTCAGCTCCGGGCGCTACCTCGAGATGCGCTACGAGTCCCTTACCGAGCCGGGCCGAACCAAGAGCGAGGTCGAGCGGCTGTGCTCCTTTTTGTCGCTGCGCTTCGATGCCCGCATGCTCGACTTCGCCGAGGAGTCCAAATCCGCCATCCTCGATCGCGCCCAGCACTACAACCCCCACCTCGGCAAGGGCACCCAGGCCCAGGTGAGGCAGTGGGAGACGAGCATGCCGGCGGCTCAGATCGAGATGTTCGAAGCGGTCGGGGGCCGAGCCCTTGACACGCTCGAGTACGCCCGCAGATATCCGGCTCCGTCGCTGCGGGCCCGAGCCGGCGCCGCGCTTGCCCGGGCAGGGCTGCCGATCGGCCGCCTCGGCACAACGCGCGAGTAGAGCTCGAAAGGCAGCCGGAAGCGGTGGGTCACCGGAAGGCGAGGCCCAGGGCCGCTCCTCCGAGGATGAGCCACGTCGAGTTGACGCGCAGACGCAGCAGGAGCGCGAGCGAAGCTCCCGCAATCGCAACCGTCAGCGGATCGATGAGGGCGGTCCGGCCAAGCTGGTAGGTCACCCCGGCCATCAGCGCGAGGGCGCACACGTTTATTCCGTCGAGAAAGGCCGCCGCGAGCGGCGAGCCCCGCAGCTTGGGGATCAAAGGGTTCAGGAGGCCCACGAAAAAAAACGAAGGCAAAAAGATCGCAACGGTTGCCAGGACCGCTCCGGGCATACCGGCAATCAGGTAACCAACGAAGGTGGCGGTGGTGAACACGGGGCCGGGGGTGAGCTGGCCTATCGCGACGGCATCGACCAGCTGCGAGCCGGTGAGCCATCCATGTTGAACGACGAGGTCGTTGCGCAGGAACGCAAGAAGCACGTAGCCCGATCCGAAGAGCAGCGCCCCCGTCTTGAGGAACACGAGGAACAGCCGCACGAGGTCCGCCTGGACAGCGACCGCTGCCGCGGCGAACTTCATGCCCGGCAATACTCCGAACGGCAGCACGCCCAACGGCAACACGGCGGCGGCGCCCCGAGCGCGGCGCGAACGAACGGCGTGCAGCACCATGAGCAATACTCCGCCGCCTATGAGAAGCGCTATCTCGTTGACTCCCAAGAAATAGAGGGCGAAAACCGCCGCGCCGAGAGCTGCAAGGAGCACGTTCTTTACTGCGGTGCGCCCGAGGCCAAAGAGCGCCTGGGCAACGACGGCTATCACCACCGGCTCCACTCCGTAGAGCAGGGAACGGGCCGCAGGCGTCGTGCCGTAACGCACGTAGGCCCACGCCAAAGCACCCACGATGAGCGCAGCCGGCAGGATGAAGCACGCTCCCGACAGGATCAGCCCCTTCACCCTGCGGCGCTCGAAGCCCACGTGCATGACCATCTCTGTGGAGTTGGGCCCAGGTATGAGGTTGGTTGCGCCCATAAGATCGAGAAAGTGCTGTTCGGTCAGCCACCGGCGGCGCAGCACTACCTCGTCGTGCAGCAAGGCGATGTGGGCGGCGGGACCACCGAACGCGGAGGCCCCAAGCCTCAGAAAGAGGCGAGCGAGCGTCCGCAGGGAAGACGCCTTGCCTGAGGCCATGTCAGGCGGGCAGGAAAGAGAACCGGATGCGGCGTTGCGCATTGTCGCGGTTGAGATCCACCAGGACGACGCTTTGCCAAGTCCCGAGAGCAAGCTCGCCGCCCAGCACCGGAATAGACAGCGATGGGGCGATGAACGCGGGGATGACGTGGTCCGCGCCATGACCCTTCGAGCCGTGCCTGTGCGTGTAGATATCGTCGCGCGGAAGAAGGCGATCGAGTGCGGCTGCAAAGTCCTCCTCGGAACCCGAACCGGTCTCCATGATCGCGAGGCCCGCGGTCGCGTGGGGAACGAAGATGTTGGCCACGCCATCTCCGGCCCCCGTTACGAACGAGGCAAGCTGCGAGGTCACATCAAAAAAATGCCGGCGCGACATGTCTGCGCGCAGCTCCTCAGTCTTCATCGAGCTCATAGCCCAGCTCCTCCATCATCGGCTTCATCAGCGGCAGCACCGCGTGGATCTGCCTTGGGTTCTCGCGCCGCCACTTGCCCCGTTCGGGAGGCGTAACGACGTTGATCGGGGTGATCCTCGTTGCGGCCGCTCTGGCCCGCACCTGCTCTTCATAGTCGAGACCGAGCCACCTCATCACGCGGCCCACCTCGCGCACCGGGTCCGCTACGAGAGCTTCATAGGCGACCGTCGTTACGCGGTCGCCGTCGATGCTACCGAGCCCCGACAGCGCCAGCTCGTTGGAAGCCATCCACTGGCGAGCACACACGACCTCGAGCGGCCCCTTCGTGTCTTGCTCCCACCCCGGATAAAGAACGAACTTCCACCACGCAGGGTCGACTCCGGCAAGAGCGTGCGGCTGCGGCAGCCGGTAGGTCCGGTAGCGCGGCGTGCGCCACGCATTGATGAGAGAGTTCACGTTGTCGCGTCCGTCCCGCTTGAGGTAGATGAAGGACGCATCTGGGAACAGCGCCTCGACAAACGAAACCCGCATCGAGTTGCGCGGCGACTTCTCTATGAGACGGTGGTGCGCGCCCGTGACGAGAAAGAACGACCGCCGTATGTGCTCGGCAGACTTGCCGGTCACGTCCCGCGCCTGCAGAACGTTCGACGCCCAGCCCCGCAACCGCGGGTGGTAGTCGGCCTCCCAAACCTCGTGAGCTTCCCCGGGCCAGTGCGCGAGCTGCGGCGACGTGCGCAGGATCGAATAGAGAAGAGAGGTGCCCGAGCGCGGCGCGCCGATTATGAAGATCGGCTGCACGACTCTGCCCCCCGCCAGCAACGCAGGCAAGTGCGCGGCCTGTCGGGCGCGCAGGCGCACGCGCCCGGCCCGGTCGCGCCAGCCGGGAGTGAAATTCGTACGCAGGCTCCTCTTGAGGCCGCTCTTTCTCGGGGTCACCCTCTCCTCCCCAAAAACCGCTCGGTAGGAGCCGACATCCTAAGAAGCCACCACGGCCGCGCCCGACTTCTTCGCGGGGCGGCGTCCTAGAGCGGCCCATCCCAGGGCGGCGCACAGCAGGAGGCCAAGGCTGATCCACGCAAGCCTGCTCGAGAAAGGGCTGCGCGTTACGGCGACGGCAAGTACTCCCGTAAGGCACAAAAAGGCCACGGACAGCGCGGGACCGAGCCCGAGAAACTCGGCAGGGCCGGCGTCGGGCACCAGACGCCGGAGCAGCAGCACCCCCGGAGCTAGCAGCAGCGCCAGCCCGCCGAGGACGCGCACGGCGTGCCACCATCCCGGCCCCGGAACGGCCCGGGCACGGCGCGACGCGCAGTCCCCCTTGACACAAGCCGTGATGCGTCCGTCGTCGACGAACCAGACGTTCTTGCCGTAGCCGCGCTGCGACGGGAACAGACCGGCATTGGCGCCGCTCTCGTTGAGAGAACCCGCGACTATGACGAGGGGCAACCGCTCCCCGGGGCTTTGCCGAGCGATGCCATGAAGCGAAGCGCTCGACAAGCGCGAGTAGAGCGCAGACGTTCGCCGGGTAGGGCGACCCGCCGTCAAGTTCTCGAGCGACCCGAGGTAGACGCGTGCCCTGCCTACCCATCCCCCCGGGGTCGAGTAGCGAGCGACGTTGCCCGATCGCTTGACGAATCCCTTGAGATCAACCGATTTCAAGCGGGCGTGGTCGATGACGAACACGACGGAACGGTTGGGGTCCCTCGGCAGAAGCTGGGACCGCACCGCGCCCAGGTCGGCTCGTTCGTCCGCCTGCAACCAGCCGTAGCTCGGATTTGCCCACTGCGAGAACCCGTAGCCGGTGGCGATGTTCCCCACCGGCACTGCGGCGATCCCGACCAGACCGATCAGCGCCGCGCGCGCAAGGCCTCCCCGCTGCGCCACACGACAGAAGAAACGAGCTGCGAACCACACACCCACCCCAAACACCAGGAGCCACGCCGCGGTCGTGTTGATGAACCGGTAGTAGGGATAGGTGAGATTGAAGACGAATCCGAATACCCCCACGAGCGGGAGCAGCCACAGGACCACAAAGCGGGAGGAGAGGCCGGAGGTTCGTGCACGCATTCCCAAGGCAAGTGCGGCAATCCCGATGACGAGCACAGGGAGGGTGACGGCAGGATTGACGGTGCTTACAAAGTACCCCAGGGTCTTGTAGAAAAACGACTGCCCGCCCGGCGGCGTACCGGCAGCTTCGGAGAAGGAAGCGCTCTGCCCCCACAGCCCGAAATGCCACGATGCTGCCGCGGCGAGGGCCCCGGCAAGAACCGCCGCGATAACAGGCCCTTCGAGACGAAGCGCCGAGGGCAAGCTGCGTGTGCGAAGGACCGCCGCCGGCAGGAGAAGCAGAACCACGCCGCAGAACACAGCGAAGGTCGTGGGGTGCGCGAAGCCGGCTACGAAAACGAGCATACCGAGCACCCCGCGCGCGGCCCACGACCGTCTCGCTCCATGTAGGAAGAACAGAGCAGCAGACAACAGCAACAAAGCCATCATGTTGTCGGTAAAACCCTTGAACAGCGCGCTGAGCATGAGACTGCCGGCCCCCAGCGCAACGGCGTGCCACACGAAGGGGTCGCGCCGCCAGCGGTACGCCCAGGCGGCGAGGACGAGCGGGATGAGCACGCGCAGGCCAACTGCAAAAAAGCTCGGCACGGGAATGACCGAGAGACCGGCGATGCGCCTCAGATAGGCGCCGAGAACGGGTGTGGCGATGCGATAACCACCCGCATAGACGTGGTCCGGGCCCCTGATCTCGAACAGCTCCGCAGGATGCTCGTAGAGGAGCACCTCGGTGCGCCACGAGTAGAACGCCGGATCGTCGAACGGCGCGGCGCGGTCCGGATGGATCAGGAAAGGGGTTGCAAAACAGAGAAGCAGCACACAGGCCGTGGCGGCAAACGCGGCGGGCGTGCCCAGCAAACGGCGCAGCTTCAGTCCTTCCCGCCCCCGGCTCTTTTGCCCCTGAGGACGCGTTTGCGGATGATCTTCCACACGTACCGCTCTTCGCCGTCGAGGCCCAGGGCAAGCAGCACCGCTATGTAGATGACGCCCCCGACTGCGACCCCTGCCAGATCGACCGGCCAGCCTCCGGGCAGCAGTCGCCACAAGAGCAGCGCAGCAGCCATAGCAACACTTGCTCCGAGTGGCTTGAGGAAGGATCGCCCAAACGGCTGCACGCCGACGAGCAGCTTGGCCTCGACCACTCGCACCAGATTGATGACCGCGGTGATCACGGAGTCCACTACCGCCATGCCCACCGCCCCGTGCGCGGGCACGACAACCGAGCCGGCCACTATGTAGACGGCGACGCCGGCCACCGAGTTGACGAGGTTGAGCCACGGCCGTCCCGTCATGGAGATGACGTAGCCGGTCGGGCCCGTGGCCGTGTAGAAGAGGTTTCCGGCGGCCAGGATCGCAGTCACGACGGCCGCCTGCTCGAACTTGGGTGCGAGGAGGTGCGTGAACACCCCGGGCATCACGATGAGCGCCACGTAAACGGGAAAAGAGAACGTCACCACCCAGCGGTTGACCGTCTGGTAGAGGACCTCGAGTCGCCTGATAGCCCCACGTTCGTGAAGCTCGGAAACCATCGGAGCCCAAATGTTGACGATTCCTCCAAGAAAGACGCTCCCCGGCGTCTGCAGCGACAGTGCGATGCCGAACACCGCAACCGCCGGTGCGTGTCGGTAGAGACCGATAATGATGACCCCGAGACCGAGCGACTGGATCCCGAGCATCGACGCTCCCGCCTGCGGGATGGCAAAACGCAATACCGGCCATATGGGTTGAACCGGGCTGGCAGCACGCTCTTGCGGTTCGAAGACGCGGCGCAGGTAGTAGAAGCCGAGGACGACGCCGGCGGCGACGCTCACTACCGTCGTCCACATCAACCCCACGACACCGATACCGAGCGCAAGCACCCCGATCCCGAGCAAGAAGCGCAGCGCCGGCTGCACTATGTTGCCGACGATTACCGAGGGCAGCATGTTCTTGTACGCCTGCGTGCAGTAGCGCAGAGTCTGCATGAGCCCGAACAGCGGCACGTAGGCGGCTCCGACCCTCAGAAGCATGGCGAGGTCGGCGGTGTTGGCTTTGCCTCCGGCGAAGAGGCTTGCAAGCTGCTGTGCGAACAGCTCTAGAGCAATGAAAACCAGGGACGAGGTGATGGCCGTGCCCCACAACGACACAAGCGCGGCCCCCCTGACTCCAGAAGGATCTCCCCTCGCGCGAGCCATGGTTATGAAGCGCATCGCTGCGAAGTTGAAGCCGAGCAGTCCGACCTGGCCGATCACCGCAAGCTGCTGAAACGTCAGCCTGTAGAGGCCGTAATCACCCTTGCTCAGAAGCCGAGTCGCGACTGCGATGAAAACGAGTCCCAGCAGCTGCGAGCCGATCTGACCGAGAATCTGGACGGCGCCCCCTTTGGCGACGATGCGAACGTCCGAAGCCTCCTGGCTCGTCAGGACCGTGGGCTTACCCTGCGTTACAGCCTCGGGGTCACTCACCGGCTCGCTGTGACTTCCAGGGAAGAATCGACGCCGGCAAGCTCATGGCTCCCGCCATGGCCACACCCACGATAAGCGACACCGTGAGCGTGTAAGCCGGCTCTACGTAGAGGCTGAGGATCAACGCGTGCGCCCCCACGACAACCATTGCGGCCGCCGCCATCACTCCAAACATTCGCTCGCGGTCTCGCCTCGCACGCGCCGCGGCTCGCGCGTGAAGGAAAGCGAAGATGTAGAGCGCGAGGATGCCGAGCGTCCCGGGCACGCCGGTGCGAAAGAAATAGTTGAGGTATGTCGAGTGCGTTCCGGCGCGGGGAACGTAGCGCCCCGCGATGTGCGAGGCGCCGCTGCCTGTGCGCGGTATCTCCGTCCCGTAACCGATTGCGTAGTGAAGGCCCCCAACCGATTTGAAGGTATCGCTGTAGACGGATTGGCGAGTCTTGATGCTTCCCTCGCCTCCCGCCCGGGCGTGCAGGGGGTCCTCGCCGTACTTGAGCACGAAGACTCCGGCCAAGAGCAGCGCGCCGGCGAGAAAGAAAGCGACCACCGCGGCTTTGCGAGCTCTGCTGAGGAGGCCGTCGACCAACAAATAGAGCGCCGCCAGCGCCATCGCCACCCACGCGCCGCGCGACAGCGAGAAGCCGGCGCCGAACAGAGCGGCGGCAACTCCAGCACGGCCGAGGAGCTTGCGCTTACCCTCCTCCGCGAAAGCAAGGTAGAGGGCAAAAGGGAACAGGACCGCGCAGATGCCCGCATAGGTCAGCGCGTTACGCGGGAAAGAGCGCATACGCGGCACGGTGTTGGCCGGTGCAATCGCGACGTTGTCGAAGATCAGATGGATCTGGTGCTTTTCGAGCTGCGCGGCATACGGGCGCGCCGAGCCCTCGAAGCGCACGACGTTCTCGTTCGGGTAGGCATGGAAACGGGGCTTGAAGGCCGTATAGGCGGGGAAGCCCGGGGCCTTGCTTGTCACTTGCTGAAGCTCGCTCCGAAGAGCAGGAACACCGCTGCTCTCGGAACGTGTGTACTTGATCATGCCGACGCTGTTCGGAAAGGCATCGAGTCCGTAGGCAGCTTCGACCTGAACGCGCGCAGTCGAGTCTTGGAGCGGCTGGATCGGCACTCCGAACCACTGTAGGACCACCGCTGCCGAGAGAAGCACCAGGTAGGCAACGAGTCCGACCGCGACCTTTGCCCTGTCGGCTGCGTTGCTCAAGCAATCGACTGCGGCAAGCACGACGCCGGAGATCAGCAGCTGCAGCGCAAACAAGAGCACGAAGTGCTTGCCGTCGGCCGCCAGCGAGCCGCCGCTTGCAAGAGCCACTATTCCAAGAGCGGTCCACACCACCAGAAATACCGGGAGCCACACCCACCGGTTGCCGCGCGGCATTCGCCGCTGCCGGATCAGAACCACTGCCCAACGGGCAACCGCTGCGGCCCAGCCGACGAGGATCAACAGCGGGAGCATGTCCACCAGCCACCCCAGAGTCCCCATGAACAGAGGAGACACCAGCGCGTAGGCCATTGGCAGGACCAACGCCACGCTCACGGCGCACACAACGAGCAGCCACAAGGCGATCACGTAGGCGCCAAAGCCCCAGCACAAGAGGCCGGCCGCGAGTGCGGCCAGCGCCACGCCCCACAGACCGCGCGACAGGCGCCCGTGGACATCAGCCGGTAGCCTGTCGAGGCGTCCGAGCGTTGCCTGCAGCGTTACCACCGGCACGACCGGCGCGGTGGTGGCGCCGGTAGACGGACTGGCCTTCGGGGGCGGGCGCGTGGCATCAAGGTCTCCTGGCTCATCGGTTGCAGCATCCTACCGGCTGGTCCCCTTCGAAGGTTGACCCCTTGGTGAGCCGCGCTGCCTGCCCTCCGGTCCGGGCCGCTCGGAGCGTGCTATCTTCCGTCCCGACGGAGACGGTCCGTCCTCGATCCGCCCTGGCAACATTCGGAGGCCGCCGCACATGGGTCTGAGGATCTTTGGCGCCGTGGTCGCCCTGGCGCTGGCATGCTTCGCCGTCGTCCGTTACCGGCGCCGGCAGCTTAGGCGCGGGGAAGTCCTCGTCATGGTCCTCGTTGCCGCAGGCCTCGTTGTGGCGGCCCTTGACCCCGACCTCCTCAACCCCGTGCTGTCGGCCCTGGGCTTCGAACGGGGCAATGAACGGCGCATCATCGGGCTGCTGGTCATCTCCAACATCCTGACACTCGCACTGCTGTTCCGAGGCTTCTCGCGCGACGACCAGGTGGCGAACGAGCTCGGGGACCTCGTCGACTACATGGCGATGAAGCGCCTCGATGAAATCGGCCTCGACACTCTCCCCGGCAGCGTGGTAGTGGTCGTCCCGGCCCACAACGAGGCCGAGAACCTCCCGGATGTGCTCGGGGGAATTCCGAAGGAGCTCGAGGGCATGCCGGTGCGATCGATCGTGGTCGCCGACGGCTGCACCGATGGGACCGAGGCCGTAGCCAGAAACCTCGGAGCCATGGTGATCCGGCGCGACCTCAGACGCGGTTCCGGAGCGGCGGTGCGGCTTGGCTACCAGGCCGCATTACGGACCGGGGCCAAGTTCATCGTGACCCTCGACGCCGACGGTCAGCACGACCCCGCCGAGATGCACCGCCTGGTGGCTCCGCTGCTCGAGGGCCGCGCCGATATGGTGCAGGGATCGCGCGTCCTCGGCTCGTTCGAGATCGAGTCGCAAACCCGCCACTACGGGGTGCGGGTGTTCGCTCGCTTGCTCACGACGCTCGGCCGCACCCGCATCACCGATCCCTCGACCGGCTACCGCGCGATGACGGCATCGGCGCTGCGCGCTCTCGATCTGAAACAGGACCAGTTTTATGTCTCCGAGGTAATCCTCGACTCGGCGCGCAAAGGTCTTCGAGTAATCGAGGTGCCGATCGCGCTAAGGAAGCGCGCCAACGGAGTCACCAAGAAACCGACGACACTGCGCTACGCGTGGGGCTTCAGCAAAGCCATCGTGCGCACCTGGCTGCGCTAACGGGCAGGCGGCATGCGCCGCCTAGGCCTGCAGCTCCGAGGGGCGCTTCTCGGCGGCGCTCCTCACCCCCGTTAGCCGCAGCGCGCCGCTGACAAGCAGCACCGCGGCGAGGTTCAGGAAGAGCGCGGTCACCGCGATGTAAATCGGCGACGAGCCACCCAAGAAGGAGGTGCTCACGGAAGTTTCGAACTTAACTTGAATGAGCTGGTAGGTGCCGAAGATGATGCCCACGAACCATCCGGCGATGACCCCGTAGCGATTGAGCCACGGAACGTAGAGAGCGAGCATGACGGCGGGCAGCGTCTGCAGGATCCACACCCCGCCGGCGAGCTGGTAGTTGATGACCACATCGGTGTTGATGAACAAAATGAACACCAGCGCCCCCACCTTGACCAGCAACGAAACGATCTTGGCAACCGTCGTTTCCTCGCGCGCCGTCATCCTGCCTCGCCGCACATACTCTTGCCACACGTTGCGGCCAAAGAGGTTCGCCGCCGCAATCGACATCACCGATGCCGGCACCAGCGCGCCGATTGCGATGGCCGCAAAAGCAAACCCCGCGAACCAGCCTGGGAACATGTCCTCGATGAGCTGTGGGACGGCGCCGTTGGCCCCAAAAGGCCCGTTAGCGCTGGTGTGCGCGGCGATCGCCATGTAGCCGAGCAGCGCGATCAGTCCGAGGACGAAGGAATAGGCGGGAAGTATCGCCGCGTTGCGCTCGACGACCTTCGCCGAACGCGAGCTGAACACTGCGGTCATCGCATGTGGATACAGAAACAGAGCAAGTGCAGATCCGAACGCGAGGGTCGCGTAAGCCGGCAGCACCTCCGGGGGCAGGGTGAGCTTCGCCTTGGGGATCTGCGAGAAGATGTGTCCGTAGCCTCCCAGCCTTATCGGGATGTAGATCACTGCGACTATGACCGTGATGTAGATGAGCGTGTCCTTGACGAGCGCGATGAGAGCCGGGGCCCGCAGGCCACTCACGTAGGTATACAGAGCGAGAACCACGAAGGCGGTGACCAAAGAGGCGTCGACGGGGAGCCCCATCTGGCTGAGCACGACCTCGATTCCGAACATCTGCAGCGCGATGTAGGGCATCGTCGCGACGATCCCCGTTATGGCAATGAGCAGCGCGAGAAAGCGCGACTCGAAGCGATCCTTGACGTAGTCGGATCCCGTTACGTA
>JBBSGD010000047.1:0-14582 GCA_038254435.1 Actinomycetota bacterium
CCGACGCCAAGCTGCGGCTCCGATCGCGCGATGCGGACGGCGAAGCCGCGGTCGATCTCCGGTCCGGAGCGGGGCCCGAGGAAGGGTGGGGGTCGTACGCGCGCGCGGTCGTGCGCTCCCTGCTCGCGGCATCCGTTCCGCTTTCCGGCTTCGTGGGCGTCGTCGCGTCGACCATTCCGCTCGGCGGCGGCCTGGCCTCTTCGGCAGCGCTCGAGGTTGCCGTGGCTCTCGCCGTCTCGAAGAAACCTCTCGATCCCCTGCGGGTTGCGCGGCTGTGCCGCGACGCCGAGAACGAGCACGTCGGACTGCACTCGGGGCTCCTCGACCAGCTCGCTTGCGCGGCCTCCGTCGAGGGTCACGCGCTCCTGATCGACTTCAAGGATGACTCGTACCGTGCGATTGCCTGGCCCGAAGACCTCGACATCGTGGTGATCGACTCGGGCGTCCCGCGCGCGCTTGATTCGAGCGGCTACAACGAGCGGCGCAACGAATGCGCACGCGCGTGCGAGGCCCTTGGCGTGAGCTCTTTGCGCGACGTGGATGAGGCTGCGCTCGCCGGCGCCGCCCTTGGCCCGGTGGTGGTACGGCGCGCGCGCCACGTCATCACCGAGAACAAGCGGGTGGGCGCCGTAGCTGCGGCCCTCGAGGCCGGCGACACTGCCGGGCTGGGGGCCATCTTCGCGGCCTCGCACGCGAGCCTGGCTACCGACTACGAGGTCTCCACTCCCGAGCTGGACGCGCTGGTCGACACCGCGGTGAGAACGCCCGGGGTGGTCGCAGCCCGCATGACGGGTGGGGGCTTCGGTGGCTGCACCGTGAACCTCGTCACCGCCGGATGTGGCCGGGAGGCCGGGACGGCCATCACCCGCGCCTACCGGGAGGTCTCGGGGCTACCGGCCCGCTTCTGGGTGTCCGCGCCGGCAGGCGGAGCGCGCGAGGTGGCATGACCATCGAGTTGCGGGCGGGCGCAAGCAGAGCGATGATCGACGTGGCCCACGGAGGCCGCCTCGCGAGTCTCGTCGCGGGTGGTCGCGAGCGCCTCGTCACGACACCAGACGACCAGGATGTGACCGGGACCCTATGGGGGTGCTTTCCCATGGCGCCGTGGGCCGGGCGCGTGGCCAACGGCATCGTGCCTTTCGACGGGCAGGTAGTGCGGGTACGGCGCAACCTCGGCTCGCACTCGATCCACGGGGTCGTCTTCGACCGCCCGTGGGAGGTCACCGAGTCCTCGACCTCTCGGGCGTCACTTCAATGCACGCTCGAGCCCGAGCTGTGGCCCTTCGGAGGCGAGGTCGGCCAAGTCTTCGAGTTGACCGTGGACGCTCTGAGCATGACGCTGACAGTTACCGCGGGAGCGGCGGCCATGCCCGCGGCTTGCGGCTGGCACCCGTGGTTCAGGCGCGAGGAAGAAAGAGACGCACGCGTCACCGTTGCTGCCGACAAGATCCTGGTGACTCGGCCCGACCTCATCCCAACGGGTGAGCTGGCCGATGTCGACGGCGATACCGACCTGCGCGCGGGACCACTTCTGGGGGAAAGAAGACTCGACACCGTCTATGCGCAGGCGAGGTCGCCGGCGGTGCTTCAGTGGGAGGATCTTCGTCTGATTATGGATTTCGCTCCGCCCCTCGAGACCGCGGTCGTGTATTCGCCGCCCGGCGCGGTGTGCGTGGAGCTCCAAACCGCGTGGCCGGACGCTCCCGGTCTCGACTCGCACGGGATCAAGGGCACCGGACTCGCGCGTCTCGAACCGCGCTCGTCGCTCGTTGCCAGCGCGCGCTGGAGCTGGCAAGAAAGAGGATCCGCGTGAACCGACTGCTGAGTTGCGAATAGCGAGCCGCGTAGTTGGGTAAGACCATGGCAGCGCGGTGCAGATAAGTAGTCCGCGGCTGAGCGGTGCGGCTCAGCCTTCTTCTGTGCGCCGCGGGGGGAGCCTTGTTTCGCGGCCCCACTACTATGAGCTCGCTCCGCTCCCCGAGACGCTACTGACAACGATGTTTTGCTACAGACAAGGAGGCTGCACATGCCCGGCACCGTAAGTGACTTGTTGCTGAGCCGGCTCACCGAGTGGGGAGTCGACCGGGTGTTCGGCTATCCCGGAGACGGCATCAACCCGCTGCTGGTCGCCTACGAACGGGCGGACAACGCGCCGCGTTTCGTGCAGGTACGGCACGAGGAGATGGCCGCGTTCATGGCTTGCGGACACGCCAAGTTCACCGGCAAGACGGGCGTGTGCATGGCGACGTCGGGACCGGGCGCCATCCATCTACTCAACGGGCTTTACGACGCCAAGTTGGACCATCAACCCGTGGTGGCGATAGTCGGCCAGCAGCCTGCCTCATCGCTCGGTGGAAACTATCAACAGGAGGTCGATCTCGTATCCCTGTTCAAGGACGTTGCGCACGAGTACGTCCACATGGCGCAGGTTCCCGAGCAGATGCCGAACCTCATCGACCGGGCAATGCGCATAGCCCAGGTGGAACGGACGGTGACGTGCATCATCCTGCCGGTCAACGTCCAAGAGGCCGAGGCCTCAGAACAAGCGCCTCACGCTTTCAAGATGGTCCCCGGGACGGTCGGTTACACGCACCCGAGAGTGCTTCCCCACGAGGAGCAGCTGCGCCACGCCGCAGAGGTGCTGAACAGCGGCAGCAAGGTGGCAATGCTCGTCGGGCAAGGGGCGGCGGACGCTGCGGACGAGGTGCTGGAAACGGCGAGCATCCTCGGTGCGGGCATCGCCAAAGCGCTTCTCGGCAAGGCCGTAGTTCCCGACGACGTTCCTCACGTGACGGGCTCCATCGGGCTGCTCGGAACCAAGCCCAGCTACGACATGATGATGGATTGCGACACGCTGCTCATGGTCGGCTCGAGCTTTCCCTACGTGCAGTTCCTGCCCGAGTGGGAGCAGGCACGCGGTGTGCAGATCGACATCAGCGGCAAGATGTTGAACATCCGCTACCCGATGGAGGTGGCGATGCAGGGTGACAGCAAGGAGACACTGCGCGCCTTGATCCCGCATCTTCGGCGCAAAAAGGACCGGTCGTGGCAGGAAGGCATCGAGTCGAACGTCACAGAGTGGTGGGAGTTGATGGACAGGCGTGCTCATGTCGAGGCCGATCCGATCAATCCTCAGCGCGTCTTCTGGGAGCTGTCCTCAAGGCTTCCCGATAACGCGATCCTCTCCTCGGACTCTGGCTCCTCAGCAAACTGGTTTGCACGGGACCTCAGGATTCGCAAGGGCATGAAGGCCTCTCTGTCCGGGACGCTTGCCACCATGGGACCGGGGGTCCCGTACGCGATCGCCGCCAAGTTCGCCTATCCCGACCGGGTGCCGATTGCCCTCGTGGGAGATGGGGCCTTCCAGATGAACGGTATGAACGAGATGCTCACCGTCGGCCGCTACTACAAGGAGTGGAGTGACCCGCGCCTCATCTTCCTCGTACTGAACAACCACGACCTCAACCAGGTGACCTGGGAGATGCGGGCGATGGAAGGTGCACCCAAGTGGGAGGAGTCGCAGTCGGTTCCCGAGTTTGGCTATGCGAAGTATGCGGAGCTGGCAGGTCTGCGAGGAATCAAGGTAGACCGCGTCGACGACATCGGGCCGGCGTGGGACGAGGCACTCTCGGCCGACAGGCCGGTGGTGCTCGAGGCCGTGACGGACCCCGAGATCCCTCCGATACCGCCACATGTCGAGTGGGACCAAGCCAAGGCGATGATGCAGGCCGTGCTCAAGGGCGACCCCAACGCGCGCCATCTCATCAAGGAAGGGTTCAAGGAGAAGCTTCAGGACTTCATAAAGCGGTGACGCGCGTCGATGAGTTGTCCGTTGCCGCCTACGAGGTGCCGACCGACGCTCCTGAGTCGGACGGGACGCTGATCTGGGAGTCGACGACCCTCGTCGTGGTCACCCTGTCGGCGGGCGGGGAGCAGGGCATCGGTTATACGTATGCCGATCGCTCGGCCGCTCAGCTGATCGCAGGGAAGCTGGCGGGAATCGTGATCGGCAAAGACGTGCTGGACATCGAGAGCGTGTGGCTTGCGATGCACCGGGCTATCAGAAACCTGGGCCGTCCGGGAGTGGCCGCGACGGCGATGGCTGCAATCGACGCGGCCTTGTGGGACCTCAAGGCGCGTCTCGCCGGCCTTCCCCTCGTCAAGCTCCTCGGCCAGGTGCGCGAGTCGTGCCCCGTCTACGGAAGCGGGGGTTTCACGTCGTACTCGGTAGAGCGGCTGCAGCACCAGCTCGGCGGCTGGGTGGACATGGGGATGAAGCGCGTGAAGATGAAGGTTGGGCGCGACCCCGCCGGTGACGAGGACAGAGTTGCCGCCGCACGAGCTGCGATAGGCGACCGAGCGGAGCTGTTCGTCGACGCCAACGGCGCCTACGATCGCAAGCAGGCTCTGCGAATGGCCGAGCTCTTCGCCGACCAGGGAGTCACCTGGTTCGAGGAGCCGGTTTCCTCGGACGACCTCGAGGGACTCCGGTTCTTGCGAGAGCGTGCTCCTGCCGGAATGGACGTAGCGGCGGGCGAGTACGGCTACGACCTCTTTTACTTTCGCCGCATGCTCGAGGCCGGCGCCGTCGACGTCCTACAGGCAGACGCTACCCGCTGCGCGGGGCCCACGGGGTGGCTCAAGGCCGCAGTGCTGTGCGAGGCTCACTGTCTCCGGTTGTCGGCACACACCGCCCCGGCCCTGCACGCGCACGTCTGCTGCGGGTCGGTTCCCGCGGTCCACATCGAGTACTTCCACGACCACGTGCGAATCGAACAGATGCTCTTTGAGGGAGTGCTCGAGCCACGCGGCGGTGCACTGGCGCCCGACGTGTCCCGTCCGGGACTCGGACTGGAGCTCAAGGAGACGGCCGCGCGCCCCTACCTCACCTTCGGCCCGGCGGTCACGAAGCGGGACGGTGGTTGAGCCTCAGGACTTGGACGCGGCGCGACGGAGGGCGGCGATCGCGGTGATCAGCGACAGGTGTGTGAGTGCCTGCGGGTAGTTGCCCAGCATCTGCTCGGTCTTGACGTCGTACTCTTCGGACAAGAGCAGCAAATCGTTGGCGGTTCCCGCTGCTCGCCCGAACACCTCCCGCGCCTCTTCGAGCCGCCCTTGGCCTGCAAGGCATTCCACCAGCCAGAAAGAGCACGACAGAAACGCCCCCTCGGCGCCCTCCATCCCGTCACTTTCTTCCCGGTAACGAAGCAGCAACCCGTCACGTCCGAGTCCCTTCCAGATCGCATTCGTCGTAGAGATCATGCGCTCGTCGTCGTAGGCGATGAAGCCGGTGCTCGGCAGCAGGAGGATGGCAGCATCCAGCTCGGCCGACCCGAACGCCTGCACGTAGGTGGCGCGCTCGGTGTCGTATCCGTTCTCCCGGATCGCCTCGTAACATTCCTTGCGCGCTTTCTCCCACCTGGAGGTAGGGGCCCTGCGGCCGAGGTCGGCGGCCATGGTGATGCCGTCATTCAGCGCCGCCCAGCACATGACCTTGGAGTGCACGAAGTGCTGCGGCTCACCCCGCATCTCCCACAGACCCTGGTCGGGCTTGTGCCACAGCCGGGCCGCCGCGCTGACGGTTTCAACGATGAACTCCCAGTAGTCGTCGTCGGGAGAATGTCCCCGATCGTGCCACCGGCGCGCGAGCTCCACGAGCTCGCCGTACATGTCGAGCTGGAGCTGGCTCTGCGCGCTGTTGCCAATGCGCACCGGCTTGGCGCCTGCGTAACCCTCGAGGTCCCCGAGCTCTTCTTCGACGAGCCGGCGCTCGCCGCCGATCCCGAACATGATCTGTAACTCGTCCGCGCTGCCGGCCGCGGTCCGCTCAATGAAGCGGCGAAAGCCGTCCGCCTCGGCCTGGTGGCCGAGCTCGGCCAGAGAGCGCGCCGTGAAGGCCGAGTCGCGGATCCAGCTGTAGCGGTAGTCCCAGTTGCGGGAGCCGCCGGGGGTTTCCGGAAGGGAAGTAGTGACCGCCGCGCAGACCGCCCCCGTCGGGGCGTTGGTCATTCCCTTGAGCACCGACGCGGAGCGCAGAGCAAGGTCCTCGTGGTCGCCCTCGTAGGTCTCCTCGCCCGCCCAATCTTGCCACCACTTGGAGGTCTCTTCGAGGCGCGCATCGATATCGTCTGCGTTGCAGGCGTCGGTGTCGCCCTCGTCGAGGAGCTCGGGCTTGCGAAACTGCATCCACAGGTGCCGCTTCTCGCCGGCTTCGAGCGTGACTTCGGCGGCGAGGTCGTGGCGGTGTTCCATCGCGAGCCCCAGATTGTTCCAGATAAGGAGTCCGTCATCCCCTCCAACTACCGAGAAGAGTTGCTCGCTCTCAGCCCGGATCCACGGCTTGACGCCCCCGTAATCGAAGCGGGCGGCGACCTCGACCACGAAGGACACCTCACCCTCGGTGCACTCGAGAATGCGGTTGATGTCCCGGCGGGGGTCGTGCTTTCCACCGTGGCGCATGGAAAAGAAGTCGGTGAGGTTCGCGGTGCCGGTTGCCGTCTCGAAGGTAGTCACGAGGATCAGGCCCGGCCCCGAGTACTCTCGCCGGCTGGCGAAGTCCCCCTGGGGCCGCACCGAGCAGTGTCCGCCCTTGTCCCAGTCGAGGAGGCGTCCGAAACAGCTCCCGGAATCGAAGCGCGGCACGCAGCACCAATCGATGCAGCCAGAGCGCGACACGAGCGCTGCCGTGTGACAGTCGGCGATGTAACCGTAGTCGCTGATGAGCGGGTATTTGCTGGTCATCTTTCCTCGAGACTCCGGCTGTGGGTCGGGTGTACCGTACACGCTGGACACTCGGGTGAGGAGAAGAAATTCTCCGTGGGAGTTTGGGTACGTGCGCCCGGGGCAGGAGAGCGAGCACGCGGGACTAGCGGAGTCGAGGCAAGGGGGTTCGCGGTGAGTGACGGCGTTCAAACCGGCACGATCAAGACCGAGATTCCGGCGCGCATGGATCGCCTGCCGTGGGCCTCGTGGCACTGGATGGTGGTCATCGGCCTCGGCACGGTGTGGATACTCGACGGGCTCGAGGTGACGATCGTCGGCACCGTGTCCGGCGTTCTCATCGACCCGAAGACGCTCGCCCTGACCGCAGGGGAGATCGGCAACGCCGCCTCGGTATACGTGCTGGGGGCGGTCTGCGGCGCCATCTTCTTCGGTCACCTCACGGACCGCTTGGGACGAAAGAAGCTCTTCATCGTCACCTTGGTCGTGTACCTCGTGGCGACGGTGCTGACGGCGTTCTCGTTCAACGCCCTGTCGTTCTTCGTATTTCGATTCTTCACGGGGGCGGGGATCGGCGGCGAGTACGCAGCGATCAACTCGGCCATCGACGAGCTGATCCCGGCTCGTTTCCGCGGCCGCGTCGACCTCATCATCAACGGCTCGTTTTGGGTGGGGGCGGCGGCAGGCGGCGCTCTGGCTCTCGTCGTGCTCAACGAGGCCATCTTCTCCATCAACGTCGGCTGGCGGCTGGCGTTCGGTCTCGGCGCGATCCTCGGCCTCGGCGTGCTCGTCATCCGCAGGAACGTTCCCGAGAGCCCTCGCTGGCTGTTCGTCCATGGGCAGGAGGACGAAGCCGACAAGGTAGTCGGTGACATAGAACGGCAGGTAAAGGAGTCGACCGGCCGCGAGGAGCTGGACGAGCCCGAGGAGTCAATAACCATCCGCCAGCGCAAGACGATCGGCATCGGCGAGATCACCAGGACTATCTTTAGGCTCTATCCCAAGCGGGCTTTTGTGTGCCTCAGCCTCTTCGCCGGCCAGGCGTTCATTTACAATGCAATCTTCTTCACCTACGCACTGGTACTGACGGCGTTCTACAAAGTACCGGCCGCGAGCGCGCCGATCTACATCATTCCCTTTGCGATCGGAAACTTCCTGGGGCCGCTCTTGCTCGGGAAATTCTTCGACACGGTGGGACGCAGAAAGATGATTGCCGGAACCTACATCATCTCCGGCGTCCTGCTCATCATTACGGGCTACATGTTTACGCTCGGGGTGTTCAGCTCGCTGACCATAACGCTGGCGTGGTGCATCATCTTCTTCTTTGCGTCGGCGGGAGCAAGCGCCGCATACTTGACGGTCAGTGAGATTTTCCCGTTGGAAACCCGTGCCCTGGCGATCGCCGTCTTCTACGCCATCGGCACTGGACTCGGCGGCATCATCGGACCGTCTCTGTTCGGCAAGCTCGTCGAGAGCGGCAAGGAGTCGAGCCTCTTCTTCGGCTACGCCCTTGGAGGTATCGTGATGATACTGGGAGGGATCGTCGAAGCCTGGATCGGCATCGATGCCGAGCAGAGGAGCCTCGAGAACATCGCCAAGCCGCTCACCGCAGAGGATGCGGAGCCACAGGCGGCCTAGGAGCAACTAAGCAGAGCGTTTGCGCGTGCGGCCGGCGACGTAGTCGCGAATCACGAACGAACCCACGTCGCCGGCCGTCGACGCGAACACGCGTCCACCGGTCAAGCGCGCCAGCCTCTCCATGAAGGCGGTCAGACCGGGGGAATCCTCGAGCATGAAGACGTTGATCGCGATGCCCGAGCGAGCGAGACGCGCGGCTTCCCGCAGGGTGGTGATGATCGTGGCGGACACCGGCGGCCAGTTGAAGCAGGCGTAGCCGTCCTCGAGGTGGGCCGTGGGCTCTCCGTCGGTAACCATGATCACCTGCTTGACGGGCCGTGGGTCCTTGGCAAGAAGACGATGCGCTATCAGGAAAGCGTGCTGCATGTTCGTGCCGTGCACGCGCTCCCAGCCCTGCATCGCCAGCTCCGCCGGCTGGAGCCGGCGGGCGTAATCGGAGAACCCCACCAAATAGAGGCTGTCCTGCGGGTACTTGCCGGTGATGAGGGCGTCGAGGGCCAGGGCCATGCGCTTGGCCGGTACCCAGTGGCCCCGCAGGGGCATGGAGAAGGAGAGATCCAGGAGCAGCGCAGTGGCCGTTCGCGGCCTCGTCTCGCTCTCCACTACCTCGAAGTCCTGCGCGCTCAGCTTCAGAGGCCTCGCGCCGCCGCTGCGCGTCACCGCGTTGTACACGGTGCGCTGCACGGAAATCTCCTCCTCGTCGCCGAAGCGCCACTGCCTCGTTTGCCCGGTCGGTTCCGCGAGGCCGCCGGGAGCACGACTGGTGGGCTGCCGCTTGATGCGCTCGAGCACGCCGCTGAGAGCCCGCTCGCCGATGAGCCGCGCCCCCTTGGCGGTGAGCTTGAGCTCGCCGCCGTCACGTCTCGTTACACCGCTGCGTTGAAGGAGGTGCTCGATCTCCTTGAGTCGCCTCAGGTCGCGGACCGCGTCTTCGCCCAGGGCTTCCTTGAGGCTCGACTCGTCGATGTCGGCGAGACTCGCCCCCGGGTAGTCGCCTTCGAGGGCCCCGGCAAGGTCGTCGTACTCGCCCACCCGTTCCACGGCGTCGATCGCGTGCGACAAGGGCATGGGCTCGTCTCCCAACCCGTCGGTCGGGTCGTTCCAGTCGAGGCCGGGAGAGCTCGCGCGCAGGGACTCGCCGAGACGCTCCATCTGCCATGCAAGGTCCATGTCTTGCATGACTTCGGAGGCGAGCTCTGCGAGCGCGCGCCGCTGCTCGGGCTCGAGGGCGGCCATGAACCTGCTCATGGCGGCCGCCCGGCGCGCCAGGGACTTGAGCAGCTCCTCGAGGGATCCGGGGTTCTCGGGAAAGAAGTCCCCGTAGCGCTGCATGAAGCCCTCGAAGTCGTACGAACGGCCCTCGGCGCGCGCCTCGATCATGTCGTTGAGCTCGGCCAGCATGTCCTTGACGCGCGCGAGGTCCTCGGGCGTAAGCGAACGCATCGATCCGGTCAGGTTCTTGAAGTAGGCATCGAGCACATCGCGCTTGAGCTTGTCGAGGAGCTGCCCGAAACGTGAGGCGGCCTCGGGCGAGCTGAAGTCATAGCTCTGAAGCTCCCTCAGCTTCCCGGCCGCGCTGCTCGGCAGGAGGTCGAGCGTGGTCTCTTTGAAGCGAGCGTCCTCGCCGCCTTCTCCAGACAGTGCCTCGCGCTCGAGATCGACTATGTGATCGAGCTCTGCCGAGGCCTGATCGAGTGGGCCCTGCAGGTTGAGCTGCTCCGCGGCCGCGCGCCTGCGCTCGGCGAGACGGCGCCGCATGTCGTCTAGACCGGGGAACGCGCCGGGAATGCCCTCGCGTTGGAGGCGGCGCAGCGACCAGCGCGGTCCGAAGCCGGCGAGGACATCCTCGGACATCTCGTCGAGCAGGCTCTCGAGGCCTGTGTCGGGGCCGAAGGGGTCCTGCGAATCGTCCCAGCGCGAATAGCGAGACCTCACGATCGCCCCCCGGAGAAGCGGAAGGCTCCGCCGTCCCCTGTGTCCTTGTTAATGCGCCGCAGCAAGTGAAGGCCTTCCAGTCCGAACTCGATTGCCCCCGCCACGGAAGCGGGCCGCTCGAGCGAACCCCCGAGCCGCCCCACGATGGCCTCCGCGTTCGGCACTCCCTTGCTGCCCGCATCGTGGAACTGCGCCAGCAGCTCAGCGGGAGTCGTGAGATCGGTGGTGTCGATGACCAGTCCCGCATCGAACTGAGCGAGGAGCTCGCCGAAGTCGGCGCTGCCCAGACGCTCGCGCCACACGGCGAGGATGGCTTCCTTGAGGGCGCGCTCGAGTATCTCCTCTTCCCGTCCCTCCTCGAGCGTGTCGAACTCGACGCGCCCGACCGAGGCCGAAATCACGGCCCAGAAATCGCCTATGCGAGCCTCGGCCCCCTGCTCACCGCTGCGGACCGCGCGCCTGAGCGCCCCCGCCGTGACGGTTTCGAGCCCTCCTATCGAGAAGCGAACGGACACCCCGCTTCTCTGGTTGATCTGCGGGCTGAGTCTCAGCTCGAAGGTCAGCCTCGCAAGGACCTCCTTGAGGTAGTCGGGGACCTCGACCGGCATGCCCGCCGGCGGGGGCAGGGCCTCCTGCTCCATGATTGCGATTTCCTCGTCCAGGTGGCTTGGATAGTGCGTGCGCACCTGTGACCCGAAGCGGTCTTTGAGAGGCGAGATGATGCGTCCCCGGTTCGTGTAGTCATCGGGGTTCGCGCTTGCTATCAGCATCACGTCGAGCGGCAGGCGCACCTGGTAGCCGCGTATCTGTACATCCCGTTCCTCGAGGACGTTGAGAAGCGCGACCTGTATCCGCTCGGGCAGATCGGGCAGCTCGTTCACGGCGAAGATGCCGCGGTTCGTGCGCGGCAGGAGGCCGTAGTGGATCGTGAGCTCGTCGCCCAGGTAGCGGCCTTCGGCGACCTTGATCGGGTCCACATCCCCGATGAGATCCGCGACGGAAGTGTCGGGCGTGGCGAGCTTCTCGGACAAGCGACGGTCGCGCGGCAGCCACTCGACGGGTGCTGAGTCGCCTTGGTCCTTCACGAGCGAGCGACAGCGAGCGCAGATCGGCCGGTAGGGATGGTCGTTTATCTCGCACCCGCCGACGACCGGGACGGCTTCGTCGAGCAGGTCCTCCAGGCTCCTCATCAACCGGCTCTTCGCCTGGCCTCGCTCGCCCAGCATGATGATGTCGTGGCCCGCGATGAGGGCCCTTTCGAGTGTTGGGATCACCGTGCCCTCGTAGCCGACGAGCGAGGGAAAGAGGGTGGCGCCGGAGCCGAGTCGTGCGATGGTGTTGGCGCGCAGCTCGGCTTTCACACTGCGGTCCGGATAACCGCTGGATCTCAGTTCGCCGAGGCTTGTTGCGAGCTCCACCGAAGCAAGAGTAGTCGCCTCGTGCCGCAACGAGACCGGTGAAGACTCCTCTCCAGAGTGCTCTTTTGGGTCACCGCAGCGGGGCTAGACGAATCCAGGGAGCGGAGCTGGCAGAAGGATCTGTCCTTACGCTCCTGCCCCTTGTTCCGTCGCGAAAAGGGCCGCTCGAGTGCGTGCAGCGGAGGGCGCCGGGGGGCAAGTTGACGGGGTGGCGGAGCGGCCCGTACACTAGGCGAGCTGTTCGGGAAGAGAAAGGATCCTCTTCGTGCCGAAACTACTTCCGGGAGTGCCTGCGTAGGGCGTCGCACGCGCGTCGACCACGCTGGCCGCCGGCTGCAGCACTGGGCCGGCGGTTTTTTTTGCCCGGGAGCGGTTGAGGCGAAGTTGGGTGTCTTCCCAGAACCTTGGAAACTCCATAGCGAGCGCGAGCATCTATAGCCAAGTTGATAAGGGCGTACGGTGGATGCCTAGGCGCTAGGAGCCGACGAAGGACGTGGCAGGCTGCGAAAAGCCCCGGGGAGGCGTCAAGCAACCTTTGATCCGGGGATGTCCGAATGGGGAAACCCACCAGCGGTAATGCGCTGGTACCCAGGTCTGAACACATAGGGCCTGTGGAGGGAACCGGGTGAATTGAAACATCTAAGTAACCCGAGGAAGAGAAAGCGAAATGCGAGTCCCTGAGTAGCGGCGAGCGAAACGGGATCAGCCCAAACTCTCAAGGTGTCAAAGCCTGGTGGCGTTGCCTTGAGGGGGTCGTGGGACCCATCCGATCCAGCACCAGATGGATCAGGGAGTTACAAAGTCAGCGGTTAGTCGAAGTCTCTGGAAAGTCGAGCCAAAGAAGGTAATAGCCCTGTAGACGAAAACCGACTGACCTCCCGATGGTGTTCCCAAGTAGCACGGAGCCCGAGAAATTCCGTGCGAATTTGCGGAGCCCACTCCGTAAGGCTAACTACTACCTAGCGACCGATAGTGAACAAGTACCGTGAGGGAAAGGTGAAAAGTACCCCGGGAGGGGAGTGAAATAGTACCTGAAACCGTGCGCTTACAAGCAGTCGGAGGGTAGTCGTGAAGCTTGCTTCACGGCCCTGACGGCGTGCCTTTTGAAGAATGAGCCGGCGAGTTAGCGGTGCGTGGCAAGGTTAAGGCGAGAGCTGTAGCCGTAGCGAAAGCGAGTCTGAACAGGGCGTTCAGTCGCGTGCCCTAGACCCGAAGCCGGGTGATCTATCCATGGGCAGGGTGAAGCGGAGGTAAGACTCCGTGGAGGCCCGAACCCACCAGGGTTGAAAACCTGGGGGATGACCTGTGGATAGGGGTGAAAGGCCAATCAAACCCGGTGATAGCTGGTTCTCCCCGAAATGCATTTAGGTGCAGCGTCACGCGTTCAGTATCGGTGGTAGAGCACTGGATGGGCTAGGGGGCCAACAAGCTTACCGAACTCAACCAAACTCCGAATGCCGATACTCCAGAGCGTGGCAGTGAGACTGCGGGGGATAAGCTCCGTAGTCGAGAGGGAAACAGCCCAGATCGCCAGCTAAGGTCCCTAAATCTTCGCTAAGTGGGAAAGGATGTGGAGTTGCCCAGACAGCCAGGAGGTTGGCTTAGAAGCAGCCACCCTTGAAAGAGTGCGTAACAGCTCACTGGTCGAGTGGTTCCGCGCCGACAATGTAGCGGGGCTAAGCGAAGTACCGAAGCTGCGGGATTGACTTCTCCTTTGCGAGGAGTTGATCGGTAGGGGAGCGTTGTAACAACTGCGAAGCGGGTCCGTAAGGATTCGTGGAGTGGTTACAAGTGCGAATGCCGGCATGAGTAGCGAAAGGGGAGCGAGAAACTCCCCCGCCGTATGTCCAAGGGTTCCTGGGGAAGGTTAATCCGCCCAGGGTAAGTCGGGACCTAAGCCGAGGCCGAGAGGCGTAGGCGATGGACAACTGGTTGATATTCCAGTACCACCACATGCGCGCCCACTCCGACCATGGTTGCTAAGGAAAGCCCTTCGGGGCCTACCGACCCACCGTGCAAGGAGAGCAAAGGGGTGACGGAGGAGGGTAGCCTGACCCGGGCGTTGGTTGTCCCGGGGTAAGCACGTAGGGAGGTCTCTCAGGCAAATCCGGGAGACCATCAATCCTGAGGTGCGATGCCGATCCGATTGAGGAGAAGCAGGTAAGCCCATGCTCCCAAGAAAAGCCTCTAGCCAGTTCGTGTGGTGCCCGTACCCCAAACCGACTCAGGTGGACAGGTAGAGCATACCGAGGCGATCGAGATAACCCTGGTTAAGGAACTCGGCAAATTGGCCGCGTAACTTCGGGATAAGCGGCGCCTCGACCGGTAATGGGACTTGCTCCCGGAGCTGGACGAGGTCGCAGAAACCAGGCCCAAGCGACTGTTTACTAAAAACACAGGTGCGTGCTAAGCCGTAAGGCGCCGTATACGCACTGACGCCTGCCCGGTGCCGGAAGGTTACGGGGAAGGGTTAGCCGGACTTCGGTCCGGCGAAGCTCTGAACCTAAGCCCCGGTAAACGGCGGCGGTAACTATAACCGTGGGTTGCTACCGACCGGCGGTTACAAAACTCGGCCATATGCTGGAACATCCGAGTATCCGGCGGTACTCGTTTGTGTCACTCCCTAATTGTGGGTTTCGACACGAGCAGTGACAATCCGACCGGTGCGGACAATCAGCAGGAAACCGCGTTGCGGGATCCTCAGAGACTGTACGCCGAGCACTCGCACATCGTGACGAGCGATGAGACAGTCCGATCCTCATGGCGACATGGGGAGGACGGCAGAAATGACCGTCCCGCCACCGAGAAGCATTCTGTGGTGGAGGTAACAGACATGCCTAAGGTAGGAAGCCCGGGATCTTCGTGCGACCC
>JBBSGD010000048.1:0-12865 GCA_038254435.1 Actinomycetota bacterium
GCCTCACGCAGCTTCCTGATGATCTGCTCCGGCGTATGCCGGCGTCTCGCATGCTGTCCCATCGCTCCGATCGTCCTCCTTGCCCGACACCGGGCAGTAAGACTCTCGCAACGACCGGAACGACCTCAGGGGGTCACGCCAAGTGGACGCGTTTGTGGCGTCCGAGCCAGCGCTCGACCTCGGGCGTCGAGTGAGTCGAGGAGTTATCGAGCACGACGTGCAGCGGCCGGCGCGGGTAGGCCTTGACGAGCTGGTTGAGGAAGGCAAGGAACTCCTGGTGGCGGTGCTGGGGGTAGCAGGAGCCGGTCACCTCGCCGCTTGCGACCTCTAGGGCTGCGTAGAGGCTGGTGGTGCCGTTGCGCTTGTAGTCATGCGTCATCCGTTGCGCTTTGCCGCGCTTCAGCGGCAGGCTCGGCTGGCTGCGATCCAACGCCTGGATCTGGGTCTTCTCATCGACGCAGAGCACCAAGGCGCCCTTCGGCGGGTCGAGGTAGAGCCCGACCAGGTCGACGATCTTCTCCGCCAGCCGTGGGTCGCGGGAGAACTTGAACGAGCGAACCTGATGCGGCTTCAGCTTGTGCTCGCGCCAGATCCGATGCACCGTCGTCGGCGACAATCCCGTCGCCGCAGCAAGCCGGCGAACGCTCCAATGCGTACTCCCATCCGGCGGCGGCTCAAGCGTCGTCGCGAGCACCCGCTGGACCTGAGCATCGGGGATCCGCCGCGGCCGCCCCGAACGCGGCGCGTCCGCGAGCCCGGCCAAGCCGCGCTCGGAGAAACTGCGCCGCCACAACCCGACCGTCGGTAGCGAAACACCGCCTTCCGCGGCGATCTGCGTGTTTGTCGCTCCCTCCGCCGCCCGCAACACGATCCGGGCCCTCAACGCCTGCTGCTGCGAAGCCGACGGTGTCCGCAACACGGCTCGCAAGCGGCGCTCCTCCTCCTCGGAAAGCTCGATCTCGACCGCCGCCCGCGCCACAGCAACCACCGTACCGCAACTCTCCTACAAATACAAGAAACTAACGGAACGCTGCACTAGGCCCTTCCTCGCGCAAGACGGCTCCTCGCCGCGTTCTGCGGCAGCGCCGCCGTCGTACGGCCTTCCCCGAACGCCCAGGAGGTAACGCGTGGCCGGGCACAAAAGCTGGACGACCTCGACGTCACCTACCCGCCGACCGACCAGATCTCGATCGCCGCGCGGGGCCACCTTCAGATGACGGACGGCATCCTGCAGGCGCGCCAGCCCAGGGCGGCGGGCTCCGCTTTCTCGAGCTGGAGCTGCAGTCGACCGGACTTTCGGCTGCCGCAAGCGGTGCACTGTTTGATTGCCGTTGACACCGATGTCGCGACGACCGTTTACGGCACCCCTTCTTACCGTCGGGTAGCGCTGTCTGAGCACGCAGTTCAGGGCTTCGACGGCGTTGGAACACCGCGCCGGGCAATCGGGGCCGCTCCATTCGCCGTAGAACAAGGATCCGCCCAGCGAAGGCATTGCGCTGATCGGCGCTGTAGACTAACGAGCGCGAAACGACCTCCCTGCGCGCATCGACGCCTATTACACTGGGCCAGCCTCGTGCGCTGCGCTTTCCCACTAGGCGCTATTGATTCACGATTTCTTGCGCGACTTAGACGACCTCGAACGGGGCAACGAACTCTCTCGCGCGCAGAACGACACCTATCCCGCCTTGCGCTCCGCGAAGAGTTCCTTGCTCTAATCCCTGCTCGGTCAAAGAAACCGAGATCCGTGCTCGATCGGCGCCGCCAGCAGGATCGTTGTGAGGCAGCGACCCGGTCAGGATAAGCTCCCCCGCAACGAACTCGCCCGTGAGCTCGACGCTTCCCACGTCGGAGGAGCAGCTGTCGCATCCGCTCCTTCCGGGCTTCCAGTACAGCAGCCGCGCCACAAGCCCTGACCCCCGTGCCGAATCGGCGCCTACTTCGATCGCGCGACAGTTGGGATCTCGGTGTCCCGAGTCGATCATCCAAAGACCGGCGAACTTCTCACTCACCCCCGATGGCAACATGCTGATCCTCCCTCTTTAAAACGAAACCTCGGATTGGAGAACGGAAGCGAGCACAACCGTCATGGCGATCGCATCGAGCGCCGTGACCGTTGGGCGGTGGAAGAACGGCCAGCGGCTCGCTAGCTTGGGGCCGTCCGACGCGGTGTCCCACGGCGCGAGCGCTCCCGAGAGACCGCGAACAAAGCCAACGACAGCGAATACCACGCTTCCCCAGAATGGATCATTGGCAAGCGCGATCAGCAAGGCCAGTGCAACTAGCGAGCCGGCGCGAATCGGTGTAGCGAATGCTAGCCCCCAGACGACTCCGTACCGGAGCGCTGTGGCGTCCGGCCGCTCGCGGTCGAGCCACGTTGCGGACAGCTGCGGCGGCCAGGGAAGCCAGGGGATGCTTCCCCGGGCGAGAAACCACACGACGTATGCCAGGCAAGAGGCAGCCATCGCGAAGAGCAGCACCTCGCGCGGGACGCCGCGTCCGGCGAGCACCAGACCAAGCCCAATCGCGCCCGAAACCAATGTATTAGCTCCCAGAAAAAGTACTGCCGCTCGTCGTGATCGGCCGCCACCGACGGTGACGGTGATGGTCCCCGCCATCGAATACCCTCACGGCGACCAGGCAGATCCGAGCCCGGCGATGAGCGCGAGAGCGAGTGCGATAACGACAAAGTCTGAGCCTCCATCCACGTCTGGACGCACGACGAACGCCGTGCTGGCGAGAACCCCGACCACCAGCGCGATCCGCACGGTCCGCACAGCCAAGTGGGTACTCACTAACAGCCACCCGCGATGATCCTGCGAAACGTGCATCGGTAGCAGTCAACGTACGCGTTCTCGCAGCCGCTTACGCACGACGAGCACCCGAGCGAGCCGCTCGGGGAACCGCCGTCGCCACAGCAAGTATTGCTTCCGACGACTAGAAAACCGCAGTCGTACCAGTCATACCGGTAGTAGCCATTGCAGCACCGCGACCACTTCGCAGTCGTGACGTAGCAGCCAGGCGGCCTTTCACCGCAGTAATACTGGCTTCCGGTGCAAACACAACCGTCGTAACAGCCGCAGCAGAGCGATCCACCGCAGGCGCCCCATTGGTCACCGCACGGCGCTGCGTGCGCCACTTCCGTTATCGAGCCATAGCCTACTGCTGCTCCTGCGAGGACGGCGGCGCGTTTTAAGAGACCGCTCCGGCTGAAGCGGTCGCCGAACGACGCAAACGTCCGCTCAAGCCGTTCATCTAGCGTCTTCGTCATGTCTCGTCTCCCTCCGTTTCACGCTCGCGCGACAAGCCGAGCTCCTCACGAAGGCGGCCGATCCCTTGCAGCTCACCCTTTGCAGTTAGCCGGCCGTCCTCGGCGACGACACACGCAAACGGCACCGTCTCGATCTTCCAATCTTGGAATGTTTTCGGAGCAACCACAACGCGGCCATCGAGGCGCCTGAACGCGTTCTGTGCACTGGGCGCGCGATCGTAGATGAACCAGATGTCGGCGTCTGGAGCGTCGCCGACGGTCTCCTCAAGGTGAGGACGGATTTTTTCGCAGGTCGCGCAACCGTCCTCGACAAAAATGAAAGCAGCACGTCTTGCGAACGGAGCCGCGAGAACAAGGTTGTCACCCGTGAGCGTGGTCGCAGCAATTGGTGGCACAACACCATCGAGTTCCGGGCCGCTCTCGCGAACGACCTGGTTGAGCGGGAAGCGGCGGGTAAGCAGCGCAACCTGCCGCGCAGTTCCGAGTGTGACAACGGTCGTGGCCACCACCACAAACCACAGCAAGATGTAGGACGCGAGTAACAGGTCCGACATGTGCAGGCTCAAAGGGCCGAGGCGCGGAGTTCCGCTGTCGCGCCGCCTTTCGAATATGCTGCGGGAAGAGCGACAACGATGCTGCCCGTGACGAGGCCAACGACCGTCGCGCTGATTCGCCAGCTGCCCGCGCCTCCGCCACCAGGACCAAGAAGCCACACGAGCGAACCCGAGACACCCAATACCAACACGGCGACCCCACGCGCAATGCGACCAGCCGGCGAGGCAACGCTCAGCCGCTCGCCGAAGCAGCGACAGGGGCGGTCCGCTCGCATTACTGCGTAGCCAGTGAAGACGATCCCGAACAGCGACGTCGCGACGAAACCGAAGAGGCGCGGCGGACCGGCGATCACCGAAGCGGCGACAGCGACCTCAAGCGCGCCGGCTACGCGGTAGCGCGCCAGATCACGACCCGCAAGCTTGATTACTCCAGCTGAGGCGAGTACCGCGGCCACTGTAACAGCCAGCGTCGTTTCAAGCACACCCCACACGGCGTGAGTCACGCCTACCGCGGCGCGCCAAGCGGCGCACCCGAGTCGCCGAATGCCTGTACTCTCTTTGCGCGCGTATCCTCACCCAGATGAAGCATGTAGACGTTGTGCACGACAGGCGTTCGCGCGACTATCTGGCCCGCATCGTCCACGGCCCCGACGGATGCCACAGAGTCGGCAGCAAAGCCAATGAGCGCGATAACACGCAACGAGGTTTCAGGTCGGTCGGCCCCGATCACGGAAAGGTCGAGCAGTGGCTGCGTCTCGGGAAACCGGTCAGAGCACGCAAACGCGTTGATCCGGCGTAGAAAGTCCGCAGCCTTGCCGGTTGCGAAGCAGTTCCTGCCATCGCTGCGCTCAAGTCGATAAAAGGCAAGACCACCTCGCTTGGCCAGCAGCCACGCCTGCACGATCCGGACGTTTCCGCCGGTGAACATCCGCGTGCCGAGCTTCACCGGCGTTCCGCGCCACGAGATGCCCGGACTCGCTGACGCAGAGGAAACCACTCGTCCCGCGGCAAGCGCTGCCACGATCACGACTCCAATCGATGCAGCTGTCACAGCCACCACGGTTGCAACCCTGCGCCGATACATATGCTTCCTCCTCTCAGGCTTAGATGATCGTCAGAAATAGCATGCGCCGAGTGTGACTGCACACGAGAACACTTCGTTAGCGGCGGCATAGTTGTAGGGATACTTGAGAGTCATAGCCTTGGAGTAGCGGTTCATGTACATCGCTTCGGGAGTTGTTCCTTTTTCTTCGCCCGAGTAGACGTGAACGCCGCGTATCGTATTGTAGTTTTCGAACCCAGCCAAGTAGTCACTGTCGGAAACGACGGTGCCCACCTTGGCGTCACTGAAAGTCCAGTTGTTCCAGCCGCTGCAGGTCTCCGTTTCGTAGTACCAGAGGCATCCGAATTGCGACGGCGTGCCGGGGAGCATTCCCTGCCATGACCAGTGTCCGAAGTCGGCCAACGCGGACGGCGCCGTCTCTAGTGCGAAGACGAAGGTGGCGGCGGCGAGCGCGAGCAGAAAGGAAAGTGCTCGCTTCATGCTCTCGCCGACGCGTGAGTCCGCGCGTGAAGTCATCGTCACGTCCCCCTTGTGAGCCTCTTCTGGCTTAGATTGGCGGGCACCACCCTGTCGCCCCGTATCGCATTGGACTTTAGACAGCGCGTGTCACGGGCCCGTCACCGATACGCCACGCGCCCGTCACCGGCTGCGTCTAATTAGGGCAACGACTTACTTGACACACCAGCGGGCCGATGTACCGTGCGCACGTGAGCGACGAACCGTCCGGACCACCCGATCCGCCTCCGCCTCCGCCGATAGAGATCGAACCGAACTGGCGCGAGTATGAGGAGCGCGGAGGCTCGCGGACCGAGATCGAGCGAAAGAACGACTAGTAGCTATAGCTAGCCGAGCCGCGACGCGAGCAGCGCGAGACCGACGAGGACTGTCTCGGCGCCTGTAGCGAGCAGCGTGAAACGTAAGGCTCGTGTCTTCTCGCGCAGCAGCCCAACGTTCTCGGTGTAGCCCTTGCCGCGCTCGTCGATGATCGCGTGCTTGATGTTCTGGACGTTGCTGTTCCAGAATCTTCGCCAGAGATACCCAGGACTGACTTCGACGCTGAACGGACGGCTGAGGAGACAGATTACGGCGGCACCCGCAGCGACGATGTACGCGACGATCGCGAGAGCTACCAGAACGGTCGCGGCATGACCAACGAACGAACTCGCCGCGGCCAGTCCGACAACGACCGTGGCGGCAGCGAAGGCGGCCGTCGCCTTGGTGTCATGCGCCTGCGCCGCCTGAATCTGGCGTTCGCGCGAAGCGGCCGTCGCTTCGTAGATGAAGTCCGTTGTCTCGGGCTGAGGTTGCGCAGGGCTCACTGCCACAGTGCGCACATTATGCAAGGGGTTTAGGAGGTCGCCGCTCGAATCAGCAGCCGCTCGAACATCGCCCGTCACGTTCACTCCCCGAACGGCAGGACACTCTGCTCGCCCTCTTCGCGGTGGGCGCGCGGCGCTCGCTTGAACGTCTCGCCCGTGACGTGCGGATAGGCGAGTGTCTTCCCTTCGAGCAACTCGCGCACGGTGAGTAGCTGTACTCGGGGGTAGCTCGTCCCCCACGCCTCGGACGTGTAGAACCCTGCGCCAGCGGCCTCCGCCCTCATCGGCTGCGTCGGCTCCTGCAAGGTCAGTAGTGCGCCGATCTCCGCTTGCTCGCGCTCTAGGACGCCCCGTAAGTCACGAATGTGAGCAACGCTCGTGTGACCGGCCTTGACCGAGAGGATGATCTGTTTCGCGGCGCTGCCCGCTTCGTCGCGAAAGTAGATCCGGCCGTCGATCCCCTTGTCTGCGCCCTTCTTCTGCTCGACCGGGCGAGCGCCGACTAGACCAAGTGCCCACCATTGGAACTGGTACGGGTCATCGCCCGCGAGCTGTGCCGCGTCATCAAGACTGACCGGCTCGCCAATGACGCTGTACGTCTCGGCGATCTTGTCACCGTACGCGTCCTTTAGCCGGTGCCGGATGAGATTGATCGCAAGATGCGTTACGTCGATTCCAGCCCATCGCCGGTTGAGTCGCTGCGCCACGGCGATAGTTGTCCCGCAGCCGCAGAACGGATCGAGCACGGTGTCGCCCTCGGCGCTCGCGGCACTCAGGATGCGTTCAAGGAGCGCTTCTGGCTTCTGAGTCGGATAGCCGAGCCGCTCGCGCGCCTGCGAGTTGATCGGCTGAATATCCGTCCATACGTCTTGGGCAGGCACGCCGCGCGCTTCATCCAAGTAGCGCTTAAAGCGCGGCCACGCGCCCGTCTTCTTTGGCCAGTAAACGAGTCCCTCGGCGTCGAGGCGGTCAAGCTCGGCCGGCGGGTATGCCCAGTGCCGACCCTTGGCGGTGGGGTCGAAGCCGCGCCAAAGTTCGCCAGTCTCACCGTGCCGCACGCCGGACCCTGTTAGATCCGCGTCTTTCCAAGGCCGCTCACCGCCACGCGCGAACCGTTGGCGAACGTAGTGCGCGTCGTACGGCTGGTCGACCGGATACCAGCGCGCCTCGGATGACCGCGCGTAGAAGAGGAGTACGTCGTGAACCGGACCAAACCGTTTGGCGCTGCTATGGGCACTTGTCCGCTTCCACACGATCTCGTTGCGGAAGTTCTCCGGGGCGAGAATCGCGTCCATAATGATTTTGAGGTAGTGGCTCGCCGCTGGGTCGCAGTGGAGAAACAGAGATCCAGTGCGCTTCAGAACTCGGCGAAGCTCGACAAGGCGTGGCGCCATCATCGCGAGGTAGGCGAGCATGTCACTGTTGCCGAGGAGCTTCTGAAACGCGAGCAGCGCTTGCGCTACCTCGCCGCCCGTCCTGTCGATCGTCTCCCACAAAGCGCGGGACGCGGCCTCGTCCCAGCGCCACGTGTCCTCGAACGCCTTGATCTGCGCCGCTGAGCGCGTCCCGTGCTCCGCAAATAGCACGTTGTAGTCCTGGTTCGACTTGAAGGGCGGGTCGAGGTAGACGAGGTCGACGCTCTCGTCTTTGACGTGCCGCCGCAGCACGTCCAGGTTGTCGCCGTAGTAGAGGAGGTTGGGAGGCAGCACGACCGCCCATCGTAGACCTGCGTTCCCTTATGCGGAAGGGAGTAAAGGGATTGGCTTGAGTAGTTGACACACCGACTCTGGGCGTCTACACTTAGGTACATGACGCACTCCGCTTCCTTCCCTAACACGCTCGTTGATGCGATCCGCCACTTCTCCGATGAGGACGTCTGTCGGGACTTCCTCGCTTCGCTTCGCTGGCCGGACGGCGTTCGCTGCCTCCGCTGCGACTCTGACCGGCTGGGCTTCATTGCGACTCGTTCGCTCTGGCGCTGCAAGGAATGCAAGTACGAGTTTGGCGTCAAGAAGGGGACGATCTTCGAGGACAGCCCGATCAAGCTCTCGAAGTGGCTGCCGGCGCTCTGGATCTACTCAGCGTCCAAGAAGGGGCGCAGCTCCCACCAGCTCGCCAAGGACCTCGGTGTGACGCAGAAAACCGCCTGGTTCATGAGCCACCGGATTCGTCTGGCGATGCAGGCCGAGTCTTTCGATGCGCTCTCAGGCGAGGTCGAAGCGGACGAGACGTTCGTCGGAGGCAAGGCGAAGTTTCAGCACGAGAGCAAGCGGAAGCACATCGGCACCGGTGGGGTCGGCAAGGCCGCCGTCCTGGGACTGTTGGAACGCCACGGCGAAGTCCGGGCACGCACGATCCCGAACACGCGACGCAGTACCATCGACCCGATCGTGCGCGCCAACGTCGAATCAGGCTCGGCCGTTTACTCAGACGCGCTCAAGTCATACGACAACCTGGACGACGCCTACATCCATGAGGTCATCGACCACGCGGAGGGCTACGTTCGCGGCCGCGTGCACACGAACGGCCTCGAAAACTTCTGGAGCCTGTTCAAGCGAACTGTCTACGGGACGCACCATTCGGTCGATCCCGTCCACCTTGATCGTTATCTTGATGAGGCTACGTACCGATTCAACACACGCGAGACCAAGGATGGAAGCCGCTTCGCGAGCGTGGCGGAGCGCGTCGCTGGGAGGCGCCTCACATGGGAAACGCTCACGAGGGAAGCGACGGTCTGAGCGTCACGCAGACGAGCGCCCCGAGATGGGAAATCCCATATCCGCCGGGAGCGCTAGTGGCCGTCGAGACGATGGGGACCGTAGCGGCGCCGCTGCTTGCCGGATTCAGCATTACTCTCGCCCTTTTCGTCGTCCAAGCACACGGCTCCCTTCACTGGCCGAACGTCGCACTTGTATTGCTAGTCGTCGCGGCTCTCACGCTGTTGGGGGCACTCCAAGCGACGTTCTGGGCTCGTTATTACTCCGCAACGCCACCGGAACTTGCGGGTTGGTGGGAAGCCAGTCTCAACAATCCTGATCGCCTGCGGGCTGTTCAGGACGAACAGCGCATCCTCATATCGGGCCAGCGGACGTGGGCACGTCGAGCGCGTCTTTCCTACAACGTTGGCCTCATATCCCTGCTGCTCGCGTTCCCCGTAGTTCTTGTTCCGGCAGGCGGACTCGCTAACGCCGGCTTTATGCGATGCGCAGCCATCCTGTTGGCGTTTCTAGGTTTCTTGGTGGAGGCCGCTTGGATAGCAGGCGCGGAAAGCCCGCGCTGCACTGCACTATGGCGTCGCCGGAGTCACTAGCCGTGCCAGGTCGCGGGATACTGGGAGCAGGACGGCAAGTGCTGAACCCCGACGCCGACATCGCACTCAGGACACCGCCGCCGCACTGGCGGCACCGTGCGATCTTCTTTCTTCCGACGCATGCCTGACCCTCAGCCGCCCACGCCGCAGGTCTTCGAGCAGTTCGTCTCGCGCATCCTACGCGTCTCCAAGCGCGAGCTAGACGAGCGCGTGAAGGCTGAGAAAGGGAAGCCGAAGCGCAAGAAGGCGAGAGGCTAACGGCCTCGCGCTAGTGCGTCAAGTAAGTCGTTGCCCTAATTAGGCGCCCTGCCGTTGGGAGCCTCGCCGCCCACTCGCTCGCGGTCGCGGAGAGGACGCGTTGGCTGGCCAGGCATGGGCGGATCCCGAGCGCGATCGTGAGCGCTTCGCGAGGCCTCATTTCCACCAAGGTCGCCTCCCGCGACTCGCACGGGCGCGAGGCGAGGATAAGCAGGCGCTCTTCCCGGCGCAAAGATGCTCGAGGAGTTCGACTTCTCGTTCCAATGCTCGGTCCAGAACACGCTCGTTCTCCACCTTGCCCAGCGCGACTTCCTCCACGAGCGCTCCGACCTCGTCCTCCTGGCCCCGTCACCGGCAAGAGCCACCTCGCAAACGAGCACTCCTCTTGCCGCGCCCGCTCGGCGAGCCTCGGCAACGCCGGCGCCGGCGCCTGCGCGTTGAGCGCGCGGAAGAGGGACGAGGTCGTCACGCGGGGATCAGGCCGTCGGAGCCGGGCGAGCGGCCGCTGCTCGCGCTCGCGCAACTCGCGGAGGGCGCGGGCGTCTCCGCCTCGACGCGGCGCCCGACGAGGAGCAGCTCGAGCGAGTAGTCGTTGGTATGGAAGGGGAGGTAGGGGTCGGGCGGCACGCGCAGGACGAAGCGACGGCCGGTATCGGGCATCGCCTCCGCCAGCCGCCGGATCGCCTGACGCTCCTCGGGCTGGCGGTCCGCCGGGCGGCAGCAAAGGGTGCGCTGGAAGCGGACGTTGGCCCGCTCTGAAACCAGCGCCCGAGCTGGTCCTAAAAGTCGAAGGGGCCCCCGAACGAGCGGCGCGGCTCGAACCTCGTCTCGAGGAAGCCCTGCAGCCGCTCGGCCGCGCCCTTGGCGTCAGATCGCCGGGGCGGATGCCAGCCGACCGGGAGGTGGCCGCACAAGGCGGCGAAGGGCTCGCTGGCGCGCCCGCCGCCGGCGCTCCGGTGCGCAACGCTGCGAGCCAGGCGGCGTCGCTTGCGACGAATATCCGGAAACTACGAGCGAGCGCCGTTCAACCCCTCCACCAGTGCACGCAGCTCAGGGGAGGGCTCGAGACCCAGCGTCCGCTCGAGAAGCCTGCTGTACGAGCGGTAATGACGGATGGCCTCAACTCGGTTTCCTTCCGCGATGTAAGCCCTGATCAACAAGTAGTGGGCGCGTTCTCTGAGCGGGTCCGCATGGAGGGCGGCGAACGCGACTTCGACGGCTTCGCCATACCGACGGCACTCGGCCCTGCTCTCGGCAAGAGCCTCGAGCGCGTGAAGCCGCAATTGATTCAGGCGCTCGCGCTCGACGAGAATCCAATCGTCGCACCAGTCGGGTAGCAGCTCGCCATCGAGGAGAGCGTTGTAGTCCAGCGAGTCGAGTGGGACCGAGCGCGAGAGAATCTTCCGAGCGACGGCTGCGTGCTCCCGTACGTCGACACCTACAGTCGCGCTGAGCTCCAGGGTTAGGCGGGTCGCTTCGACCGGTGACTGACCTTCGCAGGCGACCTGAAGGCGCCAGAGCGTCGAGCGCAAGCATGCTTCGGCTCTGCAGTCCGTCGGCCGGAACCAAAGCTTTCCGGCGGCGTAACCGCGCTGGACCGGCCTTGACTGAAGTGCAACGAAGGCGACGACGCGCTGCGCGGCAACGGGAAGCGTGATCTTCCGGCTGCGGGAGGTGAGCTGGAAGCCGTTGAGCAAACTCACGTAAGACGATCCAGCCATCCCCCCTCCCGTTCGCGGCCGGACGACGCAGAATATCAACATCTGGTCATCGCGTGAAAACTTTTGTTTTACTCAGAGGTCTGTCTGGTAACTTGGTGCATGTGAAACGCGCGCTGCTTGTCGGGCTGATCTCGATCGGTGGTTGCTTGTTGCCCCGGGGTTCCGCGCTTGCGAAGACGATCCCGTACGCCGACGCGCTCGTCGGCGCCGACGGTCGGACGGCGATCGTGCGCCTGAACGTCGACCTCTTCCGCGGGTACGGCGATATGACGAAGCGCGTACCTCCCGGCAACCTGCCCTACCTGCTTCTCTACCCGATCCAGAAGTCGGGCATGGCGTATGCCGAGATGCAGTACTACCCGTCGGCCGGCCTGGCGTGTGGCTTGCTCGCCTCCGACGCCGATAGCCGGCTGCGCTCTCGTGGAGCAGTCGCGTGCAGCGCCGTGCGCGGCGCTCTCGCGAAGCGGTTGCGCAGAGCCAGCGCGCCACTTGCCCGCTTCGCTGAGGCGCCAACGCGAATTACGGCTCTCCGCCGAGGAAACCGGCAGCTGTGGATGCCCTCCGGCGTGGCGACCACGATCCAGTACGCACTGGCGCGTACGGCAGAGAGCCGAGCCGCGCTCGTTCGGCCGTCCTGCGCGCAGGTGTACGAGGCGCGGTGGAGCGGTGCGGCGGCCCCGCGGAAGCCGGCAGAGCTCTGTATTACAGATCTTGGCCTATGGGCCGATGGAAGGCTGTACCCACTCCGCCCTGCCGTGGTCCGCGAACTGATCCGCTCGTAGCGTTCTCGCGTTCGCAGCCGGCGCACTCTTTCTTGCTCATGAACGTGTCGAGCATCTGCCTGAGGTCGCTGCCGGGCTGACCACGGTTGGTCAGCCAGATGATGTAGCCGCTCTGATAACCCCGTCCGCCGATGATGTTGTCGAGCGTCGCGCGGTCGGGGTTGTCGTACATCCCGTTCGCTGAGATCACGTAGTGACGAGCGCGCACGTCGTGGAAGAATTGTCCGTCGTTGTTGTGCGAACTCCCATGGTGTTGCACCTTGAGGACGTCGAGGTCGATGCCGTCGGCACCGAAGCGATTCGCTCGTTTCAAGCCGTCGATGATGTAGTCGCCGCGAGCGTCTCCGGTCATCAAAATGGTCTTACCACCGTAGTCGGCGAGAAAGACAATGCTTGACAGGTTCTCGATCGACGGGTCGTCGTTTGCGGCGATCACGGCCTCGAGCCCCTGGCGTGACCCCCTGAGGTCGTTCCGGTCGTTGCGAGAGTCTTACTGCCCGGTGTCGGGCAAGGAGGACGATCGGAGCGATGGGACAGCATGCGAGACGCCGGCATACGCCGGAGCAGATCATCAGGAAGCTGCGTGAGGC
>JBBSGD010000049.1:0-12680 GCA_038254435.1 Actinomycetota bacterium
CGTCGCTTACGCCTTCGCGGTGACGATGCTGGGCACGACGCTGCCGACGCCTCTGTATCCCATCTACCAGCAGCGCTTCGGGTTCTCGGGACTGCTCGTGACCGTCATCTTCGCCGTCTACGCGCTCGCCGTAATCGCGGGATTGCTTCTGCTGGGCAACCTGTCGGACCAGGCCGGGCGCCGGGCGCTTCTGTTGCCGGGCCTCGGCCTATCGGCCTTGAGCGCGGTCTCGTTCCTCATGGCCCAGGGACTGACGCTCATCCTCGTGGGCCGGGTGCTCTCGGGGCTGTCGGCAGGCATCTTCAGCGGCACGGCGACGGCCGCGCTGATGGACCTCGTGCCCGACGATCGTCGCTCCCTGGCCCCGCCGGTGGCGGTCGCCGTCAACATCGGTGCTCTTGGCCTCGGAGCGGCGCTCGCCGGCGTTCTTGCTGAGATCGCCTCCGAACCGCTGAGGCTCCCCTACGTAGTCGACCTCGGTTTGCTCATTCCCGCTGCTGCGGGGATCCTGCTTGCGCCGGAAACGGTGCGTCGGCCGCCCAACATTCACTGGCGTCCGCGGCGGCTGGCGGTCCCGAGCGAGGTGCGCGCAGTCTTCGTACGGGCAGCGGCGGCGGGCTTCGGCAGCTTCGCGGTGGCGGGCCTGTTCGGGGCCGTGGGGCCCGTCCTGCTTGCAACTGCTCTCGGGCTAAGCAGCCATGCGCTGGTGGGCGGGATCATCCTGCTCCTGTTCGCCGCCTCCGCGATTGGACAGCTCGGCGTGCGCCGCCTCCCCGAGCCGCTTGCGTTGCCCGCAGGCTGCCTGGGGTTGATTCTGAGCGTGGGCTTGGTGGCGGGGGCAATCGTTACGGAGTCGTTGAGCCTGCTCATCGCCGGGGCGGCGGCCGGCGGGCTCGGCCAGGGCCTTGCTATCGGCTCCGGCCTGGCCGCGATCAGCGCGGGCACACCGGTGCAGCGACGTGGTGAAGCCACCTCGGCCTTTTTCGTATGGCTCTACGTGGGCCTAGCGGTACCGGTCGTCGGCGTTGGCTTCGTAATCGATGTCGTCGGCTTGCGCACCGCCGGCGTTGGCTTCAGCGTGATCGTTGGAGCGCTGATCCTCACCGTTCTTGCAAGTTTGGCGCGGGGAACCTCGCGGGACACGCAGTAACTGCTCCATGTGTTGGCGCGTGGGCAGGGCTCCAGTTACAACTGGATCAGCTCTCGGGTGGATCCAAGGCTCCGAGGAAGGAGCGCGCTTCATTGGGATCGAACAGCGAGCGCACCAGGGCTTTGCACTCCCCAAAGTTGTCACGACGCTCAGGCTCCTGTCCCGATACCGGAGGTGCGCCGTCGCTGATTGCCCACTGCCAGATAGCCTCCAACCTCGTATTCGATAGTTCCAGCTCGCTGACGAGCCGAGGCGTGTCCCGGCGCGCCGTAACCACGAATTGCGCATCGGTCTCTTGCTGGAAGTTGCCGACCACGCCCGGCATCTCGAGGAAGCCAAGGGTCTCGGGGACAGGCATCGTCACCGAGGTTCTCACTTCGTACCAACCGCTGCTGTGCGTTCCTATCTCCCACGGCGCGGGTGTCGCTTGCTGACACCGTTGCTTGATGCTGTCGAGATCCATGGCGGCTTCCCTCTCACTCTTAACCTCCCAAGGCTCGCGATTCTGGATCATTGCAAGGACGGCCTCGGTCGTGTTCCGTATCGTAGTGCTCTCTGCAACTCGCAAGCTCACGTTTGAAACCGCGCTACAGGCACTCCTAATTTTCGTAGTGCTGTTCTGGATGTACGGGGGCTGCGTGGTTGACGAACAGGTGCCACCGCACAGCGGCAACGCGGCGCTTGCTGCTCATCGCGGCATGGCGGCGTTCCTCATCTGCGCACTATGTCCCGGGGCCTTCGGACATAAAGGAGTGGCGTTCGGTGCCGGCTACCTCCTGGTCGTCCTCGTGCACGGCGGGGTCTGCGCTGAGACCTACGGTAGCTGCGGTGCTGTGGTTCGTGCCACTGAACGTCCTCGGGGCGGTCAGCGTGATCGCCGCCGGGTCGTGAGCCGCCGGCATCCTACGTCCTGTGGGTGGTGCCCATCCTTTTCCAATACGTGACCTCGACCCCGACACGCGCGGTCGACGATGAGACGCGTGCCGGATTCGACATCCACCCGACGCACTTCGTCGAACGTCACGGACTGCTGCTCGTCGTCGCGTTCGGCGAGTCGGTGGTGGCGATCGCCACTGGGATCAACGGCGCCCTTGACGCCGGCGCGCTGCCGCGGCGGCCGTCGCGGGCGTGTTCACGCTGCTCCTGGGCGTCTCTGTGGCCGCGTTCTCTCAGATAATCGGCCTCATCATCATCCTCGTCACGATGCACGACTTCGAGGCGCGGCATCGGGCCGCGTGACAGTCAACCACTCTCGTGCGGTCACCCAGCGAGCGCCGGCGGGCGCGGACGTCCGAGCGGCGCTATCTGCTTGATGACCTCGGCGAGCAGGTCGAAGACCCCCTCGTCGGTGGCGTCGGGAAGATCGACGAGCGCGAGGTCGATGCCGAGATCGGCGAGGGCGCCGAGGCGGTCGACCGCTTCGTCTACCGACGGTGAGCCGAGCATGCCGAACGTGGTGCGCGCGATCTCGTCGGGGTCACGACCTACATCGGCGCAATGGCCGGCCAGCACCTCGAGCTTGTGTGCGATGCCGTCGAGCCCGAGGCGTTCGAACAGGTTGCACGCATCGGCGTGGCGGGCCACTAGTCGCAGCGTCTTGCGCTCCCCCGCGCCACCGACGAGGATCGGTGGGCGTCTGATCGGAGCCGGTGAGTTGAGCGGTTGCTCGAGCGTGAAGTGCGGGCCCGTGTGCGGTGATGGATCGCGGTCGAACATCTGACGGGCGATGTGGAGCGTCTCCTCGAGGCGCTCGAAGCGCTCCTTCAGCGGAGGGAAGGGAAGGCCGAGCCCGCGCGCCTCCTGCTCGTTCCAGGCTGCCCCGATCCCCAGCCACGCGCGGCCGCCGGACAGCACGTCGATCGTCGTGACTGCCTTGACGAGCGCGCCGGGGTGCCGGTACGTGACGCCGGTGACGAGCGCACCCAGCTCGAGGCGCGAGGTCACGCCCGCCGCCCACGCGAGCGCGGCATAGGACTCGAGCATGGGGTCGGCAACCTCTCCTATGAAGGGGATCTGGAAGAAGTGGTCCATGGGCCAGAAGCTATGGATCCCGATGTCGTCCGCGGTACGGAGCGTCTGGCCGAGGACCGGCGCGATCGAGCCGGGGGCACCGGGATAGGAAAATTCGCAGAGATGCAGGCCCAGCAACATGAAGAACCTCCTTGCGCGCTGTGGGAGCCGCCGTATGACCGCGGCGAAGCGTCACCATGCTAAGCGGCGCTCGGCCACGTAGGCTCGCGTGACCATGGTGGGACGATGAGCCGGCCGCGGGCGACGCGGCGAAGGATCTACACGTTCGCACTGGGGGGCTTGCCGGGGGCGTACGAGGATCACCCGTGGGCGAGGACGTAGTGAAGATCAACAAGAAGGTGTTCGTGTTCTTGGGGCTCTCCGAGGCTCCGGAGCGCGGGATGACCGTGAAGCTGCGCGACCTCGACTCACGACTTCGTTTCCGCACCAGTTTTCCGTGACCTGCTACAGATATAGGTTGGGTGCAAGACAGAGAGAGGAACACCCGATGGCCACCGTCAGCGTCCGCTATATCGTCGACGACGTCGACAAGGCGATCGCGTTCTACTGTCAGCATCTCGGCTTCCGTGAGGAGATGCATCCGGCTCCTGCTTTCGCGATGCTCTCCCGAGGAGACCTTCGCCTGGTGCTCAGCGCTCCCGGTGGGGGGCCGGGCGGCGGCCAGGCCACGCCCGATGGCAAGGCGCCCGAGCCCGGAGGCTGGAACCGGTTCTCGCTCGAAGTCTCCGATCTTGCTGCCATCGTCGGGGCACTGCGCAAGGAAGGTGTCCACTTTCGCAATGACATCGTCACGGAGTAGGCGGCAAGCAGATCCTGCTGGACGACCCTTCCGGCAATCCCATCGAGCTGTTCGAGTCAACCCTGCCGGAGGCCTCCCTCTCAGGTCCCTCATGACGGCCTCTGTCAGGATGTGATGCATGTTCGGTGCCAAAGACCGCGACGCCGTCCGCAATCGTGTTCTTCAACTAGCCTCGTCTGACCCCAGGGTCGTCGCCGGAGCCGTAGTCGGCTCACTCGCATTCGGTGGCGGTGATCGTTGGTCTGATCTCGATCTCACGTTCGCCGTTGCGGAGGGCGTGCCTGTGGCCGATGTCCTGAGCGACTGGACGCGGAGCGTCGTGACTGAGTTCGATGCAATTCATCTTTTCGACCTTCCCAGCGGGGCTACCATCTACCGCGTATTCTTGCTCCCCGGCTGCCTACAGTTCGATCTTTCGTTCGCGCCGGCGTCGCAGTACGGGGCGGGAGGGCCGATGTTTCGGCTGCTCTTCGGGAACTCTGTTGAGAAACCCTACGCTGCGCCTCCTTCGGCCCACGACCTGTTTGGCTGGGCGGTGGCTTACGCGCGCACTGCGCGGGCCTGCATCGAGCGTGGGCGCTGGTGGCAGGCGGAATACTGCATCAGCGCGATCCGCGATCACGCCCTCACTCTCGCGTGCTGCGGCCGCGAGCTCCCCGCGCGCTTCGGCAGGGGCTTTGATGATCTACCTGCTGAAGCTCTCGCCGCGTTCGAGGATGCCCTCATTCGCTCGCTGGAGCGAGAGGAGCTGCTTCGTGCACTAACACGCGCGGTCGAAGGGCTGCTGCGCGAGTCAACCCAGGTCGGAGAGATGGCTACGAACGTCGAACCTCGGCTACGCGAGCTGCTCACGGTCGAGCGCGATTAGGAGTCGGCACCCGGCGGTGGATGCCTGGGAGATAACGGTGCCCAGAACCGGCTTATCTCCTTGGAATGTCTCACCGGGGTGTAGCACACCCAAAGTTCATATCTATGCCTTGTAAGATATCGTCACTATATCTAGAAAGATTTATTCTCTATACCTATTATGGTATCATGGGCCCCATGCAGGGAGGCGAGCTGATCCGCGAGGCCCGCAAGCGGGCCGGTCTGTCGCAGCGCGCGCTCGCGGAGCTCATGGGCACGACCCAGCCGGTGATCGCCCGATGGGAGAGGGGCAGGACCTCTCCGCCGTTCGGCCGAGTCGTTGATGCAATTCGAGCGTGCGGATTTGATCTTGCAGTTCGAATCGTGACTCGGGACGATGAGCACGCGCTCCTAGTGCAGGAGAACCTCCGACTTAGCCCCCAACAGCGACTCGAACGACTCTATGCAGGTCGATCCGCGATCGACAAGCTCGCCGCGAAAGTTACGAGAAAGAAACCAGAACAGTGACATTTGACCCCGAACGAATCTTGAGGATTCTTGCCCAACACGGCGTGGACTACGTTGTGGTCGGCGGCATAGGAGGGGTGCTACATGGGTCCCCGATGTCTACCGACGATGTCGACATCGTCCCCGCGCTCAAGAAAAGCAACATGGATTCGCTCTCGGCCGCGCTCAGTGCAATGAACGCAAGGATTCTCTCTCTGGAGGCGCCCGAGGGAATCAGCGTCGATTGGACGGGTAAGGATCTACAGCGCTGGATAGTCGATTTTCGGTTCTTAAATCTCATGACCGACTATGGTCGACTAGACCTCATTCATCGTCCCGGCGGCACCAGCGGTTATCAGGAGCTCGCCGCCAACGCCGAAGGTCTGGATTTAGGGGACGTGGGGATTCGAGTTGCAGCTCTCGAGGACATCATCCGCTCAAAGCAGGCCGTTGCCCGGAACCGAGACCTTGAGCAGCTTCCAACCCTACGGCTGCTGCTCGAGAGCAAGAAGGCGACAGTCCAACCCGGACAACGAGTGCTCGTGCCATGGGAGTTATCGGATACTCATGGAACCGTGATCGAAATCAGAGGTGTCGGACCCGCGGCACGTGCGAAGGTTCGGGTGCAAACACCCGAGGGTGGCGAAGAGGAGCTCGACTTCCCCGTGCGCGTTCTGCGAGCTGCCGCTAGCTAACGTGCTGCGCCCCTAAGAATCCGATATGGCGGAGGCGGACGGGAATCGAACCCGCCCACCGGGGATCGCCCGGCGCACCGGTTTTGGAAGTTCTAGCCGAGCGGTCCTGCCCCGTCCTCTCGGATTCTGAGGAATCGCACTTAGGGTGGGCAGCGGCCCACGTTTCTCTCCTTGCACATGCCGCGAAACCCGATCTAATCCTGCCTTGTCCGGTCCCGAGCAACCGCACTCCCTAACGCCGCTCACTGGAACGTACTCTAAATAGTTGAGAGTAGGCCCATGTCGAACACCGAGGTTGGCCAGGCTCTCGCGAGGCCACTTGAGGATCGCGGCCCGGTACTGCTCTCGATCACCGAGGACCAGTGGTTCGAGAGGAAGGACTCGAGGGTGTCACCCCTGGCCCTCGCCAATACCGAGGTCGGCTTCGCCAACGCCGATGGTGGAATCATCATCGTGGGACTCAGCGAGGGAGTTGCCCAAGGTACGGATCCCGAACCCGAACATCGCAAAGGGTTGATGCAGGCGGCAATGACTTCACGGAACCCGCGGTCCGGGCTCACAGCACGCTGGTTCCATGCATGAATCACGCAGGCAAGGTCGACCAGCTTCTCGTGATCGAGATGGAGCCGAGTGAGCTCGTACACGCTAACCAACGCGATGAGGTCTACCTAAGGGTCGGAGACGAAAATCGCAGACTGAACTTCCGTCAACGTCAGGAACTCCTTACGACAAGGGGCAAGCACTCTTCGAGGCGACCACAGTCCCAGGGGCCACCCTCTCGGATCTTGATCAGGCCCTCTTGTCCTCCTATGCCGACGTCCTGCAGCACCCCGATCCCGAACGGCTTCTCGCGGCCCGAAGCTTGACTAACCGAGATGGGAATGTCACCGGTGCGGCGATCCTTCTCTTGGGGTGTCCCCCCAGGCCCACTTTCCCGAGGCGTATGCGCGGCTTCTGCGCTACCAGGGCGTTGAACGGGGGACAGGACGGCGCCAGCGTCTAACGGAAGATCGAAGGTACGAAGGACACATCCCACGCATCCTCCACGAAGCCACCGAAGGAATCAGGACGTTACAGCCGACGCGGCGGGCGCTTGGTCAGCGCGGGCGCTTCGAGGTCGCTGGATTGATCCCCGAAGATGCTTGGCTGGAGGCACTTGTTAACGCCGTCGTCCATCGCTCCTATAGCCCTGCCGGCGACCACATCAGGATCGAGATCTTCGACGACCGGGTGGAGATAGAAAGCCCCGGTCGCTTCCCCGGCTTGGTCAGTCCGGAAGGGCCGCTGCAGGCGACAAGGTTTGCTCGCAACCCCCGTATCGCCCGAGTCTGCAGTGACCTTCATTTCGGTCAGGAACTCGGCGGGGGCATTCGGCGAATGTTCGAAGAGATACGCCTCGCGGGCCTTGCTGACCCCTCTACCACCAGACCGCTGGGAGCGTTCGCCTCACGCTGCTGGCAACTCCAATCGATCGTGAGTTGGAGGCTCGACTCCCCTCCGGCTTCAGGGAGATTCTCAGTCTGCTGCGAGAAGCCGGCAGCTTGAGTACGGGAGATTTGGTGGAAATGACCCGCATATCGAGACCTCTGTGATCCGTCGGATGAACACGCTCCGGGCCGCTCACCTGGTGGAGTGGTCTGGAAAGGCCGCCAAGGACCCGCGCGCCCGCTGGCTGCTGCGTCGATAACGACACTAATGGCATTAGCGCCAGAAATTTCGGCTCCGAGCTGCATGTTTGCCTGGACTCTAAAAGCCCTCTCTCTATGTGCGTAGCGCCGGGACGACCCGGGGCAGGCCTCGCGTTCTGCGGAAGAAGGCTCAACTTCAGAGGCTCCTTCCGGCCTCAGAAAAGGGCGTGATCGTCCGACTCTCCTTTATGGGCTAGTGGCCACTGTCCGGCCTCACCGGGACGCTGTCGAGCGCAGACTCCAGCTTAGGGAACAATTCGATCGTCGCCTCCAAGACCCAGAGGAGCCTTATGAACTCTTCGGTCATGGTCGCGGTCAATCGTTCGGTGGCGGTGGTTCCGTGGCGATCGAGCCATGGTTTCTAGCCGGAGCAACGACGAATGCCGCATCGACCCCGACGGCTGGACACTCCGAAGCGCCGACGGCTCACGCGGCGCGCATGCCGAGCACAATCGCCATCACCGACAACGGACCCCGCATCCTCACCGTGCATGCAACCCGGTGAGACGAACAGGCACGGCGAGTCTCCGTAGGCGATCCCCCCTGCGCGACACCTGATGCCACTGTCCGCCGTCCCAGCGGATGAGGCGGGCCGAGGCGAAGAGCGCTGCACAACGCGACGTCCGGTAGACAACGCTCTCGCTCCCTAGCTAACAGATGTTATAGTAACCACCGTTAGTCTACTCTAAGGAGGAGCACATGCTGCAACAACTCGCACACGCGCTCGAGGCGGCCGACGCTGCCGCGGTGATCGAGACCATGACCGAGGACGTGACCCTGCGCGTCGCCGTGCACGGCGCGCCATTTGAAGGCCGAGCGGCGGCCACCCAGATCCTCACCGCTGTCCTGGACGGGGCGCTGCATGACGTCGAGGTCATCGAGACGATCGAGGGGCCCGACGCCGCGGTCCTGATGTTCACCGCGCATGTCGCGGCGCACCCAGATGCGGCAGACGGGCTGCTCGTCGTCCGTCCGGACCGGAGCGGCCGCATCTCGGACCTGACCGTGTACCTGCGGCCCCTCGACGCGTTGCAGGCGCTGGCGGACGAGATGGGTCGTCGCCTGGGCGGCCCCCGGCCAGACGAACGGGCATGATGGCCAAGACGTCGCTGGCCAACCGAGTCCCGGCCGCCATCCTGTATTCGCCACTGCACCGGCTACTGAGCAGCAAGAGGCTCGTCCTGACCTTCACCGGACGCCGCAGCGGGACGCGCTACGCCACACCCGTGCACTATTTGCAGCGTGGCGGCGAGCTGCTCATCACCACCGACAGCAGCTGGTGGCACAACCTCGACGGCGGCGCGCCGGTGCAGCTGAAGCTGCGCGGCCGGCAAGTGCGGGCCACTGCCGAGGCCGTACGCGACCCCGACCTGGTGGCCGAGGCGCTCACCGCGCTCGTGCGCGACCACCCGCCCTACGGGCGCTGGGCCCACATCCGGGTCGGTCCCGACGGAACACCCGACCCAGCGGACGTGCGCGCCGAGGTCGATCGTGGCCGGGTCCTGGTGCGCGTCCAGCTGCCACCCGACGACACCATCACCCGGTGACCACAACCCGGCGCCGCCGGCGCGGCACCGGACACGAACTGCGCGACGTCGTGATCCGCGTCGCGACCGACCTACTGGCCGAGCTCGGCGACGTCGACGCCCTCACCATGCGGGCCGTCGCTACCGCCGCCGGCGTCACGCCACCCTCGGTGTATCGGCATTTCCCCGACAAGCAGACCCTCGTCCGCACGATCATCACCGAACGGTTCGAGGGGTTCACCAGGGTTCTCCGCGCCGCCGCCGCGTCGGCCGGCGAGCAGCCCATGCCCCGCCTGGCAGCGATGAGCCGGGCCTACGTCCGCTCCGGGCTGGACCGGCCCGGGCATTACCGGGTGCTGTTCAGCGCCACCAACGCCGGCCCGGCGGGTCTGGGCCTGCCTGGTGAGACCGAACACCCTGGAGCCGCGTCCTACCGGGAGCTGGTCGAGGCAGTCGCCGCGTGCCTGCCCGCACGCCGCCGCGGCGCGGCGCCGCCGCTCGCGACCGAACTGTGGGCATCGTTGCACGGCATTGTCGACCTGCGCATCACCAAACCCGAACTGCCCTGGCCCGATCCCGACGTACTCACCGCCGCGGCGCTGGCCGCCATCCGTGCCGCCACCAACTCAAGCCCCTAGAACCGGAGTCCCCGCCATGGACCTACTTGCCTTCTTCACGCTCAGCGTCACCGGATTCGTCTCCTGCGCCGAGTTCGGCTCCTACGCCTTCGTCCACCCCGTCCTACGCCGGCTCCCCCCAACCCAACACATCACCGTCGAACAAGGTCTGCTCAAGACCTTCGGGCGGGTCATGCCCATCGGGATGACCCTTAGCCTCGTACTCGCAATCAGCTACGCGTCCCGAGCCGGGCAACCAGGACCATGGGCCTGGATAGCATCGGGGTCATTCGCGGCGTCGCTGTTCTCCACGATCGTGGTCAACGTCCCCATCAATCTGGCGACCGGAAAGTGGAACGCCGAGAAACCCCCCGACGACTGGGAAACGACCCGGAACCGCTGGGAGTTCGCCCAGGGCCTTCGCTCCTGGCTGCTCCTAGCCGGATTCGTGCTCATCTGCATCAGCGTCGCCGCAGGGTAGGCGACACAGGGACTGGCAGGTGCGCCTTCCCGAAAGAGGATTAGCAATGGATTAGCAAGGGGCGGTGGAAGTGGTCACTCCTGAGCACCGGCTTCCTGTAGCACCCCTAGCCAGAAGCGCCTGAGGGCTCCCATAGCTTCATCTAGTCCTTTAGGGCCGATGTCCAACTCCGACGCGATGTCAGCGAACGTCTGCCGCCAGCTCTCCGGAGGATCCGGAATCTGGACGGGAACAGGATGTGTGGCGCGCGCTTCGAAGACGGCGACGAAGGCTCCCCGTAGCTCGAGCAAATGGTCAAATCCTTCCTCGATCAACAGGATGAGGTCGGCCAGATCTCGAACTCGACTGCTTGGACGGTCTCCATAGATTCGGGTCAGCGCGTGCAGCTTCTCCGCGAAATGTCGTTCGCGGCCGACGACCTCGGCTGAGATGTCTGAAGCGGCAGCTCTCCAACGTCGTTTTCCGGCAGCTCATCACCGATCTCGGAGCCGCTCAGGAGGCCGCTTGACAACATAGAAGGTCAGGTCAGGCCACATGGCGGAGGCGGACGGGAATCGAACCCGCCCACCGGGGATCGCCCGGCGCACCGGTTTTGAAGACCGGCGAATGACATCCGACTCGACCGGAAGTAGTCCCGTCTCGGGTTGTTTTACCTGGTCAGGCGCAAGGTGTCATCCTGGGCCGTCCGTTACCACTCTGTCTAGTCGGACGTAAAGCGTTGACAAGAGCGTTGACAACCCCCGTTCTCGTCAGGGGCGCGGCTTTCCCTTGCTGTCACGCAGCTCTAGTTGTAGTTCCTCCTCGGCGGGCTCACCTCGTTCTAGTTCCCGCGATCGTTCTCGCTCGGCGTTGAACGTTGCGCCGAGCAGAGTCGCGTTGTTTGAGATGTAGAGCCACAGCAAAAAGACGACTACCGCACCGAGGCTCCCGTAGGTCTTGTTGTAGGAGCTGAAGTTGGCTACGTATAAGGCGAATCCTGCAGAAGCGAGGATCCATACAACAATAGCCAAGATCCCTCCCGGCATCACCGAGCCGAAACCGGGATGACGAACATTGGGCGCAGCGAAGTAGAGGACGGCAAAGATGAGCGCCACCAGCAGGATCAGAACGGGCCACTTGGCTATCGACCAAGCGGTAACGGCAGCACTCCCCAACCCCACCGCGCTGCCCACCGCCTGGGCCAGCGGGCCGGTCAACACCAGTGCGAGGGTTATAACGGCGAGCAGCACGACCAGTACCAGCGTCAACCCGATGCGCACGGGGAGCTTTCTCCAAATCCGCCGCTCTCGGCCCACCTCGTAGATAGCGTCGGCGGCCCGCATGAAGGCCGCGACGTAGCCCGACGCCGACCACAGTGCTCCGAGCACGCCGATGCCGAACAAAGCGCCGGCACTACTCTTGCTGGTCACGATGCTGTGGATGGGGCCCTGCACGCTGCTTGCCGCGGAGGATGACCCGAGGGATTTGGCTATCTTCAGAAGCACGTTGATCGTGTGCGGGCTCCCCAGAAGGCCGAGCAGCGCAACTAGAACTATGAGGGCGGGAAACAGAGCCAGCACCGAGTAGTAGGTGAGGGCGGCCGCCCAGTCGGTCATGCTTTCATTCTTATATCGCGTGAAGGTCCGTGCTACTGCGCCCACAGTGCTCCTAAGCCCTCGGTAAGGAGGACGTCCGGCGTAGCCGCAACCGTTTTGTCGGGTTGTGTCAACCTCATCGGGAATCCGGATCCTTTCGCTGGCTGGGCTTCGCCGGCTACGTTCCCTCTCTCCGTTTCATGAAACCTGGAGGGCTGGCCGCTGCAGGGATCCATGCTGCCCACGGCGTGCCCCGCAATGAAGTCCTAAAGAACGGCTTGTCGGGTGGCCCCAGCGTGAACGGAATCGGCACAAGGGAACGCTAACGGCGAGCCGTGACAACGTCACGCATTACAGCGCCCGTGAGAGCGTCTTAGAGGCGTTAGAAGTCAAGAGGTGGCACGAGGCACACGACAAAGGCTACGGACTACGCGTACGACACGCTCAAGGCGGCTGCCTGGGTGTCAGACCGGGTTGAAATGGTGCGGCGCCGCACCAATCTGAGCTGGTTGAGAAGTGCGGCACCCAGTCGGCCTGAGGGATCTCTCACGACTAGAGAGGTCGCTGCTCTCCTCGAGAAGTCGTTCACTGCTACCAAGCGAGATATGGCGCAGCGGGAGGCAGATGTCGCTTCTCAGTAAGTAGGGACCAGTTCTTTCTCACCAACATGGGACCATCCGCGCCCTGGACAAAGCCGTGGCCGGGGCCGCCATGCTGACGGTTGCATCATCGCGCACTCTTAATCTTCGGTTTCTGGCGTCGGCGA
>JBBSGD010000050.1:0-12243 GCA_038254435.1 Actinomycetota bacterium
ACGGTCGATCTCTTCGTCCCGCTCCTGGGGGAGACACAGTCGTCGCCGCACGAACGCCACAACCTCCGACCGGTTCGCGTTAGTGACGCGCTCGGGCCGGGTCCACTTCTCGATCCGCGGCTTAAGATCGATCTCCTCCAACACCGCCACGGCGTCCTCGACCGTTGGGCCTTCGGGACGCTCGAGCCCGTGAAAGTGCTGCCACATGTCGTCGAGGCCACCGGCGGGATGGCTTTGGGTCGCTTCGATGACGACCCTGCGATGCGCGGCGGCGTCCAGAGCGCGGCAGAAGGGGCCAAGATCTCGCACGTTGTAGATCACGTGGTGCGAGATCACTACATCGGCATCTCCCGCGTCAGGGGCGACGTTCGGCCACCTGCCGCGCACCGAGCGATGCTGTATTCCAAGGCGGGTCGCTGCTTCATCAAACGAGGCCAGCATGTCCTCACTCTCGTCCACGCCGGTGATGTGGGCAGCTCGCTTCGAGAGCGGGAGGCTGCCGGCTCCGGCCCCAACACCGACGTCCAGCACGGTGCCACGCTGGGGCAGCCTCTCTAGGGTCCGGAGGGCCGAGGGGGTGGTCGTTTCTCCCTCCCTCACCCGGAACAGATGGGGTGGGAAGCCCCACGGAGACTCGGGTGCTGCGTCGAGGATGGGGGCCGGTATAGCCCACGCATCGAGTTGCTCCGCCCATCGCCGAACCGCATCCACTGCCTGAGTATCGCCTCTTGCTCGGGCCCGGGGACGGGTCCTTGAAGTTCGGCCGTTCCAGCGGACGACGATCGCTGCTCGGTGCCGGGCAGCGGGAGGGACTCCGCCGCGGCCGCGACCGCATCGCGATCGGCCTGCGACAACCGCTGCCACGACCGCACTGTTACGACGCTGCCGGCCTGCCGCCACGTTCTGATGATCTCTCCCCAACCAAGAGGCCATCGCTCAAGAGCACCATCTCTAGCCGGTCACGGGCAGCAGCGTAAGAGTCACAAGCAGCAAGGGTGCTCGGGCGCATGTTCAAGCTGTCTCCTAGGATTCTTGCGACGCACTCCCCGCAGACTGAGCGCATCTATTGCGGGGAACGCTATGCCTCCATTGGGATAGCGTCTACACCCTTTGGGTGTTACAGGTCGAAATGACCAGCCCACCAACCGCACAGGTCTAGTTACCGACGACCACCAAGGAGGGCGCATGCCCAGCCGCATCTACTGCCTGACCATCGACTGCGCCGAGCCCGCGAAGCTCGCCCAGTTCTGGTCGGCCGCACTCGACTACAAGATCGTCTTCGAATCCGAGGACGAGGTGGCCATCGAGGATCCGCAGGGCAAGGAGTCAACGATCCTTCTGCTCAAGTCCCCCGCTGCCAAGACAACCAAGAACCGGCTCCACATCGATCTCAATCCCAGCGATCAGACGGCCGAGGTCGAGCGCCTGGTCGGCCTCGGCGCCAGCCACGCCGACATCGGCCAGCACGCCGACGAGGACGTCACCTGGATAGTGCTCGCCGACCCGGAAGGCAACGAGTTCTGCGTGCTGACGCCGAAGGAGCAGTGAGCTAGACGACGGTTGCCACGGGGGCAACGAGCCTCCCGAGCTCCAGGAGTACCGACTCCACGAGCAGCGTCTGATTCGCGTTTCTCTCGAGCACCGATCCCGCCGCAATGCAGCGCTCCACGGCGGCGATCAGGGCAGCATCGGACACGGGGGCCTTCGCCCACCGGGCGAGCTCACCCGCTAAGTCCAGGTTCGTGATTGTCTCGGCGCCGCCGCGCCGCACGACTAAGACGTCGCGGTAGAACGATCCGAGGGATTGAAAGGCCTCGCCCAAGAGCACTTCTTCAAGCCTGCGTAGCTCGCGTTTATGCCTCGTGGCAAGGGCATTGCGCGCACCTGCGGTGCCTCGCCCCTCACCCATCGCTTCGGCGAGACCGCTCACCTGCTGTCTCTGCGTCCGTGCGAGCTCCCCAAGTGCGATCTTCACCTCTTCGAGCACCTCCTGCGCCGCGTCGAGAGCCGCTTCTGCCGAGTCGAGCCTGCTCGGAAGGGCAACCCACAGCGCGCGTCTCGCCGCGGCATCGTCGTCGAGAGCCAGGGACCGCGCTCTTTCGAGATGCCCCTCGGACACGCGCGCAGACACCAGAGCCCGAGCGTCGCTCGTCCCTTCCGCCACGAGGAGCTCGACGATGCGCTGTTCGGGTACGGGATCGAGGCGGTACACACGACAGCGCGATCGGATCGTTTCCAACAGCTCGTCTTCTTGGTCCGAGATGAGGACGAAGACGGTGTCCGGCTGCGGTTCCTCGAGGGTTTTCAGCAGCGCGTTCTGCGCGTTGGGGTTCATTCGTTCCGCCTCTTCGATGATGAAGACCTTGCGGATACCCTCAAAAGGTGATCGAGCAGCCTCCGGGATCACCGTTTCGCGTATGACGTCAACCGGGATGAGAGGCCCTTCGGGCACGATGTGATGCACATCGGGGTGACGAGCCCGCAGTATGCGCATGCAGCTCGAGCAGTGTCCGCAGCCGACTCCCGGCTCCGCGAGGCAGTTGAGTGCCGCCGCCATCGCCTGGGCGGCAGCGCGCTTGCCCGACCCTGCCGGTCCTATCAGCAGCCACGCGTGCGGAACCGCGCTGGAGGCGATCTGCGAGGCAAGCCCCGCTGCGGCGCGCGACCCGGCCAGCGGCTCCCAGACACTCACGCGAGACGCGGCGAGTCGGACCGGGCGGCCGCACTCCTCTCCTCCTCCAGCCCCCGAAGCCTCTTGCCCGCACGCTCCTCCATGATGCCCGCTATCTCTTGGTGAAGCGCGTCTGCTTCTTTGTCCGCGTCGAGGACGACGAAACGCTCGGGAAACTTAGACGCAAGCGTGCGGTAAGCGTCTGCGACGCGCGCGTGAAAGTCGTCTCCCTCACTCTCGATCCGGTCGTGCGAACGACGAAGGCGGTCGAGACCGCGTCTGTGATCCAGCTCGAGGAACAGCACGAGGTTGGGAAGCAAACCCCCGGTCGCCCACTTGCTTATCTCGTAGATCTCTTCCAGCCCGAGGCCGCGAGCCAAGCCTTGATATGCGAGTGACGAGTCAACAAAGCGGTCGGAGACGACCACTTTCCCGTCGCGCAGGGCCGGGGCGATGACGTCGGCTGCGTGCTGGGCTCGGTCGGCTGCGTACAGAAGTGCCTCGGTGCGAGGGTGCATACCCGCGGCATCCGGATCGAGCACCAGCTCTCTGATCTTTGCGCCGATGACCGTGCCGCCCGGCTCCCTAGTGACGACTACCGTGTGCCCGCGTGCCTCGAGCCACCGGGTCAGAGCCTCCATCTGAGTGGTCTTCCCCGCGCCCTCACCGCCTTCGAAGACTACGAAGTATCCCGCTGCGGCGGACGGGCGCACGGTAGACGCAGCCTGCCTCGCCTTGATCGCTCGCATCGACAACACTCCTCCTCCGACGGCCACCAAACCCGCCAGCCACAGTGTCGCGCGCGCGCCCGGCAGCGGGTACCCCGCGATCACATGATCGCCGATCCGTCCGGCAAGCAGGGGAAAGAGCCCTAGGCCCCCGAGCGTTCCGATCCGAATGACCGTATAGGCGGCACTGAAGGTGCGGCCGCGCACTGCGTCCTCGGTGTTTTCGTGCATTAGCGAGTAGCCAGACGAGTAAGCGATGCCGCCGAAGAAGCCGAGCGCGCTGGCGAGCGGGATCGCGGAGGTAAGGCTGCCCATGCTGGCGAGGCCGATTAGCCCCGCCCCTAATAGCAAGATAGACGAGGAGAAGAGCGCGTCCTTTTGAATCCGCCGGGCCAGCATGCCCGTCGCCAGAAGGCCGATGATCATTCCCAGCGCCAAGAAGCCGATGAGGAAGGAAAAACCACGGCCCCCGCCGCCGAGCACCTTGTCGACGAATGAAACCCCAAGCGAGAACACGGCGCCGGCGGCCGTGAAGGTGAGCGCAATGCCGATCATCCACGGACGCACCTGCTTGTGATCGCGCACGAACACGAGCCCCTCGACGAGATCTCGCTTCACTTGTCCCCAGTCGAGCTGCGTCTCTTTGGCATGTGTTCGCGGGATCGACAAGGTCGAGATCATCACGGCCGAGAAGCAAAAGGTGCTCGAATCCAGCCACAGCGCCAGCGCCTGCGGGGAAGCGTGAAGGCCTTCGAGCACCGAGACGTGGCTGCCGAGGAACGACCCGAGCGTCGCCATCAGCACGTAGACGACGGAGGCCAGCGGCCACGGCGCGTACACGGCCATGAGGCTGAGCGAGTTGGCGTGAGTCAGGTGGCTCCGCGGCACGAAGTTGGGGAGCGACGAGTCCTTGGCCGGGCCCCATACAAGCGTCAGGCTCTCCAGGATTATCGACACGATGAGAAACCACCACAGCGTCGGCAGAAAGGGCAGGGAGAAGATGAGCACGGCGCGGGCCGAATCCGCAGTCACCATGATCTTGCGCCGGTCCCAGCGGTCGGCGAGGACGCCGGCCAATGGCCCCACGATGAAGCCGGGCAACACGCGCGCCGTCATGACGATCCCCACGCCGGTCGCTCCGCCGATCTTGGTCGCATAGATCGCGATGGCGATAACCCCGACCCAGTCCCCGAGGCTCGACACGAACTGGGCCAAGAAAAACCTGAGGAAGGTGCGGTTCTTGAGCAGCATCATGTAAGTGACCTCTTTCGAGGCCATCACGGTTAGATTCGGGCGCTGCGGCGCGGATTGGATGTCAAGTCCCCTTGCGCGAAAAGGGCAGTCCATGGAGGGCCCCGGGCAACACGGTCATGCCCATCCTAGTGAGTCACAGTGACTCGCGCCGGGAGTTTCGGTCCTCGGCCTCGCCGACTCTTTCTGCAGCCACTTCGTGGCCGGCTATTTCTTTGCCGAGGTCTTCTTCGCGCTCGTCTTCCGGGCCGAGGTCTTGCGGGCCGCAGACTTTTTGCCCGCGCTCTTCCTTCCCGAGGACTTCTTCGCGCTCGTCTTGCGAGGCGTCTTCTTGATGTACTTGCACTGAGGGTAGTTCGAGCATCCGACGAAGGGGCCGAAGCGTCCGCGCTTCTCGACGAGCGGAGAGCTGCACTTGGGGCAGGATTCGCCGGTCTCTTTGGGGGGCTCCTTCTTTATGTACTTGCACTCGGGATAGTTCGAGCATCCGACGAAGGGGCCGAAGCGTCCGGTCTTGGCGACAAGCTCCGATCCGCATTCGGGGCAGTCCTCGCCGACTCCCTCGGGGTCGGGAAGTGGCTCGCCGAGCTCGTCGAGCTGCTGGGACCACTTGCAGTCCGGCCATCCCGAGCACGACAGGAACCACAAGCCGTGCTTTCCGAACTTCTGGACGACAGGCCTCCCACATTCGGGACAGGTCTTGTCGGTGGGTCGTTCGGGGCGGCTCATCTTGTCCTTCTGTTCCTCGACATGCTGCGTGAACGAGTTGAAGAAGTCGCGCACGATCGGAGTCATGCGCTTGTCGCCCGAGGCGATCTCATCAAGTGACTCCTCCATGCGAGCCGTGAAATCGACGCTTGGGATCTCGGGGAAATGGCTCTCGAGAAGCTCGATGACGACCTCACCGCGTGGCACGGGGAAGAGTCGCCGGCTCTCAGACCTGACGTAACCGCGCTCGATAAGCTTCTGGACCGTCGGAGCGTATGTCGACGGTCTGCCTATCCCGACGCGCTCCATCTCGCGCACGAGTGTCGCCTCGGTGTAGCGAGGCGGAGGTTGCGTGAAGTGCTGTTCGGGCGAAAGAGCCGTAAGCGCGAGCACGTCGCCCTCGGCGAGGTCGGGTAGGACGCCTTCTATCTCTTCGGGCTCGTCGTCTGCCTTCTCGAGGTAGACGCGCATGAATCCGTCGAACTTGACCACCTGACCGGTTGCTCTGAAGGTGACCCCGTTGCTCACGATGTCGACCGACGTCGCGTCATATACCGCCTCGGCCATCTGCGAGGCCATGGTCCGCTGCCAGACCATCTCGTAGAGGCGCGTCTGATCGCCGTTGAGGGTCCCAGCCATCTCGCCGGGTAGCTTCGCCGACGACGCGGGGCGGATTGCCTCGTGTGCTTCCTGCGCTCCCTTGGATTTCGCCGTGAACTTGCGAGGTTGGTGGTAGTCGGCGCCGAACTGGCGTTCGATCACGTTGCCGATCTCTCCCATGGCGTCGTTGCTGAGGTTGGTCGAGTCGGTACGCATGTAGGTAATGTGCCCCGCCTCATAAAGGGACTGGGCCACCTGCATCGCCTTCCACGTCGGGAAGCCGAGCTTGCTCGACGCGGCTTGTTGCAAGGTCGATGTTTTGAATGGGGCAGGCGGCTTGCGTGAGCGCTCGGCCTTGCGCACGGCGGCAACAGTGAAGGGGCCCGGACGAACGCGTTCCACCAGGGACGCCGCGGCCTCTTCGTTTTCGAGCGCGAACTTCTCCTTCTCGCCCACCGGATAGAGGGCGGTGAGGCTCTCTTCGTGGTCAGTTTGCAGGTCAGCGGTGACGTCCCAATACTCCTTCTCGCCGAACGCGCGGCGCTCCCGCTCGCGCTCGACGATCAGCCACAGCGCAGCGCTCTGCACCCGCCCTGCCGACAGGTTGGGGCCGACGTTGCGCCACAGAAGAGGCGAGAGCTTGTAGCCGAGGATGCGGTCGACGGCGCGCCGCGCCTGCTGGGCGTCGATGAGGTTGACGTCGAGCTGGCGGGGATCTTCGAACGCGGCGGTGACGGCCTTTTTGGTGATCTCGTTGAAAGCCACACGGTGAACCGCGTGACTCTTGAGCTTGAGCAACTCGGCCACATGCCACGCGATCGCCTCGCCCTCACGGTCGGGGTCCGTTGCGAGCCACACATTCTCGGCCCCTTTGAGCGCGGCGCGCAAGGCCGACATTGCCTTCTTGGCCGAGGCGCGCTGTATCGGCTGGTAGGCGATCTTGACATCGCCGTTGACCTCGATACCGAAGTCGGACTTGGGAAGATCGCGCACGTGGCCCATCGAGGCGAGGACTTTGTAGTCCTTGCCGAGGTACCGCTCGATTGTCTTTGCTTTCGCCGGCGACTCGACGACGACGAGATTCTTGGCCACCGAACTCCTTCTCTAAGCCTGGCTCTGAGCCTGGTGCAGGGTACCCGCCGACGCCGGGCCTCGGCCGGGACGGAAATAACGTTGTACCCCCGGGTGCCGCTTATCGCACCTTTGAGAGTCATTGTCAATAACACGATCGGGTTCCGGCGTGTTCCCCGCACCCTCTCCCGGGTCCCATTTACGGGCTCGCCGGCGGCTACCATCTGGCGATGCACGCCCTCACCGACCTCATGCAGCACTGGGTGGCCGACTACGGTTACCTTGCCATCTTCATTCTCATGCTGGCCGAATCTGCCTGCATCCCCGTGCCCAGCGAGGTCACGATGCTCGTCGGCGGATGGTACTCGGCCAACGGCACGCTGGACTTCTGGCTCGTCGGTGGGGCGGGCGTGCTCGGCAACCTGGCCGGATCGCTGATCGCCTACTGGGTGGGCCGGAGCCTGGGCCGCGAGGTCCTCGATCGCTACGGCAAGCTCATTCTCGTCCGCAAGCATGACATCGATCGTGCCGAGGTCTGGTGGGCGCGCCATGGCCACGCAGCGACTTTCTTCTCCCGCTTGCTGCCGGTAGTGCGCACCTTCATCTCGCTCCCCGCCGGCATCGCCCGCATGCCGCTCGGCAAGTTCGTTCTCTACACGTTCCTCGGCGTGGTCCCGTGGACCTTCGCGCTGGCCCTGATCGGCAAAGTGGTGCAGGACAACTATGGAGCAGTAGCTTCGTACTTCAACCTGCCTACCTTCCTTATTCTCGGGGCGCTCATCGTGCTTGCCTTGCTGTGGTACGCAAAGCGGCGTCGGGACAAGGGGACCGAGGCCCCCAGCCGGAGCTAGGCGATCAGGCGAGACCGATCTCGGGGGCGACGAGCTGGAGGCCATCGATGCCGATGGAGATGAAGTCGTCCATCGGGATGCCGATCGATTCCTCGACGTCATAGATCTTGTCTCGTTCGACCCCCGGTGCGAACGACTTCTCCTTGAGCTTCTTCTTGACAGAGGACACCTTCATTCCCTCGGCTTTGGTCGGGCGCACGAGGGCGCACGCCACGAGCAGCCCCGCGACCCCGTCTGCGTGGACGATGGCCCGCGACATCAAACCGGTGGCGTGCGCGGGGTCTACGTGCGCGATGACGGCGTTGAGAACATCCTCGTCCTCATAGCCCTCGGCTCGCAGCCACTCAACGGTCTGGTGTCCATGGCGCTCGAAGTTGTCCTCGGTGACGTCGTAGTCGAGATCATGGAAGAGTCCCGCCAGACCCCAGCGGCTTTCGTCCTCCCCGAAGCTCCTGGCGAGCGCGCGCATGACGCCCTCGACCGCGATGAGATGACGGTAGGTGATGTCCTTGTTGGAGTACTTGTCGACCAGCGCCAGCGCTTGCTCGCGTTCCATTTCCGTGCCTTTCGAATCAGCCTGCGAGAGCCCGCCGCAGATCGTCCTCGGCCTCCGGCGCCGCCAGGGCCATGACCTCGTCACCGGCCTCGAGCGGAGTCTCGGCCTGCGGGGTCACGACGTGACGATCGCGCAGGATGGCAACCAGCGTGCAGTCGGACGGCATCCTCAGGTCGCCTACCGTCTTCCCGCACGCAGGTGACCCCTCTGCAAGAGTGATCTCGAGCAGCGCAATCTTGCCTTGCTCGAGGCTCATCAGGCGGACGAGATCTCCCACCGACACGGCCTCCTCTACGAGCGACGTGAGCACCTGAGGAGTTGACACGGCAACGTCCACCCCCCATGACTCGGTGAAAAGCCACTGGTTGTCGGGATGATTTACGCGGCCCACGACGCGCGGGACGGCAAACTCCTGCTTCGCGAGCAAGGAAATCACGACATTGTCCTCGTCGTCGCCGGTCGCCGCAACGATGACATCGCAGGACGACAGCACCGCGGAATCGAGCACGTGAAGCTCGCACGCGTCCCCGGTGACCCAGTGCGCGTCGATGTGCTCCTCGAGAGTTTCGACGAGCTGAGGGTTCTGCTCGATGATCACCACGTCGTGCCCCCGCTCGAGCAAGTCCTTTGCAACGTGGCGCCCGACGTTGCCCGCTCCGGCAATGGCGATCCTGATCTTCCTTCGAGGGGACTGCGACTCGGTCACTCCGGTAGACCCACCTTCTTTAACTCTTCTGGCAGCTCCGCCACTCTCATGCGCGGCGTGGAGATGTGAAGGATGTCGCCCTCCTGGATTGTGAGCTCCTTGTCGGGCAGGCGGGGAACACCGAAGCGGCTCACCGCAACCACCCGTCTCTGACCCTCCAGATCCAGCTCGAGGGCGCGCTTTCCAACGGTCTCGGACGGAGCCGACAGGGCAGTGACCACGATCTCGCCATTGTCGATCGTGTACTCGACCGGGATGTCCTCGGGCAAGAGGAAGCGCAGCATCTGATCGGTGGTCCAGCGCACCGTCGCTACCGTCTGGATGCCGAGACGCTGATAAATCTGAGCGCGTCGCGGATCGTAGATGCGAGCAACCACCTGCGGCACCCTGTAGTGCTCGCGCGCCACCCGCGCCGACACGATGTTCGAGTTGTCGCCGCTGGTCACTGCCGCAAAGGCCCCGGCCTCTTCGATGCCGGCCTCTTCGAGTACCTCGCGATCGAACACGAAGCCCAACACCCGCTTGCCAGAGAAGTCCTGGCGGACGCGCTCGAATGCCTTGCGGTCCTTGTCGACCAAGGCGATCGTGTGCCCGAGACGTTGAAGACTGGTGGCGAGCTCCGTACCGACTCGCCCGCAACCCGCAATCACCACGTGCACTAAGAGGTGCCCCTCAAAGAGCTGCTCCTTACGTCCCCGCGCCTCAACCCACTACCCGTTCCAAGATAGGTACGGCGCGCCGATACTGCCATACTTTTCGCGTGCCTCTCTTTCGCGGCTTCCTTACAAAGCTGACCCGGCCTCCCGAAGAGCTGAGGGCCGAGCATCTCAAGGCGTGGATGTCAAAGCTGCCCGAAGTGACTCCCATTGGGGACCTTCAGGCACGGAGGAGATTCCGAGCCGCAGGAGTCATCCGGAACATCCGCATCGACCCGCGCGAGGGCAGCGGGTCGATCGAGGCAAGCATCACGGACGGCACCGGAGAGATGGTGGCGAAGTGGCTCGGCCGGTCCACCATGTCCGGCATCCGCTTGGGCGCCGGTCTGATCGTAGAGGGCACCATCGGCGTTGCCGACAACGGGGTGCCGCTGGTCCTCAACCCCGAGTACGAGCTGACGGCCGGTCCCAGCCGGGGCTGAACGTTCTCCGCCCGCGACAAAGGGCTCTCGCGGGCCTCTTCTGCAGCGAAGCCTTGCCGGCTATGCCGCGGCACCGGCCTTGGCGGGCTCCTCGGGAGAGCCGGCCCCGAGGTCGGCTTCACCCCGCCGCTGCGAGATCACGAACGTGCCCACGAGCAGCAGCAATCCGATGACGATGACCGCAACTCTCAGGGTGTTGTTGTTGTCGTCGATGGCAGTGACTACGGAGCCCGCAACAAGCAAAGACACGAGGTTCATAACCTTGATGAGAGGGTTCAGCGCGGGACCGGCCGTGTCCTTGAACGGATCTCCGACCGTGTCGCCGATCACTCCCGCAGCGTGCGCGTCCGAGCCCTTGCCCCCGTGCGCGCCGTCCTCGATGAGCTTCTTGGCATTGTCCCACGCACCACCCGCGTTGGACAGCATGACGGCCAGCAGCTGACCGCACAAGATCGCGCCGGCGAGGTAAGCGCCGAGCGCAACCGCCCCGAAGGCAAAGCCCACGACAATCGGGGTGACGATCGCAAGTATTCCGGGAGTGGCCAGCTCTTGTAGCGAGCTCCTGGTGCAGATGTCGACCACCCGCGCGTAATCCGGCTTCACGGAGAAATCCATGATCCCGGGGTTCTTGCGGAACTGCTCGCGTACCTCCATGACCACGGTGCCGGCAGACCGGCCCACCGCACGAATGAGAAGCGATGCGAACATGAAGGGCACTGCTCCGCCGATCAGCAGGCCCACAAGGATGTTGGGCTGCGACACGTCGATGCCGCCGCCACCCGCCAGATCACGGAACGATCCGAACAACGATGTCGCGGCGAGAACTGCAGTCGCGATGGCAATGCCCTTGGTGATCGCCTTAGTGGTGTTACCGACGGCGTCGAGACCCGCCATGATGTGGTCCGCCTCTTCTCCGAGGCCTCCGGACATCTCGGCTATTCCGTGCGCGTTGTCAGACACCGGACCATAGGTGTCCATGGACACGATGACGCCCACGGTGGTCAGCAAGCCCATACCGGTCAAAGACACGAAGTACAGCGACTGATGTATCTCTCCGCCGCCCAAAAGGAAAGCAGCGAAAATAGCGGCGGCCACCGTGAGCAAGCCAAACACGGCCGACTCCATCCCGATGGCGAAGCCCGCGATGATTGTCGTCGCCGGCCCAGTTCTCGTCTGCCGCCCGATCTCCTGAACCGGCTTGCGCTCCGTCGAAGTGTAATAGTCGGTCAGGAAGTGGATGATCGCCGCGAGCACGAGTCCGATCACTACCGCGAAGAAGACCTTGACATCCTTCACGTAGAACTGAGCCACTAGAAACACGAGAATCGCCGCAGCAATCTCGGAGGCGATGAAGCCGCGGTTGATCGCCTTCATCCCGTGCTCGTTCTCAGTGCGCGGTTTGACCAGCTGGATGCCGATGATCGAAGTGAGGACGCCGACGCCGGTGACGAGCAGTGGGAACAGCACGGCGGCAACCACTCCGATCCCGAGGCTCGAGGCCGCGAAGAATCCGAGAATCAGGCCGGCCACCAGCGTCACCTCATAGGACTCGAAGAGGTCCGCCGCCATCCCGGCGCAGTCGCCCACGTTGTCGCCCACGTTGTCGGCGATCGTGGCTGCGTTTCTGGGATCGTCTTCGGGAATGTTCTTTTCGACCTTCCCGACGAGGTCGGCACCCACGTCCGCAGCCTTGGTAAAGATCCCGCCGCCGACACGCATGAACATCGCCAGGAGCGCGGCCCCGAATCCGAGACCGAACAGCACCAGTGGAGCATCGCCCCGGTAGATGATGAAGACCACCGATGCACCGAGCAGGCCGAGACCCACGGTGAACATCCCGGCCACGCCTCCGGTGCGGAATGCAATCCCCATCGCCTCGCGCATGCTGCGTCGGGCTGCGGATGCAACGCGCACGTTGGCGCGCACCGCGAGGCTCATGCCGACGTAGCCGGTGATGGCCGAG
>JBBSGD010000051.1:0-12153 GCA_038254435.1 Actinomycetota bacterium
ACTCCTGCCGCGTCGATCATGTGCGCGATCAAGCTGGGCTGGCTCGTCGTCTGACCGTGCGGCAGCGCGACCGGCTTGTCGATGTAGGCAAGCCGGCGCTCGCCGGGCGGAACGAACAATGCCCTGTCGACCAAGCGGAAGGCGTCCAGGATCCGCTCGTTCCCGGGCACGCTGCCATCTATGAGGCGTACGAGTCCCTCGTGCGTACGGGGCATGTAGCGCGTCCCTTCGGCAGACCTGCGCCGGCGCGGTCAACGACTACGATTGCGCCACCATGTCACGTTTCGAGCGACTCAGCGTCCTCGACGAGCTCTTTCTCCACCTCGAGGGTCCCAACACGCACATGCACGTCGGCAGCGCAGCCATCTTCGCGGGCCCGGCCCCGCTCTACGAAGAGCTGCTCGCCATGGTAGCGACTCGCCTGCCGATGGTGCCTCGCTTCCGCCAGAAGCTCGCTTTCGTGCCGCTGTCTGCGGGTCGCCCGGTATGGGTCGATTACCCGCTCTTCAACCTCGAATACCACGTGCGCCGCGCCTCTTTGCGGCGGGCCGGCAAGGACGACGAGCTCGAGCGCCTCGTCGCCCGCGTCATGTCCCAGCAGCTCGACCGCAGCAAGCCGTTGTGGGACATCTTGATGGTGCAAGGCCTGGCGGGCGATCGCTTCGCACTCATCTCCAAGGCGCATCACTGCCTCGTCGACGGCGTCTCGGGCATCGACCTCATGTCTCACCTGCTCGATTCGTCCCCCGAGCAGGCGGCGGGTAGCCACAAGACGTGGACGCCGGCACCGGAGCCGGCGCCCGAGGAGCTGCTGGCCCACGCCCTCGGGGAGCGGCTGGCGTCCCCGCAAGAGCTCGTGCGCACGATCCGGTCCGCCCTGGTGGACCCCGTAACCGCCTCCGAGCGCCTGCTCGGCGCGCTGAAGTCGCTCGGCGCGTTCGCGTCGGCCTCGATGTCGGCACCCGCCTCCAGCCTCAACCGGCACATCGGGCCCCACCGCCGCTTCGCCACCCTGCTCGTTCCCCTCGGCGCCGTGAAGCTGGTTGGGGACGCCCTCGGGGCCACCGTGAACGACGTAGTGGTGGCCGCCGTCACCGGTGGACTCAGGCGTCTGCTGGCGGGGCGCGGTGAGGACGTGACCGGGCTCGAGCTTCGTGCCATGGTCCCCGTGTCGCTGCGGGATGGGGAGGAGCGACGGGCGCTCGGCAACCGCGTGTCAACGATATGGGCGCCGCTCCCCGTGTATGAAGCAGACCCCTTGGTCCGCGTGAAGACAGTGAGCGGGCAGATGCGCCGCCTCAAGGCGTCCGGCCAGGTTAGCGGCGCTCAGGTCCTGACCAGGATGTGGGAGCACGCGCCGCCCCCGATCGTCGCCCAGGCCGCGCGCCTCGTGGCTCGCCAGCGCGCCTTCAACCTCGTCATCACCAACGTGCCCGGCCCCCAGATACCGCTCTACGCGATGGGGCGGCGCATGGAGGAGGTCTACCCCCTCGTGCCGCTGGCCGATAACACCACTCTCGGCGTGGCCTTGTTCTCCTACGACGGCACCCTGGCGTTCGGCCTGCTGGGCGACTACGACAGCGCGGCCGACCTCCCGGTGCTCGCGGACGGCATCGCAGAGTCCATAGCGGAGCTGGTGGCACTCACCGCGTAACGAGGCTGGCGCATCCGCCCACCCCCAAGGTGGGTAATCGCACGAACCTCGGCTACCGGTCGGTGAGGTACTCGTCGAGCCGGCGGTTGATGTCGATCGCCCGGCGCTCCAGCTCGTCGAAGCGGCCCTGGGCGGCGAGGTGGGGGTCGAAGACCGCGCCGGTGAAACCGACGAGCTCGGCCCCGGCGTCGAGATACCCGAGGTAGTTGCCGCCCGTCACGCCGCCCGAGACGAGAAGCGGCACGTCGCTCAGGGGGCCGCGCACTTGCTCCACATAGGTCGGCCCGCCGAGGCTCTCGATCGGAAAGACCTTGACCCAGTCGGCCCCGAGCTGGTGCGCACGGTGGATCTCGGTGGGCGTCGCGGCGCCGATGATGACCGGCAGCGACAGCCCGTGCGCCGCGTCGGCGACCTCGGCCACGACGACGGGAGTGACGATGTACTCGGCTCCAGAGTCGTAGGCTTCCTTGACCTGCTCCGCGGTGGTCACCGTGCCGGCGCCTGCGATAGCGTCGATGCGTCCCGCGACCTCGGACAACGCCCCGGTAGCCCCCGGGGTGTCGAGCGTGACCTCCACCGCCTCGAACCCGCCGCGCACGGCCGCGCCGATCCCTTCGACCGCGTGCTCCGCCGCCTGCATGCGGAAGATGGCGACGAGGGTTGCGTCCTTGAGCCTGGCGCGGCGCGACGCGAAGAGTTTTTCGTTCATCTGATCGAGGGTAACCGAGCGTCACGGGCTGGTATTGACCGGAACCTGTCGCAAGTCGCCCTTACGCTAAGCAGGGTGGCAAGCGCCTGGGACCAAGCGCCTGGGACCAAGCGCCTGGGACCAAGCGCCTGGGACCAAGCGCCTGGGACAGTGAGCACAGCGCGGGGAGACGGCATGGACGACAACGGCACTCAGGGACAGGGACGGGTTCTCGGAACCCAGGACTCCACCCCCCTCAAGTTCTGGACGGTCCTGCCATCGGGCATTCATCTGCAGCTCGACGATGTGGTGGCGACTGGGCGCGAGCTGGCCGGTGGCGAGCGCATACGCATCTACGGAGTCGTGTCACAGGTGCGAGCTCGCCACGAAGGGGCGCGCTTCGACTCGGACGTCTTCTTGATCGAAGACGGAGTCCTTCCGGCCGAAGTTACCGAAGCCGCCGAGATCACCGTGACGCGCGTGGAGCCCGAGGTCTTCGTCCCCCCGCTTCCGGGGACAGCGGTAAGGCGGGCGCTGGGCAAGGAGCGCGACGAAGGGCTCTTCTTCGATGGGATGGACAAGAAGCTGCCGGCAGGGCTCACTCGAGCCGCAGAGCCTATCTACATCAACCTCGAGTTCCTGGACGGCTCGCGCGGGGCGCACGTAAACATCAGCGGAATCTCGGGAGTAGCCACCAAGACGACCTACGCGACCTTCCTTATCTACAGCCTGTTCAACTCGGGCGTTTTGGGCTCCGACGCTATCAACACCAAAGCCCTGGTGTTCAACGTCAAGGGCGAGGATTTGATGTTCCTCGACCACAACAACATCCAGCTTTCAGATGCCGACCGGGACCGCTACCGGGAGCTGGGACTCGAGCCCGGGCCCTTTGGCAGCACCGCCTTTTATGCTCCCCCTCGCCTCGGCGATCCGGCGGCGAGCCCCGATGTCGCGACGCGCCCGACGGGAGTTACGTCTTTCTTCTGGACGCTGACAGAGTTCTGTCACGACGAGTTGCTTCCGTTTCTGTTTGCCGACGCCGAAGACGACCGTCAGCACTACACGATGGTCGTGCACAACGTTGCCGCGCGCCTCAAAGAAGCGGTGGCGCTCCCCGAGGGCGGAGTCATGATCGAGGAGCGCGAGATCCGCTCCTTTAGGGCGCTTGTCGATCTAATCACTGCCAGGGTGCAGGACCAAGAGGAGTACCCACCGTGGGCCGGCACCGCCATCGGCGCAGGGACCGTGAACGCGTTCGTGCGGCGCTTGCACCACACAGTGCGCCACCTTGATCGCCTCGTCCGCGGGGATGTTGCCAACGCCGCTAAGCACCGCGTCGATCTTTCCCGGCAAGTCACCGTGGTCGACATCCACAACCTGCCCGACCGCGCCAAGCGCTTCGTGGTTGGCGTGATCGTCCGCAAGACGTTCGACGACAAGGAGCGCACGGGCAGCGCCCGGCCCCTTCTGTTTCTCGTTCTCGACGAGCTCAACAAGTACGCTCCGCGCGAGGGCTCGAGCCCGATCAAAGAGATCCTTCTCGATGTCGCCGAGCGGGGCCGCTCGCTCGGCATCATCCTCATCGGCGCCCAGCAAACCGCCAGCGAGGTCGAAGGCCGCATCGTCGGACAGTCTTCGATCCGCGTCGTCGGGCGGCTGGATGCGGCCGAGGCCGAACGCGGACAGTACGGATTCCTCAGGGGCGCAAACCGCGACCGCGCGACGATCATGAAGCCCGGCACGATGATCTTGCAGCAGCCCGAGCTGCCGGTGCCTCTGGTACTCGAGTTCCCCTTTCCCGCGTGGGCCAGCCGCCCGAGTGAGGCCGGCGCCAGTCCGGCTTCCTCCGATCAGCCGGACGACCCCTTCACCGGTCTCCCCGCCTCGTGAGAGCGACTCTCCGCCGCAGTCAGGGGGCAGGAGATTGAAGCTCCTTCACACGGGCGACTGGCATGCGGGGAAGGGTCTGGCCGGGCGCAGCCGCAGCGAAGAGCTGCGCGACGCCCTAGCCGAGATAGCAACCCTCGCGCGCGAACAGGAGGTCGACTTCGTGCTCGTCGCGGGCGACATCTTCGACTCCGCCGCCCCGAGCCCGGAAGCCGAGCGCATCGTCTATCGCGCCCTTCTCGATCTTGCCTCCGTGGCACCCGTGATCGCTGTGCCCGGCAATCACGACAACCAGCGGCGGCTCGCCGCCATCGCACCGGTGATCGAACACGCCCGAGTAACGGTGGTGCCGTTTCTAGCCGACAAGGTGTATAGATTCGAGTCGGACGGCGAGCGTCTTTGTCTGGCACCGCTCCCGTGGCTGTCTCAGCGCTTCGTGGTGCGAAACGATCAGCTCATGAGCAAGGACGCCGCCGAGCTCAGCGGCGACTACAACCAACGGCTACGCCGGGTCATTGCTGCGCTGAGCGCTGGCTTTGAGGACGACGCCGTCAACATCGTTCTCGGTCACCTTGCAGTTGCGGGGGCCGTCCCCGGCGGCGGGGAGCGACCGGCCCAGGTGATCGATGCTTACAGGGTCGATGCCACCGCCTTCCCGGCCCGCGCGCACTACGTTGCTCTCGGTCACATCCACAAGTTGCAGACGATGCCGGGCCCCTGCCCGATCTACTACTGCGGCTCGCCTCTGCAGCTCGACTTCAGCGATACCGACGACGCCACGCAGGTGCTCGTCATCGAGGCTCATCCGGGCGCCCCCGCCACCGTCACACCAGTAGCGCTCACGGTCGACCGCAGGCTGCGCACCATCAAGGGAACGCTCGAGCAGCTCGGCGCGCTGGCGGGAACGACGGGCGAAGACTACCTGCGCGTGATCGTGACCGAGCGTGCGCGCCCCGGCCTCGGCGAGGACGTCCGCGACCTGTTCCCCAACACCGTCAAGGTGATTGTCGACGCGGCTCAGGAAGGCGATGTGCTCGTGCGGCCTCAGCTGGATAGCGCGTCGCCGGCGGAGCTGTTCACTGCTTATCTCGACTCCAGGGGCATGGCGGACAAGCGACTCGTAGATCTCTTTGGGGAGCTTTACGAAGAGTGCACGGAGGCTGGCGCATGAGGCCCCTTAAGGTCGAGGTCGAGGGCTTCGCCAGCTTTCGCGAGCGCACGGTCATCGACTTCGAAGATGCCGACTACTTCGTTCTCGTGGGACCTACGGGCTCGGGCAAATCAAGCGTGGTGGACGCGATCTGCTTCGCTCTTTACGGAAGCGTGCCGCGCCTCGACGGCAAAGCAGTGGCGCCGGTGATAACGCAGGGCCAGCTTCAGGCGCGCGTGCGCCTCGACTTCACGCTCGGCGGCTCGACCTACAGCGCAGTGCGTGTGGTGCGTCGCCAGGGCCCCGGCGCGACGACCAAGGAAGCGCGCTTGGAGTCGGGAGGCGAGGTGCTGGCCGGCAACGCCAACGAGCTGTCCCAGGAGGTGGGCCGGCTCATCGGCCTCTCCTTTGATGACTTCACGCGCTGCGTGGCCCTGCCGCAAGGTGAGTTCGCCCGCTTCCTGCACGACAAGGCCCGCGACCGTCAGGGAATGATCGTCGCTCTGCTGGGACTCGAGGTCTACGAGCGGATGCGCAAGACCGCGCACGAGCGCGCCGCCACCTTGAAGGCGTCAATCGATATCAACGACGGCCGCCTCGCCGAGGACTTCTCCTCTGCAACCACCGAAGTGCTTGAAGAAGCCGCCCGGCGAAGCGCGGAGCTCAATGAGCTCAGCAAGCGGGTCAGGGAAAGTGTTCGCACCATTGACGAGCTCGGCCGCGAGATCGAAGCCGCAGATGCCGAGGTAGCGCGCGTTCTCGAGCAGGCAAAGAGACTGGGCGGGCTGGGCGCGCCGGATAACATGGCGACCCTGGTCGAGCTGATCACCTCGGCGCGGACGCACTCGGAGAAGGCCGCCCGGGTGCACAACGAAGCCCGCGCCGACGCTACCCAGAAAGAGCGGGCGCACAAGTCTCTGGGCCGCCGCGATCCGCTTGCCGCTGCCCACAAGGCCCACGAGGACAAGGCAAAGGTCGCAGGGGAACTGGAGCGGGTTGAGGTCGAGCTGGGTCCCCAGCGCGACGCCGAAGAGCAAGCCGGCAAGGCACGCCAAGAGGCCGAGCAAGCGCTCGAAGAGGCCAGAGAGAGCGTGCAGGCAGCGCGTGACACGCACGCCGCGCTCCACCTGGCATCGAGCCTAAAAGCGGGTGAGGACTGTCCGGTCTGCCTGCAAACCGTCACGGCACTTCCCCCCCATTTGCCGAGTGCCGACCTAGAGTCGGCCGAGCGGACGCTGGCCGGTTCGCGAAAAAAGGCAACGGCTGTGGCTGAGACGCATGACGAAGCCCGCCGGGAGCTCACCCGGAGCGAGGAACGATTCAAGAGCTGTGCCCGCCGGCTCGAGGAGCTCGAAGCCGAGGTGCGGGACCATCCCGATGCGGGCGCAGTCGCGGCTGCTCTACAGACCATCGACGAGGCCGAGGAGGCCTGGACTACCGCGCGCGAGTTGGAGAAGAAGGCGCACGACGCCCGTGAGGCCGCCGCCGACGCACTCGAAGCAGCCACGAACCAGGAACATGCCGCCCGGCGCCTCTTCGACGAGCAGCGAGAGCAGATCATCGAGCTGGCTCCGCCGCCCCCTCGGGCCGTGTCCCTGGCAGACGATTGGGCCGGCCTGACCGAGTGGGCCCGGGCAAGAATGCCGCAACTCCAGAAAGTGGCCGAGTCACGGCGGGCCGCGGCATGCCGTGACGCGAAACAGCGAAAAGCTCTGCTCGAGGCGATCGCCAAGGAGTTTCAGGATCTCTGCATCGAGGAGATCAAGGGTGACCTAACAACCACCGTAGCTGTCGCTCTCGCTCAAGCACGGAGCAAAGAAGAGCAAATCGCCGACGCGATCGAAGAAGCCAAACGCCTCAACCACAAGGTGGCTCAGGATCGCGAGGCCCATCAGGTCACGCACGCTCTCGAACAGCATCTGCGCTCGAACGGCTTCGAGCGCTGGATTGTTGCCGAGGCCCTCGAGCGCCTTGTTGCTGGGGCCAACGAGATCCTCGCCGATCTCTCCGGAGGCCACTACGCGCTGAAGGTCGATGAGGGCAGCGACTTTCTGGTTATCGACCGCGACAACGCTAACGAGACCCGCTCTGTGCGCACTCTGTCGGGTGGTGAGACCTTCCTGGCCTCGCTGGCCCTGGCCCTGGCCCTGGCCGATCAACTCGCCGATCTCGCGGCCAAAGGAGCGGCGCGCCTTGATGCAATCTTCCTCGACGAAGGGTTCGGCACGCTCGACTCCGAGACCCTAGACACTGTTGCAGCCAGCGTTGAGAATCTCGCGAGCACGGGCCGCATGGTGGGAGTTATCACTCACGTGCGCGAGCTTGCCGATCGTATTCCGCTGCAGTTTCGCGTGCGCAAGGACGCGGGCAGCTCGAGGATCGAGCGGGTAAGCGCATGAGATTTGCAGTCGATTCCTGGGCGCCGGAGTTCGGATCCTCTTTCGAGTCCGGTCCGAACGAAAAAGCTCAACCGTCAGTAGACGCTTCCGTGGAGGTGCCGGCGGCGCGATGGGGGCCGCGCACGCCGCCGGCACCACCCGACGGACGCACGGTGCTCTTCACCGACGGGGTGCGACGCGTCGATGCACGCGTCTGGATTATGGACGAGCTCGGCGCGGCTCGGCCCGGCATCTGTGCCTCCTACGCCGCGGGAGCTGTGCTCTGCGACGGGCGCGCCCGCATTGCAGCAACCGCGGTCCAGCGGGGACTCTTCACCGCAGCGCCGGGGGCCGGCGTCATTGCCTGTAAACATGCCTGCTATCCCCTGCGGGCTGCAGCGGGGGACGGCGACGATCAGCTGGCGCTCGCTCTCCAGCAACGCATGGGGGAGCTCGAGGTGCACCTAGCTTCCTCCGAGCGCGCCGACCTCATCGTGATCGACGGCCCGCTGTCGGGACGTCAGAACGTGCCGGGCGCAGTTGGGTTCATCAAGACACATCACGTCTCTTACCTGCCGCCCGAGCTCGAGCCCACAATCGGCAATCTGGCACCCGGACAGCGCACTCCGCTTTTCGTTACCACGACATCATGGAGCCGCTTTTCCTGGTACCTGCGGCTCCCGGGAGCGAGCGGCCACCCATGGGCCGGCGTGGCACGCTGCGAGGTATCGGCCGACAACGACGTGAGCACCGTCGGCGCGCTCGCCGATTGCGTCACCGCGCTCCTGCCCCGCTTTGCCTCCGAGCCCCACAAGGACCCGCGCGCGCCGCAGAACCTCTATCCCATCGCGGGCCTCGAGCGCGAGCTCAAGCGCCGGCTCGGCGACGCCCTCCTCCTTTACCGCGGCCTGCGAGGCTCCGCCAGCACGACCGGGTCTGGCTAACTTCGGAGCCCGCCGGCAAGGACTATCTTCACGCTCCGCTCCACCGGGTGCTCATAACTAGTCCGGCAGCGTCACTGTCGTCACCGGTGTGCGGCGCGATAACGGTCCCGGCACTCCTTGATCTCCTTTATGGCCTCGTCGAGGCCCCCAAAACCCTGAGTGAGCGAACGCTTGTTCGGCTCGAGCATCTTGTAGACATCGAAGAAGTGCTCGATCTCCGCCAGCAGCGCGGGGGTGAGCCCATCGAGGTCCTTGTAGACGTCCCACACCGGGTCGGAATTCGGCGCGGCTATGACTTTGGCATCGGGTCCCTTTTCGTCCTTCATCCAGAAGATGCCGAGCGCGCGGGCGGTCACGAGACAGCCGGGGAAGGTGGGGTCGTCGATGAGCACCAGGGCGTCGAGGGGATCCCCGTCCTCGGCGAGAGTGTCGGGGATGAAGCCGTAGTCGGCGGGGTATGTCGTCGCCGAAAAGAGCCTGCGGTCGAGACGCAGGACGTGGCGCTCGTGGTCGTACTCGTACTTGTTGCGGCTGCCCTTCGGGATCTCGACCAAGACCTCGATCACGCCCGGAAAGCTGTCACCGCTCATCTGTGCCCGGGCAAGTCACGCAGAGCGCGTCCCAGGCCGTCTATCACGCGCTCGACCATGTAGTCGGTGGCGGTGCGCCCCATGAGCCCGACCCGGATCGCCTTGCCCATGGTGGGATCGAGCCCCCCCGAGATCATGATGCCTTCTTTGTCGGCGAGGTGCTTCTGGAGCGCGGCCGGCTCGTCTGCCCAGGCCGCCACCACGAGGTTTGCCTCGAACCCTCGTGTGGGGATCGCAGCCAGGCCGAGGTCCGCCAACCCGAGGCGAAGGCGCTCGGCGAGGGCGGCCCGGCGAGCCACCCACGCGTCCATGCCCGCCTCGAGCATGCGCCGCATGCTCGAGGCGAGAGCCACGACGAGGTTGGTGGGCATCGTCACGGGGTGAGGGTGCCAGGCCGCCCATTCGGTGCGGTACCAGTCCCACGTCTTGACGTCGAGATACCAGGACTCGGGTCGCTCGCTGCGAGCGTCGACCCGGGCGTGTCCGAGCTCGGACAGCGCGAGAACCCCAAGACCGGGGGGCGCGTCCAGCCCCTTCTGGCTGCCCGTCACAAGCCCGTGGATGCCCATGCGCTCGAGGTCCACGGTCTCTCCTCCGACCGAGGCGATGCCGTCCACGAGGTAGACGGCGCCGGCGTCGCGCGCCGCCCGGGCGATGTCCTCAATGGGGTGCCTCACACCGGTGGCCGTTTCGACGTGCACGGTGAGGATTCCGTCGGCCCCGGCGGCGGCGGCCCCCATGCGATCCGCGTCGATAGGCTCGCCTACCGGCACCGGGACCTCGATCACGTCCAGCTTGTGGGCACGCGCCATGGCGCTGAGGCGCATGCCAAAGAAGCCGGTGTTGGCGACCACTACCTTGTCGCCGGCCTCGAAGAGATTGAAAAGGCCCATGTCGAGGCACGTCGTGCCCGTGCCCGGAACTATGTACGGGGCGTGCGCTCCGACGAGCTTACCCATCGCCTCGACGGTCTCCCCCATTAGCTGCGTCCACAGGTCGCCGTAGTGGGCGATCACCTGATGCCCGAGGGCGTCGAGGTCCTCCTCGTGCAGCTCGCCGGGCCCGGCGATCATGAGCTCGGGCATGGCGGGAAGCTTGCGAGGGTCGATGTGCCCCATTACACCCCCTCCTTCTGAGGGCGCACCAGCCCCCTTCGAGCGATTGAGTCCGCGGACTCTGGCGCTCCAAAGATACCCTTTACGCAGCGCGAAGAGGCCGGCGGGCGCGGGCCGGGGACGCTGGAGGCGGAGGCAGGGTCGCCTAGGATCGGGGCACATATGAGGCCATCCGACGCCGCCCGTCTCACGCTTCTCGCCGTGATATGGGGCGCTTCCTTCGTTTTCATCAAGGTCGCCCTCGAGGGTTTCTCCTCCCTCGAGCTGGTGGCCGCACGCCTCGTCGTGGGAGCGCTCGTGATCGCCGCGCTGCTGAGGGCGCGGGGCGGAAGCCTGCCCCGCGATGCGCGCATATGGCGCGGGCTGATGTTCATGGCGGTGGTGTCGAACTTCATCCCGTTCCTGCTCATCGCCTGGGGCGAGGAGCGCATCACCGCGTCGCTTGCGGCCATCCTGAACTCGACGACGCCCCTGTTCACTGCTTTGCTTGCCGCTTTGCTCCTGCGCGAGCCGCTGCCCCCGCTGCGCCTTGCGGGCATAGGCCTGGGCTTCGCCGGCGTAATCGTCATCGTCGGAATCGATGCGGCCGGAGGTGAGCTGCCCGGCGAGCTCGCCATCATCGGCGCGGCGCTCGCCTACGGGGTCGGATTCGTCTATGCGAGCAGGCGGCTGCCCTCGTCGGCAGGATCACCGCTCAGCAAGGCGGCCGGCCAGCTGCTTGCCGCGGCGGCCTTCTCGCTTCCTTTCGCAGGCGTGGAAGCCGCGGCTACGCCACCCTCGGCGCCGGGTCTGCTGCCCCTTGCATGCGCGCTGGCGCTCGGCGTATTCGGCACCGGCGTCGCCTACGTCCTCTACTACCGGCTGATCCACGACATCGGGCCGACCTCGGCGTCTTTTGTCGTCTACCTCGTGCCGGTGTTCGCCATCGCCCTCGGCTACCTGACCCTTGACGAGAAGCTCGGCCTCAACACCTTCGTCGGCGCCGCCCTCGTCATCGGGGGGATCGCCCTCGCCGAGCATGCCAAGGGCAAGCACGCCCGCCGGGCTCAGCCCGAGTCGCTCACCAGCGGTATCCGGTAACGATCTTTGGCAAGGCGCCGCACCGCCCTTCGGATGGTGAAGCGAAGCCTGTCCCTGTCGATCGTCAGGCCCTTGCGCGCCGCCCTCGCCGACCACTGGGCGATGACCTTGGTCACGCTGGCGGAGCGAGGCTTGCCGGCCCAGGACAGCTTCAGCCCGGTCCACGCCCTCAGCCTGTCGGTGAACGACTGCAAGGGGCCTCCACTGCGCCCGTAGGCGAGGGCGAGGATGGCCGACGCGTCGGGGTGGGGCCTCCATCCGATCTGCTTGGGCTCGAGGTGGAAGACCACGCCCTCACGGTGAAAGGTGAGCCTCTTCTCACGCAGCCCCAAGGCACGGGCCGTTAGGAAGTCGACTGCGTCGGGCTGGGTCATGCCCCCCACGTCGAACCCGCCGATGGAGATGCCGTAGTGAATGCGCCCGGCGTTGACGCCGTAGTCGACGATTATCGCGTATGCGAGCAGGCTCACGATGATCATCGTGGCCAGCGTGGCCTTGGCTTTCGTTGGTCTGCGCACCCTTGGATGCTACGGCGGCTGCGGGGTTGTCAGCGTTTGCCGTCACAGGCCGAGGGTGCCCACAAGCCCACGGAGTGACTGCGAGCGTAGCGCTGGAGGGTCACGAAGAGCTCCGCGTGGCGCACGTTGGGCGGATAGGTAAGCACGTA
>JBBSGD010000052.1:0-12071 GCA_038254435.1 Actinomycetota bacterium
AGCAAACCGTTTGCAAACGGCCCTCTGGCGCCTACGAAAGTAGCCTCTGAGCAGGACTTTCGTGGTGTCGGAGGGGGGACTTGAACCCCCACCCACTGTTTAAGTGGACTAGGCCCTCAACCTAGATAACCCTCTTTTCCGGGGTTGTCCACCACTGTCCGGGGGTAACTGTTTGTGCAGGTGAGAGGGCCTTTTCAGGCCGGTTCGCTTGGCCGCCGTTGTCCCCTGTTTTCCGTTGCAACGGGGACCAAATGGGGACCAAATGGGGACCAGACATTAGGGTTCTCACGCCGGCGCGAACCTGAGCGTATGCGAGTCACACTCACCTTCGCCGTCCACGAGACCGACCGGCCCCTGGCACACTCGAGAGCCCTTGAGCGGGCCATGCGGGCAGGGCTCGAGCGGCCCGAGGTGAGTGCCTGCCACCGCGGCAGGGGCGTGTGGATCGTGGAGGTGGCCGGCTACGTGAAGGCCACTCCCCTATGAACCGGAAGACTCCCTTCGTCGCTTCCGCATGTAGCAGCGGCTACAGCGTCTCTTCCGCGTCGCCTAGCTCGCTGATTCAGCCTCTCTTCGGTCCCGGCTTGCGCTCCCTCTCGAGGCCGGCCATCTCCCGATAGACGTAGATCTCCTCGAGGTCGACATAGATGCCGGCGGCGCCGTCTGCGTAGTAGGCGTCGATGTAGCCCCGGTCGATGTAGTAACGAATCGCCTGGCGGGTGAGTCCCAAGCGGGCGCGCTGCCTCGGCGGTGGTCACTAACTCACGCATGGGCTCCCAATCTCTATGCAGGAGCTCGGCTCGGCCTCATCGGGGAAGGCCGCAGCGACCCGTTGTGATGCTCCTGGAGCTTCTCTGACGATGTAGGTATATCGTCAGAGAAGACCGCAAGATCAGCGCGTTTAACTGACGAGGACCGCGCGGCGACAAGCGGCTCCTGTAGGGAGAACAGACGCGGAGAGCCGGGACTTGCCCGTTCCCGCCATGCCCACCACCGAGACGAGGTGCGCCCAGCATGGCGCTGATACGAAACAGTAGTTTCGTTTTCCAGTTGAGTCCGAGGAGGAGCTCCAGTTGCTATCCAAGATCGCGATGGTTTCCATGGCTGTGGTGCTTGCCAGCTGTTCTACTCAGCAGGTCAATCACGCAGGAGCAAACCGATTCCACTCTCGACAACAGCCTTCACATCAAACTACCAAAATCGCCACTGGCAATGACGACCATGGCAAACGCCACAGTAAGGCAACGAAGCACCACCACTATCAGCAGCCATCGCGGCCGACGCCTATTCCGAAACCCGAGGCCGTAGCGCAGTCAGTGTGCCCCCCACCCTCCCGGGTGCTGTCGGGCGTTTATCACCCCTATCGTCTCGTGGTGCTGAATGGATGCCAGCGCGCCTCAGGGGTCGTGGACCGGATTTTGACGGAGGAAGACGGTGACCTCCACATCGACGTCCGCCTAGATTCCGCTTACGGAAACTTGATCAACGAAGTTAATCAATCGGAGCGAGGCGGCGACCTCGTTGTCGAGCTCATGGCACGGGACGGTGGTCACCTTCCACAGCCCCCAATCGGTGCGCACATCTCTTTGATCGGCGCGTGGGTGATGGACAATGACCATGGCTGGAACGAGCTTCATCCCGTATGGCAAGAAACGCTGAGCGGGGTCGGCCATGCGAGTGGGCCCCAGTTCGGTGGCTCACCGGCCGACGACGGATATGACCAAGCCGCCGAGGATTGCCGCACGCCAAGCGGTCAACCGTGTCCCGGGTATGCAGGCGCAGGCAGTGCCAATGGAGGAACGACTGCACCGGGTCCTGGCAGTGGGCCAGAAGGCGACGGCAACTGCACTGCCGGTTACTCGCCGTGTCTCCCGCCGGCATCGGACTATGACTGTGCGGGTGGAAGCGGCGACGGCCCAAAGTACGCTCAAGGGCCCGTGACGGTCTCGGGTTCCGACCCCTACGGCCTTGATACGGATGGAGACGGCGTGGCCTGCGAATAGCAGAGATCAGCAAAGAGGAGATCCCAGAGACCTCCGGGAGTCGTAACCCTCATCTATGACGCTAGAGGAGGTGCTCAGCGGTTCCGATTTCGGCGTGGGGTCCCATGCCTGTTAGGGAACTTTCGACCCATCCGGAGCAGGATTTGCCACCGGTGAATGCCCCTTGAGGCATACTTTAGCTGTGTAAATCGACCGGAGGGGATAGTCATGAAGAGAGCGATACTGGCCACCTGTTTGACCGCGTTGATGCTGGTAGCGGCTCCAAGTGCCGCCAGCGCAAAAATCGTAATCCATAGGATCCGTTATGACCCGCCCGGATCTGACTATGCGAGTGGCTCCCAACTTCGAGCCGAGTACATTGTCATTCACAACACCGGGCTCAATCGAAAGTCATTGCGAGGGTGGCTGCTACATGATCGCTCCGGACACCGTTACCACTTTGGACGCTTCAAGATCGGCGCTGGCGCTTACGTCAAGGTCCACACAGGTTCGGGGCGAAGCGACCGCAAATGATCGCTACTGGGGCATGAGCAACTTCGTGTGGAACAACGATGGTGACAAGGCGACGCTTGTCAAGCGCAGCGGCCGGATAGCAGACTCCTGCTCTTATGCAGGTGGAGAGAGCCCGAACCCCCCAAAGTACTGCTGATCGACGATTGGCTGGAGGGGAAAGTTGAGCGAGGAGAAATCTAGATTCGGGAAGATTCGGGATCGGGTGGATGAGCACCGCCAACAGGCAATTGAGGCAGTGGAAAGGCGGAAACGAGAGTACGAGGAAGATGCCCGGCATAAGGCAGAAGTGGCCGCCGCGATGGCGTCTGCGAGCGAGCGCTCTTGCTCACGGGTAGTCCTGCCAGCGAGCTCGCCTCGGAGGCGCTCAATCTCCTGTTGGGCCGCTCGAGCGGCCGTGCGGTGCTCGGCCGCCTCGGCGCGCAACTTTCCGGACGTAAGCGGAGCTGAAGCTGTCGCCGCTGTCCGGTGCGTCTTGTACTCTTCCACGCGACACGTGTGGGCGGCGGTGACCAATGACATAAGCGGAACGGGCCACTTCAGCCACCATGGTTGAGCCACGGATCCGGCTAAGCCCGGAAACGAAAGGGGAGAACCTACAATGAACGCGTTGGCGCAGCAGTACGGTGACAGCTCGAGCGGGGGTCTGATCGTTTGGCTGGTGATATTGTTGGTCGCTGCGGTCATACCCGCCTCCATCGCCAGTCGCAAGGGACGGAACTTCGTGGGCTGGTACATCTATGGAGTCCTTCTGTGGATCGTGGCGCTCATCCACTCCCTACTCCTGAGACCCAACCCCAAACTGATTGAGGAGAAAGACCTCAAGCGAGGGGAGTTGAAGAAGTGCCCCAACTGCGCCGAGTTGGTGAAGTCGGATGCGAGGGTGTGCCGCTACTGCGGGCACTCGTTCGAGTCCTCCTCCTCGGAGGGCCCGGCGGGCTCCCGCTCTACCTAGAGGCAAACGGCCGGAGGCCACCTCCCCTAAACTGAGCATCCCGATCATTCTGCACCCGTAACGCGATGTCCGGGCGCGTCAGAGGGGCGCTAGAAGCAACTCGACGCAGCCGTTTTGTCCCCTCCTGAAGCTGGCCCCTCTGGCTCTCTCCCTTAAGGGGCCGCTTCGCGGCTAGAGGACAGGGACGGGCGGGCGCACGTCACTTATGGCTTGAGTTTGGCCTTGGCTTTGTCAATGAGGCGACCCGCCTTCGCCCATTTGGCCCGCATCTTTGGTAGGACGTCCTTATCTACATCGCAGTTGTAGTCATCGACGCACTTCGACCAAACAGTTAGCGCCGCGTTATATGCGTTGAAGGCGTCCTCTAGACGTACTCCTACTTGTGGAACGCAGTCGCCAGCTGACCCGACAGCTTTGATGTCGATCTTGTCATAAGCCACCCTCGCTGTTCCTACCCGCGTTCGGTAGTCGTCGAGCACTACCCCAACGTTCAACCGGGAGTCGACGTCCTCAAGCTTTGTCAGGAACGGCCCCACTTGCGACTTGCACTCCGCATAATCGTCGCCCAACCCATTGGTCTGGGTCTCCTCTGGGCTGGGACTCGTGCTCGGGCTGGGACTCGTGCTCGGGCTAGATGAAGATGCGGAGCGAGAACTCTGTCCCCCCGACCCACATGCACTCAAAAGCACCAGCAGGATGGATGCACCTAATTGGATTCGCCCCTGCATCGACATCACCCTTCGAAGCCGTCTGTTGATTAAGTGCACGCCGTCGCCGCTCCCCCTAGGTGACATCATATAGTCTTCAGAGAAGGTTGCGGTGCCACCGCGGGTTGGAACGCTTCGGGGCAGGATGCGGGGGGCTGGGGCCAGTCGGGGAAAGAGCTCCAGACGTTCGCCCCCCACGTCTGTTCGTCCTTTCGCGTCCCGACGAGGAACCCGACGACCTGCCCCTCGCGGAGCGCGACCGCACCCGACGCGTGTTCCTCCGCCCACAGCGACGCCACCTCCCCGCGAGTCGCCTCGGGATCCTCGAACCGCTCCGAGAGCAACGGCTCGGCGGCGCGGTGTTCCCGATGCCTGGCCGCCAGCAGCGATCCCGCCGCGCTGAGGTAGTCCTCTGCAAACGCGCGGATTTCGAGCCGACTCACCGTGTGGCACGGCCCTGCCGCCACGTCAGGTGGACTCAGCCTCGTCACGACGAGAGCCTATCGCCCAGACGAACCAGGCACCGGGGAAAAACTCGTCGTGCAGAGAATCGTTCTCGGCGCGTCGCCTAGCTCCCTGATTCAGCCTCTCTTCGGTCCCGGCTTGCGCTCCCTCTCGAGGCCGGTGATCTCCCGATAGACGTAGATCTCCTCGAGGTCGACATAGATGCCGGTGCAACGAGCCACGCTTTGCGGGCGTCGTGAAAGGCTTGGTTTGCAACGATGGCCGACGTCCAGCCATCGTTGCCCTGCTCGTACATTGGCTCTTCGCTGAGCTCGGGTGGGCCATAGAGGCGCCACCAGCAATCCGCCGAGGTCACGTCCCAGCCGAGCTGCTTGAAGCGCTCAAGGGCTGCGCGGCAGTTGCCATAGACCTCTGCCTGCACTTCCGCTGAAGCGCAAAGGGCGTTCACGTCTCGGATCGTCACTCGCCCGGAGCCATCTCTGCGGGGTGTGAGTGTTCTCTTGGTTCCCATGGTTCCCCTTTCGTCGGTTGTCAGTAGCCGAGCAGCGGTGGTCTGGTGTCACCCCCTCCGGGATCGAGGTTCAGCTCTCTGAGCAATCTCGCCACGGCCAGGCGGCTATCCCTTTCGAGGCCGGCGGCGGGATGCGCCTTTGACTGGCCGTGCCGGTCGACGACAACGACGCCTTCGGCCTCGAGAACGCGGATCGCCTGATCGGCTCTGTCCATGGATTCACAACAACGCCTGAGCAGCTCAAGTTGAGCCGTGCTGAGGGCGTATTCGCTCACGAGCTTTCGGAAAAAGGCCTTCGAGCGGGCGCTCAGATGCGCGGGCGGGGCGGGTTTCTTCATTTCTTCACCTCCCCCAAGCTCAATTTGAACCGTATCCAGGCCGGAGAAACTTGGGTTGGCAACATCTCAAGAATCCCGGCCGGCGAGCTTTGGGGTACCCCCACCCCCACGCTCCGACTCGAAGGTAGAGGCCGGAAGGGATCGCGTCGAGGCTCACGGGGATCGACCTATCCATTCCGCGAACAAGTCCCACCACGCGCGGCATGCTTCGCCATCGCACTCGTCGAGATGCGCGTCGCCGGCCCTGACGCGCTCGAATAGGTCCGGCCGCAGGCGCGCAAGAGTCTCTGCCCGGCGAATGTCGATTGCCGCCACGTCGTGGAGCTTTCCCCCTGCGATGTAGCTGTCCTCAACGCCCCGGTGCAATCGCACCCGGCACGCGCCCGAACAGGTCCGCGAGTCGGTCCGATGCGCGGGGTCTGCGCCCGCGCTCGACGAGATCGTCAAGCGCCGCTCTGGGGATTCTGACGAGACGGCCGAGCTTTACGTACTCGATTCGGCCCTCGAAGATCGCTCGCCTGACCCAGCGTGCCGAAAGGCCGAGGTACTCCGCCGCCTCTGAAACTGTCATCAGCTCCGGTGGTGCTGTCATGTTCACTCCTTCTGATATGAGGCCGAGTCAACAACCCCATATTGCCACGACCATACGGGTAGGGGCCGGTTTTCCCGCCACATATCTAGACTCGGCCGCCAGGGTCCGCTAGAGTCCGGTGCATGGCGCCTACCCCGGACGAGCTCGTTGGCGGAAACATGAGGGACCTGCGCATGGCCGCGGGGCTTAGCCAGCGTGACGTGGCCGAGGCCATGGCCGCGGCGGGGTTCGACTGGCGGCGAGGCATCGTGGGCCAGGTCGAGTCCGGCGACCGACGTGTCGCCCTAGACGAGCTGGCGGCGGTTGCCGCCTTCTTTGAGTTGCCGCCCATTGCGCTGCTCATCGGACCGGGCTCGATGAGCGCCTACTCAGAAGTGAAGTTCGGCTCGACAACGGTGCCGGCCCAAACATGGAGAAATCTGTGGGCTGAGTGGCCGTGGCAGAAAGAACCGTCGCCGCGACCCCACCGACAGGCCATCGATTACCTGTTCGCAAAGTGCCAGCGTCCTTGGGCGCGACGCTGGCGCTCGAAGAAGGGGCACCCTGCGGAGTCGTTCCGGCTCGCGCGGCTAGAGGTTCTCGGCAAGCGCACTCGTTTCCCAGGGCCGTCCTACCTCGTCCAGACCCCCACCAGCATCGTCTCGCAGCATCACCCCTGGGGCGCCGAGACAGCTATCAAGCTCACGCCGGGCGATGTCTACGTCGCCCGCGACGAGGTGGAGGCGGAACTGCTCGCCAACCTCGAGAACACGGGCGCCGTGCGCAGGGTCTCCGCTCAAGCCGCTTTCGAGATACGTAAGCGCCGGCGACGCGAGGGAGGGAGCAAGTGACCGAGCACAAGCAACTGCCACCCGGTATCCGGGAGTACCGCAGCCGCTATCAGGTTCGCTACTACGGGAGTGATGGGAAGAGGCGCGCTCAGAGCTTCGACCGCCTAACGGACGCGAAGAGGTTTCAGCGAGCGACTGAGGTTGACAAGGACCGTCAGCAGTGGCTCGACCCTCGGCTGGGTCAGACAGCCTTCGATAAGTGGGCGCAGACCCGCCTCGATAGCAAGCACGACCTCCGACCCTCCACGCGCGCCACTGATACCAGCTACATGCGGAATCACGTCGCACCAGGCTTCGGGGGGACACCACTGGCTCGCATAAGGCCCCTCGAGGTACAGGAGTGGGTGAACGGCCTCGCGGCCAAGGGGCTCGCTCCCAAGACTGTCAGAGAGTGCTACAGACTGATGGCGGCCACCATGCGGGCCGCCGTGGATGCGCGCCTCATCGTCGAGAGCCCCTGCCGTGGGATCAACCTGCCTCGCACACCCCGGCAGGAGCAGCGTTTCCTAACGGCCGAAGAGGTCGAGAGCCTGGCGGACTCAGTCGATGCTCACTACCGGGCTCTCGTGCTGAGCGCGGTCTACTTGGGGTGTAGATGGGGAGAGTTCGCCGGGCTCAAGCGAAAGAACCTCGACCTCCTGCGCCGGCGTGTCCAAGTCGTGGGGACGCTCGAGGACATCGGCGGGAGGGTCCGTTATGTGGCGGACACCAAGACCAAGACAAGCCGGCGCTCACTCTCGGTCCCCCGATTCCTGGCTGACGAACTGGCCACCTATCTAGGCGAGGCTCCTGCCAGCGACTTCGTGTTCGTCACCAAGCGAGGGTTACCGCTTCGACGTGGAGCCTTCCGAGGGAGCGTGTGGCTCCCGGCCATCAGAAGCGCGGGACTCGCTCCCCTGCGCTTCCATGATCTGCGGCACACGTGCGCTGGCCTTCTCATTGCCGAGGGTGCTCACCCCAAAGAGATACAGGCCCGTCTCGGGCACTCCTCAATTACGACCACTCTCGACCGCTACGGCCATCTCATGCCGAGCCTCGACGACAAGCTAACTGACCGCCTCGACGCGGCGCGCTCGAGGGCGCAAGCGAAGGCTAACGGGGACCAAATGGGGACCAAGCAGGGACCAGACGTTATCCCGCTCGCACGAGTTTCTGACGGAGCGGCCCCCTGACCAGGACTTTCATTGTGTCGGAGGGGGGACTTGAACCCCCACCCACTGTTTAAGTGGACTAGGCCCTCAACCTAGCGCGTCTGCCTATTCCGCCACTCCGACAATGAACGCCTCGGAGCTTCCGAGCTCCGGTGACGGGACGGAGGCCAGTATACCGGGGGGCCCTTCCGGCCCGCGAGAGTCATCGTTTGGCGCCGGAGCTCCTGAACCAGGCCTGCATGTTCCACAGAGGACCCTCATATGTGGGATTGGGGCTCAGGCCCGAAAGGCCGGGCCGGAACGCGACCACTGAGTCGACCTGGGCGAGCGGCAGCCACGCCTTGGAGTCATAGCCGGCGCGCCTGCTACCCACACCGGGCGCCGTCACGCGCCGCACCACCGCCACGTCCGCCAGGGACTCGCGAGTGGGCGACCGGTAGTAGCTCGGATCCAGGCCCAGGGAGTCCACGCTGAATCCGTTGCTCATGAGGTCGATACGCACGGCCTGCTGGAGAAGCGTGCCCAGCTCGTCGCCGTTCTCGGCCGCCAGCGTGATAGTTCCGTGCGGCGAAGAGCCTCCCGGATGGGCGTGTGCCCACGGGCCGCGCGCGCCGCCCGGGCCTGGCGCGGGGTAGAGGGTGTTGGACAGCCGGCCGCCCGATCCCACCAGCTGGGTGACCATCGACAGTCGATCGACGTTGCGGGTCACAGCCCGCCGCACCCGGGGGCCGGCTCCGCCCAAATCTAGGGCGATCGACTCCCATCCGAGAAGCGAGGACGCCGACAAACCTCGTTCGCGGAGCCGCTGCAGAAGGTTGACGGAGTACGGGGGCGCGGCGGCATCGAGCCTTCCCCTTTGAAGAAGCAGCAGCATAGGTTCGAGGTCGGCGACGAAGCGCACACGCACCTTGTGGAGATAAGCCCTGGAGCCAAACCAGCTTCTATTGCGAACGTAGTCGAGTCCCCGGCCACGCATCACCGACGATAGCTTGTACGGCCCGCCCGACACGCGGCCCCCTGCCTTCCCGCCGGGAAGCACGAATGCGGCGGTAGCAAGGGTCCGCGGCCAGTTCTCGCTGTTGCCCCGCAGCGCGACAACTCGTTTGCCCACAACGCTCACGCGCGTTACCGCTGCGAAGCCGGACGGCTTCCTAGCTCGGGCGATGCTGGCCGCGACGTCGCGCGCAGTGATGGCAGCTCCGTTGCTCCACCGGGCCTTGCGAAGGACCACGCGCACGCCTCCTGCCTCCCCTTTCAAGCGCGCCGCAAGATAGGGCTGCGCCGACCCGCTGGGCCGGAAGCGAAACAGCGACGGATAGAGGGGGGTCACGACCGCATAGGTCAGGTAGTCGGCTCGGCGCGAGTAGGGGTCCAGGGTCGTCGGTGCCCCCAGGAGGCCGAACGTTACGCTCCCGCCATAATGCGGCGTCGGCGCGGGCTGCACCGCTGCGCCCGGCCGAGTCGAGTCTGCGCCCGGCCGAGTCGAGTCTGCGCCGGTACAAGAGGCTGCGAAAACTAGTGCCATTACGGCGGCGGCGGCTCGGCCCACGCGTCTACCTATCGTCGAGAGAGATGCCGGCGGCATCGAACCCGCCCATGCCCTTCGGCACGATCCCGCCTTGGAGGATCAGCGATCCCTTGAAGATCCTGACGATTGCCCCGGACCTTACGGAGTGAGGCGGAATGCGAGGGTGATCGTGGTGCCGGTGAAGACGACGGCGGTGATGACGGTGAGACGGTCGAGGTTCTTCTCCATGACCGTCGAGCCCATGGCCTGGCTCTGCATGCCCCCTCCGAACATCTCGGACACTCCACCGCCTCGTCCGGCATGCAGGAGGATGAGCAGTATGAGGAACAGCGACGCGATCACGTGGATCACGATGAGGACGGGAGTCACATAAACACCTCGGTTTTCGAGCGATCTGAATGTATGGACAACGTATGGACAACCGGCTTCAGGGTATCCGACCGGGGAAATTGAGCGAACCGGCCGCCTCCTGCGGGGCGGCGACGCCCTCCCCGGAGCCAGTGTTGGGAATCAGGCCTAAACGAGACGGGCAGCCACCAAGCGGCGAAGGAACCCACCTGCCGGACGGGATGCCCGCCCCAGTTGATGCCTCGGTCAACCGTTGGCGGAAAGGGAGTTCGTGACTCGCGTCAAGTCAGAGATCGAAGCCTTGCCGTTGCCCTCAACGACGATCCACAAGCCGTCATCGACCACGGTTACCGATCCGTTTGCTGTTCCAGCGGGGATCCTTCAGCGGATCTATCAATGCCGCGGGCTGGCCCCCGGCGGTACCGACAAACGTGTAGTCGGGGTCCTGCGCTGCCAGTCCCGCCCAAGCAACCGCCGGATCCTTGATCCCATTGACGTCGAGGTAGGCCTTGATTCCTGAGGAGAAGGTCATGGCGATCTCGGTCCCACCGCAACTCCATACTCCCTGCATGTTCGACTGATCGGCCAGCGGGTCGTGAGGAGTTAGCACCTTGTAGGGGAGGTTCGCCCGAGCTTGCGCCAGCGTCCAACTCTGCCTCTCAGGACAAGGCCCAGGGCCCATATCAAAGATGTTCGTTGAGACGGGCTCACTTCTCGGGGCGGCTCCAGAAGGCGACCACAACACCGCATAGGTCCTGCCGCCGACGATCATCAGGGCGATTCCAAGCATCATCCACCAGACAGCAGGGCGGGCTCGAGCCCTCACGGAATCCTTCTCTTCCTTAAACGAGATGTCGTGCCCTGGTCAGTCATGCGCAACCTTGGTTTCCGTGTCGCTCATCCTGCTCCAGTATGCCCCCGTTACGATGACCAGTGAGGTCCCTGGCCGAGGCCGGAGCAGGCGAGCGAACGTGTGACAGCATGACCGGGAAGCGACCCACGACCGGCGAAATTCGGCCACGCCCCTACAGGCGCACCGCCTCCATCAGGCCCGGCATGATGGCGGGGCCCAGGATGTGGCCGATGGCGCCTCGGCGGGAGGCCGCCTCCCCATAAGTCTGCACGGCATCGGCCGACACATTGCCCCCGGCTACGAGCAGCGGGACCGGACCGTCGGTGTGGGCCTTGCGGACACAGCTCGTCGAGTGGTCGGCGGTGACCGCCACGACCGAGGACCGCAGGTCGAGCGAGTCGAGAAGCATCGCGAAGAAGATGGCGTCGATCTTCTCGATGTTCGCAAGCTTCGCCTCGAAGTCCCCATCGTGCGCCGGGACATCGGGGCCCTTGATGTGTATGTAGAGGCCGTCGTAGCCCTCGATTGCCTCCATTGCCAGCTTGGCCCACGCCTCGTACTGCTGCTCCTCGGCGATTCCGGTCGGCGCCTCGACCTCGCCCATACCCATGAGCTTGGCGATGCCCATCTCCACCGGCATCTCCACGAAGCACCCCATGGCCGGCCCGAATTTGTCCTTGAACGAGACGAGCTCGGGAAGATGATCGCCACCGTCGCGCGTAAGTACGAAGTTGCCCGGCAGCTTGCCCGCGGCGCGTCGCTTGGCGTTGACCTCGGATGGCTCGAGCACCTCGTAGGCGGCGCGCAGCCATTCGTTGGTCAAGTCCGAAGCACGCCGAGCGTCTGCGTCCGACTCGCGGCCCTTTACCGGAGCGACCGTGACTACCCTGTTGTCGAAGGTCTCCTTGGCCACTCCAAGCGCGCCCTGCCGTCCGTAGGCCGGGTCCGAGTTGGCTACCTCGGCCGACAACCGTCCCTCAGTCGCACGCAGGACGAGCACTCCGCGGTGCCCGACGGTCGCACGAAAGTCGAACCCGGCACCGACGATGGACACCTGGTCCTGCACCTCTTTCGCCAGCGCCTTCGCTTCCTCGGAAGAAAGGTCGCGCCCCACCCGGCGGTCGGTGATCACCCATCCGTCGCCGTCGGCCTCGACGGTTGCGAAGTTCACCCTGTAGGCGAGGTCACCGTCCTTGACTTCGACGCCTGCCCCGGTGGCTTCAAGGGGACCGCGCCCGGTGTGGTGCTTGTGCGGGTCGTAGCCGAGGATCGCGAAGACG
>JBBSGD010000053.1:0-11924 GCA_038254435.1 Actinomycetota bacterium
CCTCTTCTTTCGGTGCTCGCGGTCCTTCACCCGACCTCCTCTCTGGGTTCATAACCCATGTCGAGGAGGGTGTCAGGGAAGGTCTCGATGTGAGTGGATTTCCGAGCTCAGTTCCGGACGCAAGGTCTGACGCAACCCTCCTTGGCGAGCCCGTTCCGTTTCAAGCCCTCCTGCATGCGCTCCCTGATCTGACGGAACACCGTCCCATCAGGGTCATCGTTCGTCTCCAACGTCCGGATTAGACAAGCCTGGCGGTCCTCGAACTGACTGATTGATCTCTCAAGCGCCTTGATTCGTTTCAAGACAGTCCTCGTCCTCATGTCGGGGCGCTTGCCGGCCTGGCGGGCGACGCCGAGCTGGCAGCGAAAGCACGAGCCTGACACCAGCGCAGATGAGTTTCGCCGGGCGCATCGGTCCTGACTGATGATGGTGACGACCAAGGAGGAAAGACCGATGACGAAGGTGACCGCAGGAATCACGACCTCGCTGGACGGGTACATCACCGGGCCGAACGACGGGCCGGGCCGCGGTCTGGGCGTTGGCGGAGAGCGATTGCACTACTGGGTCTTCGGCGGCCCGTGAAGCTACGACGAGGAGGCGAGAGGCGAGGCGACGGGCGCAGGCAAGGAGGTCCTCGACGGGGCAATGGCTCGCGTCGGCGTCGTCGGCGGCCGCAACACTTACGGGGCAGCGGGGGCGTGGGGCGGCCACAATCCGTTCGGCACTCCGTTCTTCTTCGTGACGCACCGGCCGGAGGACGCTCCCGCAGACGCCGGATTCACGTTCGTGAACGGGCTGGACGAGGCGATCGCCCGCGCGCGTGAGGCGGCGGGCAGCAAGGACGTGTTCGTCATGGGCGGGGCGGACGTCATCCGCCGGGCGCTGCGCGCCGGACATGTGGAAGAGCTGTCGATCTCGATCGCGCCGGTCGTGCTCGGCGGCGGGAAGCGTCTGTTCGACGACTTCGACGAGACGGTGAGCCTCGAGCATCTGCGTCTGCTCCAGTCACCGTTCGCGACGCATATCACCTATCGCGTCGTGCGCTGATCGGCGGCGGCCTGCAGGCCGCCGCCTCATCATGGAGCCACTGACCTTGATGAGGGTGGCGAGCTCGCGCGTGATCTCGCGATCGCGGGCGCCGAGTTGAGCGATTGTCTTGGCATGCTCGACGAGACGTAGAGCTTCGAAGCCCTGCCGTTGGCGGTGCTCACCCTCCGGTTGGCTGAGAAGTCACCTTCGATGCAGGCCCATTAGTCACGTCCGGGTCCCTAGCTCACGCGAAGATCGCTGTGTCAGTCCCATGGCCAGGTAACTCTCTGGAAAGATTGCGTTCCACGTGGTAATCATTCTTTCCGGCTGGAAAAGAAGGTCCCATGCACTTTGACTCACCGCTTGATGACTTCTTTCTCAACCGCAGCCATATCCGGGTCCTGCGGGCCCTCTACCGCCTGTCTGAAGGTCTTCCGACGAGCGGCCGCGAAATCGCCAGACGCGCACGAGTAACCCATCCCACTGCCCCTAAGAGCGTTGGCAATTCTGGTGGAAACGGGACTGGTTACAGCCGGCAGGAGCCCGGCCGGCGACGCCTACGAGCTGAACCGCAATCACTTCTTCGCGAAACAGATTGCGGAACTCTTCCAAGCTAAAGCCAGCATCAGGCAAGAACTTGCGTCCTTCCTGTGGGACGGACTGCTTGCCCGCACCGACAAGGTGGAACGGGCGACTCTCTTCGGGAGCGTCGTGGAGGGGAGTCCACTCAACCAGCGATATCGATCTCGCCGTCCTTTCAGCACGCGCTGATTCGAGTGAAGTCGAGAGGGCGCTCGACGATCTCTCGGAGGCTACCCGGCGGCGGTTCGGCAATCACCTTAGCCCTCTTCTGAATGCTCGGAAGCAAAGAATCGAGACAGGCCAGCGCCAGAGAAGCCTCTGATGCGGTGAAGAGAGCCGACCGATTCGTCAACTGGGCAAGCGAGGCAATCGAAAACTCTAATCTGTAAACGTCAACAGAGCCGACCTGAGGATACTTTCTCTACACGACGACATAGATGTGCACCAGCCCGATCGACGGCGGCGGCGCGGCCCTTATTGACCTCATCCGGAGCGAACGCGCGACTCGATGCGATTCCGTGATGACTAATGACAGCCGAAAACGGTTCAGCTTCTTATGGATGGGCTTCTGCCCGGCGGCACGCATCGAGACATGTTTCGCGATTCGACGAGCACGCGCATCGGGCCGCTTCGCCGTTTGGACCCAATGAAGGATGGCGTATCGGTTGCGCGAGTCGAGCGCAGAAAACGCATCGCTGAGAGCTGCTTCGTTGAGTGCCTTCACCAAGTCGTCGTCCATCGACCCATCCGAAGCACGGCGCGACCTCGATCGCTCGTCTCAAGTCCGGCGGGACGATCCTCCTGCCCTTCTTGGCCAACTTGATCCACACCCATCCAACTCGTCGCCATTGATGTCAAGCCACACCTCGAAGGCTTCGGGGTTTCGAAGAAGATTCCTCATTGCCTGCCCGTCTGCCGAGCGCTGGTCTATCCAGCAGCAAGCCGAGAACCCTCCAGTCAGCGACCAGGTCCCGGTCGCGAGGGCGTCGGTCTAGGACATGTCGAACGGGGGCGGACCGAGGATCTCGATGCCGCCGTTGCGCTCGGCCGACAGCCGGAGCCTGTTGAAGTCGACCGGTCCGGAGGCGTCGGTATCTGCAGTCGCCGGCTCGCTCGCCCCTCGAAAGAAGGCCTCGGCTCTGCCCGGAGCCACGATCGAGAGCGCTCGGGCGATCTCCGAGGTCACGAGAAGAGCGTGGGGCACTCCTCTCGGCACCACGCAGAGGCCGCCGGCGCCGACGCGGTTGTTCTCGCCGTCGGCGTGCACCAACAGCTCGCCCTCGAGCACATAGATGGCCTCTTCTTCGTCTGGGTGGAGGTGCAAGGGCGTCGTCTTGCCCTGCGCCATGGTGTCTTCAAACATGAAGAGCGAGCCTCCCGTCTCGGCGGCGCTCGCCTTGACGGTGAGCACGCCCCCGCCATAGAACCAGAGGCGCTCGCCCTCCCCTTCGGCACGGATAACCGCAGTGGCCGTCATGTCCCTCCCTTTCTCGAAGATGGGATTGCAGTCCCATGAGATTACGGTACCATGATGAGCATGTCAATCCCGTATGAGCTGCGGGGAAGAACGCAGCAGAAGGCGCGCACCCGCGGCGCCCTGGTCGAGGCCGCCCGCGCCTTGCTGGCCGACGGGGTGACGCCGAGCGTCGAGCAGGCCGCCGAGCGGGCGGCCATCGCCCGCACCACCGCCTATCGGTACTTCCCGAACCAGGGCGCGCTCCTGCTCGCTGCCTACCCGGAACTAGATGCGCCCTCCCTGCTGGGCACCGACCCTCCCTCGGGCGCGGCTGCACGCCTCGAGGTGGTCACCGAGAACTTCACGCGGCAGGTCCTCGACCACGAACCGGCGCTGCGCGCAACCCTTCGCCTCGCGCTGGAGCCCGGTGTCATGAGTGGCGACCCCCTGCCGCTCCGACAGGGGCGCGGCATCCGCTGGATCGAGGACGCTCTTGCCCCCTTGCGGGACCACATGCCCGAGCCCGAACACCGGCGGCTAGTGCTGGCGATCCGCGTCGCGATTGGGATCGAGGCCCTCGTGTGGCTAACCGACATCGGCAAGCTCTCTCGCGCGGAGGCGGTCGCGACGATGCGCCGGTCAGCGCGAACGCTGCTGCGCTCCGCGCTCGAGGACCTCGCGACACAGCAACCCTCTCGTTAGCGCGCCCGCAACAACCGCGGCCCGCGAGCTCGCGCACGCAGGTGTCGTCTTCGGACGCTCAGTCACTACTTAGACTGTTCGTCCAGCACGAGAACCTCGACCGAGGGAACTACTCATGATTAAGTTCATCGTCGTAATGAAGCGGCGGCAGGACTTGAGCTCTGAGACCTTCCAGAGCTATTTCGCCGAAGTGCACGCACCCCTTGCCTCGAAACTGCCGGGGCTTCGCAGGTACGTTCGCAACTTCCCAAAACCGGATCCGTCGCGCGAACCACCTGCCTGGGACGCCGTGATCGAGTTCTACTTCGCCGATCGAGAAACTCTGGAAGCGTCCTGGGCGTCACTGGAAGGCTTGGAGGCGAGTGCAGACAACGAGAATCTGGCCGATCTTTCGAAGACGACATGGTCGATTGTCGAGGAGATCATTGAGGGCGCGCCCCGTCACTTGCCTGGTGGCGACGTTTAGGCGGCTCCAAACGCTGATCGTGGCGATGGCGATGATCGGGGCCGCACGCGCCGGCTCGTCGTAATGCCGGGCGGCCTCATCCCAGATCTCGTCCGGGTGCTGGGTCCCGGTCGCGGAGTCGAATGGCGGCGTCGGGGCGACGATGAAACTCATGAATACCTACAACGCAAGATGCGTGAGGTGCGCGAGGTTGAGTCGTTGATTCGGGGCATCGATGAGTACAACTATCGTCAGCTCGCGCTCCTAAGCAACGCGATTCGGAGTCCCGCCCAGAGATACACGTTTCGATCCCACTCGTTGGGCCACAACGCAAGCCACCGAACAGCGCGTACGGACCTGCTCACCTTGGTCCATCGAGGGCTGCTCACCTCTCGACGAGTTGGCCGCCAGTTCGTCTTTACACCAATTCCTGACATAGCCGACCGACTCCGAGGAGAAACAGGCGCCAGCATCAACTAAAGCAATAAGAGCGACCTTCTTCGAACTCATGTTTGTGGAGAGGCGGGGCTACTTAGCCTTATGCATACCAATATGGTATGGTGATTGCATGGGCAGTGAACAGATCGCCGTGAGGCTCCCTCAGGACCTCCTGGTCAAATTGGACAATCTTGTGCGTAGCGGCGCCTACCAGAGCCGCGCGGCCGCGGTTCGAGCGGGCATCGAGGCAATCGCACAGACGGAGCGTCGGCGCGAGCTGGATCAATCAATCATCGACGGCTACACGCGAATCCCCCCGACCCGGCTCGAGGAAGAGGACGGGCTTGCGTCGCTGCGTCACGCGATCGCGGAAGAGCCTTGGTGACCGTCCCCCGAAGGGGGGAAGTCTGGTGGGGTGAGCTGCCGGACATTGGACGCCGACCATTTCTCGTGATGACGCGCGACGCCGCGATACCGGTCCTCAGTACCGTGCTCGCTGCGCCGGTCACTCGCACCGTACGCAGAATCCCTACCGAGCTACCGCTGGGACCTGCAGACGGCATGCCGACGGAGTGTGCAGCCAGTCTCGACAACCTGCGCGTCGTCCGGACGGCGCATCTTGTCACTCGCGTGTGCACCCTTGGCCCAGCTCGGATGGTGGAAGCGTGTGGAGCTCTGCGGGCGGCCGTCGACTGTTAGCAGCGGCAGCTCGGCGCCTAGTCGATGGGCACTCGTCTACGGATTGACGAGCGTGCAGAAGTCGCCGCAGTGAACCGCACAGCTTGCGCTCACGATGAGAACCAACCATCTTGCCCCGGGCCTATAGCCGCCTCCAACCGGGGCTGGAAGTGCTGATAGAAGACCTGGCCGACAAGCTCACGGCGACTCCTTACGCCCACCTTGTCGAAGATCATTTTGAGGTGGTCCTGCACCGTGTAAGGGGAAAGACAGAGTTCGTGGGCGATTTCGTTTGTCGAGAATCCCTGCAGGATCCTCTGAATCACTGCCCGCTCCCGATTCGACAGGTCATATGCCGCGGCAATGACGGGTGCAATCTCCGCGGGCCCGGCTACCTCGATCACAACTGCGATGCGCTCGTCCGAAGCAGGCTCCAGCCTGGAGCCATGCAGCAATAGCCACTGACCCGAAGGGGTTTGGACTCGAGCGATTGCAGGCCGCAGCTCGCCATCGCGCCTTCCCCCGGCTGTGCGAGCTCGGGCAGCTACCGACTTGACCGCAGCGGGGAGATGACCCCGGGGAGAGTCCAACGCACACAACTCTTCGAGCCAGCGCCCGGTGGGGGGTGTTGTCGCTTCGATCTCGTCTCGCGGACCGAGAAGGATGAGCCCCGGTGCATGTTGCGTCATGTCATTGAGCTGAGGGGAGTGCAGAAGGGACGTTCGGATACCGTGTGCCAAGACCTTCGAGATCGTTGCCAGAAATGCCGCTTCGCGTCCATTGAAGTCCAATCGACCTTGTGAGCGAAGGAGCATCACAGCGCCCCAACTTGTCGACCCCAGGCGAAATACTCCCCGCATCTCCGCCGACCAGCCTCTGCGGTTGAAGATCTCTCGGTAACGAGTACTAGAGAGCGGCTCGCCACAGGCCGCGTCGCTGAGAACGCCAACCGGCGACGCGAGGCGGCCGAGCACGGAGAACTTGTTGACGTCTGCCTGCAGGTATTCGTTCCGGCAGATGAAAGGAAATCCACTGCCATCCAGATCCGTCACGTGGCTTGTGATGAGAAGCGTCGCAGGGTCAAGCGTGTGCCAGCAGGCTCCATCGAAGGGGACGATCTTCCTCAGCAGATCGGCTGCCTCCTCGAAAAGGACGGTCCGATCGAGGCCCCGGTGACCGAGGCGGACAAACTCCTTTAGCCCGCGCTCGGCAGGCAGTCGACTCGCCACGTCCCGCCATTATCCAGCCTCTGGCCCCGGGTCCGAAAGGGCTTCCATCATCAAGATGCTCTCCGCCACCTCATAGCGATCCTTGGAAACCATCGTGACCCCAGTTGCAGCGATGGTGCTGGCCCGGCTCTGCTCCGCCGCCTGGTCCGTTGCGAGTGCGGCCTCTTCGCTCTCCCACATCGTGAACGTGAGGGCCTTGCCTCCTTCTCGATCGATCAGGAAATAGGCGCCCCTGTTGCCCGGTCGCTGTTGAACAAACGGCTTGACTTTTTCCTGGACGGCCCTCACCCACGCCTCGAGCTGCTCATGGGTACCGGACCAGGTGGATGTCCTGACAAACACGCCTTCTCCTTCCTCCGACGAGCCAAGACGTCAGACTCGCAGTCCGCAAGAGTCGTTGCCATCCCAGATTTCTGGGTAGTTACCGTGGGCTGCGTTGGTCGTCCGAGGCTGAGCTGAGCTCACACGCCCTGCCATCGGCTGCCTCGGCATCGGCTTTCGCGTACACCGAATGCACGCGCAAGACACCCGCCTGTCGGTCGAACAGCGGGTCGATCCGCCCGATTAGTCGATCGCCGCGAAGAATTGGCAGCACGAAGTATCCAAACTCTCGTTTCGCCTTCGGCACATAGATCTCGAGGCGGAAGCGGAACCCGAAGAGCTGCTCGACGTGGGCGCGATCCGCGATCAGGTCGTCGAACGGCGAGAGCAGCACCGTCCTGGGACGGAAGGATCTGTCCAGCAGGTCGCGGTGCACGAACCACTCGCCGCGGAGTCCCTCGATCTCGGCCGGCACCGCAATTCCCTCCCGCACGAGCTCCTTGAGCATGCCTTCCCATCCAGGAGGTCGGCCGTCGCAAACCCGAACTGATTTACCTCGCGACGCCGCGCGCACGGAGCTGACGCTCCAGGATCCGTCTCGCGATCTCGCGCGGCATCCGCCGCGGCTCCGCGAGGGGCAGGCCGCGGTCCGCCAAATCCCAGATCCGCTGTTGTCCATCGCGCCCGACGATCATGACCTCGCCCTTGAACCACAGTCTGTCGAGCATCTGGGCGCGTTCCTTGCCCAGCTTGACTCAGTCCCGACGTTCCAGCCGCCCGTTCGCCACGCGAGGACCGACCGATCCTCCAGCTCCCTCGCGCGGAGTGGTCCACGCCGTCGAAGCTCGCGAAGAACGTACCGGCAGATCGATCGAGCGCGGCTTCGGAGCGCATAGCCGTTGCCCCATGACCCGCAGGCCGGCGGGCTTGCTGCCGCGACAGATGAGCTTGGCTCTCACGCAGCCGGGAACCCGCCTACTCGCTCGCGTAGGGGTCGTACGTGCCGAAGGACCAGAGGTTGCCCTCCAGGTCGCGCGCACTGTACTCACGCGATCCGTAGTCCTGATCGGTCAGCTCCCTTACGATCTGCGCCCCGCCGGCCGCCGCCCGATCGTAGTGCGCGTCCGGGTCGTCAACGACGACGTAGATGCCCTGGGGGGAAGCAAGCGGGTCGGGCGCCTTGCCCCCCATCCAGCCGGCGTCCCCGTGCTGGCCGAACATGATCATGCCCGTGCCGAGCCGCAGCTCGGCGTGCTGGATCGCCCCGTCCTTGCCGTGATAGACGGCCTTCTCCTCGAAGCCGAACACTCGAACAAGCCACTCGAGCGCAGCCGAGGCGTCTTTGTAGCGAAGCGTCGGGAAAATGCACGGGTGGGTCGTTTCGCTCATCTCAACTCTCACCTCTCTGTGGTGGCCATGCCACATCCTGTTCGTGCAGTCTTCTGCGAAAGCACGGTCACACGAGGCTACTCGGCCGGCGAGAGCGTGTGTTGGAAACCGATCTGCCCTTTGAACCTTCGCGATTAGGTGCCTCTTCATTCCTCGATCGGCTTTGCTGGTCTGTTCGAACCTTTGCTTCTATATCCCTTCGGATATACTCGGAGTTATATGAGCGTGGCAGCAAGACTCATAAGGGAAGCTCGACAAGCCGCCGGGCTGACTCAGCAGGAGCTTGCCCGTCGATCCCGCACATCGCAGTCCGCCGTCGCCGCATACGAGTTGGCCAGCAAGATTCCCACGGCCGACACTCTGGACCGGGTTCTTCGCGCGGCTGGGGTCAGGATCGGAACGCTGCCACTGCCGCCGAGGGGTCACCGCAGCCCGGTTCTCCTCCAACTTCTCCGCGATCGCAGTAACGAGATCGCTCAAGTAGCAGCCAGCAACGGCGCGACGAATGTCCGCGTCTTTGGCTCGGTGGCGCGGGGCGAGGAGCGTCCGGGGTCGGACGTGGATTTGCTCGTCGACATGGACCCGGGATGTTCTCTGCTTGAACAAGTACGACTCCGCCGTGCCCTGACCGAGTTGCTGGGTGTGGAGGTCGATGTCGTGACCTCTGGTGGGTTACTCGACACAGACGCCGCCGTTCTCAGTGAGGCGATTCCTGTTTGATGGCGCCCCAGAAGAGGCGCCGGCCTTTGGATGCCGTCATTGAGGACTTGGAACATGCAGGCAGGGCCGCGGCTGAACTGATCGACCGCGGGAGGACTGCCTGGGACAACGACATCTTGCTCAGATTGGCGGGAGAGGCGGTGATAGGACGCATCGCCGACGCGGCCAATCGACTGCCCGAGGAGGTCAAGGATTCGATCCCCGACGTGCCGTGGGAGGACATCCGCGATATCCGGATTCTTGTCGATCACATCTACCACCGCATCGACTACGACGCCCTGTGGGAAACGCTTCGCAAGGACGTGCCCCACCTACTCAAACAGTTAAGAGAGTGGGCGCGTCACCATCCTCCTGGATAAGCAGCTCAGAGACTGTCGAGGTTCTCGACTACAGCCTCCTGTGTGCTACGAGCCACCACGACCACTGCTTCCTCGTGTTGGGAAGGGTTCTCTTCGATATGAGCCATGTAGGGCGGCACGAACACATAGTCGCCGGGTGAGGTTTCGATCCTCTCCTCCTCCCCCTCCTCATCCTTGTAGACGAACCTGGGCCGCCCAGAGACGACGTAGATGCCCGTCTCTGAATGACCGTGATGGTGAGGACCTGAGGAAATCCCCGGCGCGACGTGCGTCTGCCCCATGAAGATGGCTTGCGCACCAACGGTCTGCGCCGAGATGGCTGCAACCCTGTGCATGCCCGGCGTCTGGCCGGTAGTGCTCGTCCCCGATCCGCCGGGCACATGATGCAGCTTGCTATTCTCCACGTAATACCTCCCCGATCGTTTCAGATCTCACCTATAAACCTCACCTCGGGACGCCACATTGACGACGACTACGAGAAGATCGTCGTCATGGCCGGCTCGTCGAGGAACAGGACGTCTGGCTCTGCTACGAGCGCCGCGGCAAGGTCGAGGCGACGGCGCATGCCCCCCGAGTAAGTCTTTGCCGGCCGAGCGCCCGCATCCGAAAGTTCGAACCGTTCCAGTAGCTCGCGCGCGCGAGCACGAGACTTCTCTCGGCCCAAGTGGTACAGACAGCCCACCATCTCGAGGTTCTCGTAGCCCGTCAGATGTTCGTCGACGGCCGCGGTCTGTCCGGACAGACCGATGCGCTCCCGCACCTTGTCGGGTTCGGCGACGACGTCCAGGCCCGCCACCTCGGCTGCCCCACCGTCCGGCTCCAACAGCGTGGTCAGGATACGAACGGCCGTGGTCTTGCCGGCTCCGTTTGGTCCGAGCAGCCCGAGCACCGTTCCCTTTGGGACGGCGAGGTCGAGTCCGTCGAGCGCTGTCACCTTGCCGTAACGTTTGACTAGCCCCGACGTCCGGATGATGTCGGTCACCGCGTCCCCCTTCTGGATTGGTTCTAGTGTGGCTCTCCGATGGTAAGACCGCGCGCAGACCCACTACTCATCGGTGGCACGAGGCGCCGCATGACTGGAACCGACGTTACGCCCCCTTCACGCTCGATAACGACGAACGCTAGAAGTCACCCCGCGGCACAGGCTCGCTACGCTCGGCTATGTCGATAGACAGCAAGCGCTCGCTCTCGTCGTGGTCGACCTGAAGCGTGGTGTGCTCGATATCAAACCTCTGACGGAGAAGGTCCTCGAGCGCGAGGCGGGTCGCGTGACAGTCGTCGTGCAGGTGCACGAGAACGTGCGCCGACAGAGCCGCGAAGCCCGAGGTCACCTCCCACAAGTGAAAGTCGTGCACATTGGCCACCGCGTCGTGCGACAGCATGGCGCTCACGATCTTCTGAGGCTCGACTCCCTCGGGGGCCGTCTCGAGGAAGATACGTCCCGACGCCTTGACCAGGGCCCACCCAGCCCTGTACATGAGCCCCGCGACGATCAGCGACGCGATCGCATCGGCTCTTAGGAAGCCCGTGGTGAGAATGACCACTCCGGCGATCGCGGTGCCGATGAATGCGTACAGGTCGGTGAGGATGTGCTGGAAGGACCCCTCGACGTTGAGGCTTTGGCGGTTCGCTTTCGAGACTTGGTGGGCCGCGGCAAGGTTCACCGCTATCCCCGCAAGGGCGACGGCAAGAACGGCCGCGCCCTCGACCTGTGGCGGCGAGATGAGCCGGCGGACAGCCTCAAAGGTGATCACGAGCGCGATCAGAAGAAGGGTGATTCCGTTCACCTGGGCCGCGAGGATCTCGGTGCGCTTGAGCCCAAACGTCATCGCCCCTGTCGGAGGTCTTCTCGCCCAGCGCATTGCCATTAGCGAGAGTCCCAGCGCCCCCGCATCCGTGAGCATGTGCCCGGCATCGGACAACAACGCCAACGACGAGGCGAGCACGCCAACGACGACCTCGGCCACCATGAACACCACGATCAGCCCGAGCGCGAGGGCGAGGCGACGCCGGTCGGCATCAGGGGCTAGGGCATGGGAGTGACCTGCGGGCTCGCCATGGCCATGCTTGTGTCGCTGGGTGAAAGGGGTCACATCAGCACTCGTTACAGCAGCTTTCGCCGTGCCAGCCTTCGATCCCTTCACGAACAGCAACGACCGCGATGCCAAGAGCTGTCGCCGGATCTGCCCACCACCATCCGAGCAGCGCGTTGGCTCCGAGGCCGACCAAGAGTGCGACAGAGAGGTAGGCGCACACCATGTTCTGCGTGCCCTCGCTCTCGGTGGCACGCGACCCAAGCTTGCGCCCGAGGCGACGCTTGGCTGCGGCAAGAAGCGGCATAGTAGGGGCGGTCACAGCGGCAAGTCCGATCCCGACCCAGCTCGCCTCAGGATGCCCCGCGCCCAGCAACGTGCGGATGGCTTCGACGGCGATGTAGCCGGCAAGCACGAAGAAGGACGCGGCGATCAGCTGCTGCGCGCGTCGCTCGGCGGCTTCGGAATCCGAGCGCCGGAGCGCAAAACGCCAGATGACAACGAATCCTGCGAGAGACTCGATCAACGAGTCGAAGCCGAAGC
>JBBSGD010000054.1:0-11871 GCA_038254435.1 Actinomycetota bacterium
CTGGCTGCAGATGCGGGTCGGGGCGCTGCCGGGCCTGAGGGTCTGTGCCGGATGGCGGTCCCAGGTGACCACCGTCGCCGCGCCGCCGAGACGGCCGGCGTGCCCGATGATCCGGGCGATCAGCGCCCGGTGCCCAAGATGTACCCCGTCAAAGGTGCCGATCGTCACAACGGCGCCGCCCTGCGGAGGCGTCAGCGCACCTAGCCCAACGAGCGTGGCGGTCACGTGACCTCCTCCGGCACCACGCGCTCGGCCTTGAGGCGCCCCTTCTTGACCCTGTAGACCGCGAGGAGCCTGCCGCCATGGGTGACCGCGACCGCGGCGCCGGCGTCGCCGGGGGCGGTTACCTCGAGGGGCGAGCCGTGCGACACGGCGCGCGCTCCGGCCTCGTCCACTTCGATCGCCGGCAGCAAGTGAGCCACCGTGGCGAGCGGGCGGAGATCGCCTGGCCCGAGATCCTCGAGGGCCGCGGCGTCTGCTTCTGTGAAGCCCCCCGCCTCGGTCCGTCTGAGCGACACCAGGTGAGCCATGCAGCCGAGCGCTGTGCCGAGGTCGTGCACCAGCGTGCGCACGTAGGTCCCGCCGGAGCACAGGATGTCGAGCGTCAGCTCGGGCTCCTCGCCGGGACTCCAGGCCGTCACAGACAGCTCGTACACCGTTACCCTGCGGACGGGACGCTCTACCTCTTCGCCGCGCCGGGCCTTCTTGTAGAGCCGTTCGCCACCTATCTTGACTGCCGACACCATCGGGGGGATCTGATCGATCGGGCCCCGGAACCGTCCGAGCGCCGCGCGCACCTCGTCTTGCCCGCACGTCACCGGGCGGCGCTCGGTCACCTCGCCCGACGCGTCTTGGGTGCTCGTCGCCGTCCCCAGCTTGCCCACGGCCCGGTAGCGTTTGGGGGCATCTTGCGTGTAGGTGAGAAAGCGTGTAGCGCGCCCAAGGCCGAGTATCAAGAGGCCCGTCGCGTCCGGGTCGAGCGTTCCCGCGTGTCCTACCTTGCGCGTCCCGAAGCGCCGCCGCACTGCCTCGACTACGTCGTGAGAGGTCATGCCCGGCGCCTTGTCGACTATCAGGATCCCGTCCCTTCCCGACGCGGCGCTCGCGTCCACACCCCACGCCGCGTCAGAAGCGCTGCTCATGAGGGCGCCTCGATGGTGGGCGGGCTCGACGCCAGAGTCGATCGCAAGTCCTCGATGGCCTCGTCGAGGCTCGGGGCTGTGAAGCCGGCGGCGAGGTCGTGCCCGCCGCCGCCGCGCTCTCGCGCCAGGGCCCCGACGTTGACGGGCCCCTTCGAGCGGAGGCTGACTCGGTACTGCCCATCGGCTTGCTGCTTGAACATCGCGGCGACGTCCGCGTCGCGTGTGGAGCGAATCGAGTCGATGAGCTTGTCGGCCTCCTCCGCCCCGACGCCGGCGGCCGCGAGGTCCTCTTGCATGAGCCAGGAATAGACGAAGCGTTCGGCCGGCAGGAGCGTCGCTCGCTCGAGCACGCGCCCGAGAAGCTTCAGGTAGGCGAACGGCGCCGACTCGAACACCTCGACGGCGATAGCCGGAGCGTCCACCCCGAGTGCCAGCAGGTCCGCCGAGAGGCGAAGTGTGTCCGGCGTCGAGTTCGAGTACTGGAACCGTCCGGTGTCGGTCACGACACCCGCGTAGAGGCACGTGGCGATGTCCGAGTCGAGGGCCGCGCCGAGGTCCTCGATGAGACCGGTCACTATCTCCGCAGTCGAGGAGGCGGTGTCCACCACGAGGTTGTGGGTCCCGAAACCGTCGTTGTTCTTGTGATGGTCGACGTTGATCACGGTCGGGGACTCGCCAATCAAGTGCTCGAGGTCACCGAGCCGGTCTGCAGCTCCGCAGTCGAGCGCGAGCAGCAGCTTGGAGGCCGGGACATCCGCCGGGCCGACGAGCAGCTCGCCGCCGGGCAGGAACCTATAGCTCGGCGGAAGGGCTACCTGCTTGTCGCCCCACGTCGCCCAGACCTTCTTGCCCAGCTTGTCAAGAGCAAGACCCATTCCGAGAAGCGAGCCCAGCGCATCCCCGTCGGGATTGAAGTGACACACCGCCACCACCTCGCCGGCCGCTCCCAGAGCCGCCACCGACTCATCCCAGTCCCTCAGCCCGTAGCGCAACTAGCCCGCCCCGGGTTTGTGAAGCTGCTTCAGGAGGGACTCGACGTGCTCGGCCTCATCGGTCAACGTGTCCAGCTCGAAGGCGAGCTCCGGGGTGTACTTGAGACGCATCGCGTGACCGAGCTCGGTGCGCAGATGAGACGACGCACTGGCGAGCCCGGCCATCGTCGCAACCCTCTCCTCATCCGATCCCAGAACGGACACGAGGACGCGCGCATGGCGCAGGTCCGCGGTGATCCTCACGGCCGTGACCGTAGCAAAGCCCACACGCGGGTCCTTGAGCTCCTGTATCGACTCCCCCAGCACCTGACGAGCCTGCTTCTGCACCTTCTGCATACGCTGCGACACGACTGCGAGCTTCCTCCTTCGCGTCCCTCTACAGGTCCTCGAGCGAGACTACGTGTACGTATCGATCCACGATCTCGGCCCCGTTTACGGCCGCGCGGCCGATGACCTTCTCGACTTCCTGCAGCATCTTGCGGCAGTGAAACTCCGTCGTCGAGGTGCAGGTCACGCCGATCGCAGCGCGCTGCCACAGCTCCTGCAGGCCCACCTCGGCGATGCCGACATTGAAACGGCTGCGGACGCCATCGAGGACCGGCCTCAGATGTGCGCGCTTGTTCTTGAGCGACCTGCTCTCTGCAATGAACAGCTCGTAGCGAGCGACGCCGATGAACATTCCAGGCGATGGCGCCGGCTAGCGCGCCACCTCTTGCACCTCGAAGGCTTGAATGATGTCGCCTTCCTTGATGTCATTGAAGCCGTCGATGCCGATGCCGCATTCGTAGCCCGCCGCCACCTCGCGCTGGTCATCCTTGAAGCGCTTGAGCGAGCCAACGGTGCTCTCGTAAACCACGGCTCCATCCCGCACGAGACGCACGGGAGCGTTGCGCCTGATGACGCCCTCGAGCACCATGCAGCCCGCCACCGTTCCCGCACGCGGCACCCGGAACGTTGCGCGCACCTCAGCCTGCCCTATGGCCACTTCGCGTATCTCCGGTCCCAGCATGCCGCGCGCGGCGCGCGCGATGTCGTCGATCGCCTGGTAGATGACACGGTAGGTGCGCACATCAACGCCGTTCTCCTCGGCGAAGATGCGGGCGCCCGAATCCGGCACGACGTTGAACCCGATTACCACCGCGTCCGAGGCCTGCGCAAGCGTGACGTCGTTCTCGGATATGCCTCCCGCTCCCTTGCGCAGAACTGTGATCTTCACAGCGCTCTGATCGAGCTTGGCGAGCTGGCCGTCGAGGGCCTCGAGTGATCCCTGAGTGTCTGCCTTCAAGAGCAGATTGAGCTGTGGGATCTCGCCCTCGCGCGTCGCTGCGAGAAGGGTCTGCAGCGACGTTCCGCGCGTGGACACCAGCTCAGCCTCGCGCCGATGATGCTCGCGGCCCGCGGCCACGCTGCGCGCTTCGCGCTCGTCTTCCAGCGCGCGAAACTCACCTCCCGCCTGTGGGACCGACTGCCACCCGAGTACCTGCACCGGCTGGCTCGGAAGCGCCCGCTCGGTCTGGTTTCCGTGCTCGTCGAGCATGGCCCGCACGCGGCCCCACGCCGGGCCGGCGAGGATGGCATCGCCCTGATAGAGCGAGCCTCGCTTGATGAGCACCGTCGCCACCGGACCGCGGCCCTTGTCAAGGTGCGCCTCGATGACAACGCCTCGTCCGAGCGCGTCGGGATTGGACTTGAGATCGAGCTGCACGTCCGCAGTCAGCAGAATCATCTCGACCAGCGAGTCGAGGTTTGTGCGCTCCCTCGCGGAGACATCCACGAAGATCGTGTCTCCGCCCCACTCCTCGGGAATCAGCTCGCGTTCGGAGAGCTGCTGGCGGACGCGGGTGGGGTCGGCGTCGGGTCTGTCGATCTTGTTGACGGCTACGACGATCGGAACTCCTGCGGCTTTCGCGTGGTCGAGGGCCTCTACTGTCTGCGGCATGACGCCGTCGTCGGCCGCGACGACGAGGACGGCGATGTCGGTAACTTGAGCGCCACGAGCGCGCATTGCGGTGAAAGCCTCGTGCCCGGGGGTGTCGATGAACGTCACCTCACGGTCGTTGCTGCGGATCTGGTATGCGCCGATGTGCTGCGTGATGCCCCCGGCTTCACCCGAGGCGACGTCGGTCTTGCGGATTGCATCGAGGATGGCGGTCTTGCCGTGGTCGACGTGGCCCATCACCGTCACGACCGGAGGGCGAACCACGAGCTCGGCGCCCTCGTCCTCGACGTCAAGGTCCTCAGCCGCGCCGTCTTCTTCCTCGGCGCCGGGCTCGACCACCGACACGGCCCTGCCCAGGTCCTCGGCCACGAGAACAATTGCCTCGTCGCTCATGGACTGGGTGACCGTCACCATCTCGCCCAGGCCGATCAGCTTCTTGACTATGGCCGCGGCGGGCAGATCCACCTTGGCGGCGAAGTCCTTGACGGTAATGCCGCGGTGCACCTTGACGGGGGCCGGGGTCACCGGCGGCTCGGCCGCCGGTTCAGGCTGAGGGGCGGGGGCCGGGGTCACCGGCGGCTCGGGGGCCGGCTCCGGGACGGGGGCCGGGGCCGAAGGCGGAGCCCCCCCGTTGGTCAGCTCGGAGCGCACGCGGTCGGCCACCTCCTCGTCGATAGACGAGGAGTGACTCTTTACGGACAGCCCAATCGCCTCGAGGTGCGCAAGCACCTCCTTGGACGTTAGGCCAAGCTCCTTGGCCACCTCGTGAACTCTCGGCTTCGCCATGCTCCTCCTGCTCTGGTGCGCCGTGCCGGCGCCATCGTTTGCCTCACTCGATCCTGTCCAGCAGCTCCTGCTCGATGCGAACCGGCATGTCGCCCGGCGCCGCGCGCAACCCTCGCTGCAGCCCCCCGGTGGTCAGCGCCCGGCGCACACAGTCGGCGGCCGCGCATACGTACGATCCGCGACCGGCGCGCCGCACCCCCTCGGGATCCGCGGCTATCGATCCGTCGGGGTGGTGGGCCACCCGAAGCAATTCGTCCTGGCGCCTCCTGCGGCGGCACCCGCTGCAGGTGCGCATCGGGCCACCCTTCATCTTAGTTTGCACTCTCGTACCTTCCCGCCGCTGCGACCTCACTGCGCTCCCGGCGAGTCTTCCGCCGCGCCGGCAACCGCCTCTTGGGCAGCAGGCTCCGGCGCGGGCGGGTCGACTTCTTTGCGGGCCTGTGTCTCGGACTTGATATCGATGCGCAGCCCGGTAAGCCGTGCCGCAAGGCGTGCGTTCTGCCCTTCTTTCCCGATGGCGAGTGACAGCTGGTAGTCGGGCACGATCACGAGAGCGGTCTGGTCGTCCTCGAGAAGCCTGACTTCCTTCACCTTTGCCGGTGAGAGAGCCTTCGCGACGAACTCAGGCGGCAGCTCCCGCCACTCGATGATGTCGATCTTCTCGCCGCGCAGCTCGTTCATGACCATACGCACGCGCGATCCCTTGGAGCCTACGCACGCGCCCACGGGGTCGACGTTGCGGTCGGTGGAGAAGACAGCGATCTTCGAGCGGTGGCCCGGCTCGCGCGCCACCTCCTTGATCTCCACGACGCCGTCGAGGATCTCGGGCACCTCGAGCTCGAACAGCCGCCGGATGAGGTTCGGATGGGTGCGCGACACGAGGATCTGAGGCCCGCGCGCCGAGCGCCTGACCTCGTAGATGTACGCCTTGAGGCGAGCGCCGTGCTCGTAGCGCTCGTGCGGAATCTGCTCTTGCGGAGGCATGAGCGCCTCGGTCTTCCCGAGGTCGAGGATCGTGTAGCGGTGATCATGCTGCTGCACGATCCCCGTCACGATGTCGCCTTCCCGCCCCGAGTACTCCCCGAAGGTGATGTCTCGCTCGGCTTCGCGCAGCCGCTGCAGGATGACCTGCTTGGCGGTTTGGGCAGCGATCCGTCCGAAGTCCGCGGGAGTGTCCTCCCACTCCTTGATGACGGTCATCTCCTCGGTGGCGGGATCGACCTCGATGTCTTGCGCAAAAACGAGCACATCACCCGTTTCGTTGTCGATCTCCGAGCGCGCCCCCCGCGTGGCGGGGTCCGCATTCGTGGATTTCAGGTAGGCGGACGCAAGCGCCTTCTCCATCGCCTCGACCAGAGTGGCGAAGGCCACGCCTCGTTCGCGCTCGACATCTCTCAGCGAATCCAGAGGGATTCTCATTGCGTCCTCTTTCTCGTCATCAGGGCAGTCGCCTTCGCTATTTCCATTCGAATATCGTCCTCGCCGACCGGATGCTCTTCAGCGGAACCTCTACCTTTTCGCCGCCGGCCGCCAGCGTCACGGTCTCCGGCGTCGCGGCCACGATCTCGCCGTCGATGCGGTGGCTCGCCGTCAGCTTCTCGATGGTCTTCACCACTGCCCGGCGCCCAACACAGGCGGCAAAGTGCTCGGGCGCTTTGAGACGCCTTTCGAGCCCCGGAGACGACACCTCGAGCGTGTAGCGACCGGGGATCGGGTCCTTGAGGTCAAGGCCCCGTGAGATTTCCTCCGACACGGCCGCTACCGTGTCCAAATCGACCCCCCGGCTCCCTTCGACGTACACGCGCACCACCTGACGGCCGGGCTGGCCCACCATCTCCACGTCCCACAGATCGAGCAAGTGACGCCGGGCCACCGCCGACGCGAGTGCTCGTACCTCGTCCAGCGCGCCCATCGTCACCTCCTCAACAATCAAAAGCCCCTCTCAGAGGGGCTTGGAGAGTCGCTGCTTGTCTACTGCTGTCTCGTCACCCCGGACCACCGTCGTGCCGGAGCGCGCCCTGCGCAAAATCCCTGCTCAGGAGGCCTTTCGATTCTAGCACAGGCAACCCCTTTGAACCCCCTCCCGAGGGCGGGCTGCCCTGTGCTGTAGCCTGGCCGGCCGAGCACGCGACTCACCGCGCGAAAGAGAGAAGACGTGGCCAAGAAAGCACGCAAACGTCGTAACCGCCGCAAGAACAAGGCCAATCACGGCAAGCGTCCCAACGCCGGGCGCAAGTAGGCCCCTTTAGTCGTCCGGGTGCCCGGACGACGCCGGCGACCCCAGCGAGATGTCCATGAGGGCCCGGCGCCCCGCCCCCTTGGTGACCACCACGCCGCCGTCGCCGTCCCCCCCGGCGGCTCGAATGTCGACTGCCATCCGCTCGGCCTCCTCGAGGAGCGCGTCGACGAGACGGTCCGAGTCGATCCACCCGATCTGCTTGCCCTTCGCAAAGAGCAAGCCACGCCCCGGCCCCGCCGCGATCCCGAGGTCGGCGTCGCGTGCTTCCCCCGGCCCGTTTACCTCACAGCCCATTACCGCAATCTGCATCGGAGGCAGGTCCATCTTCTCGACCCGCTGCTCGACCTCGTTGGCGAGCGCGAACACGTCCAGCTCCGCGCGCCCGCAAGACGGGCACGCTACGAGATCGAAGCCCGACTCTTTGAGGCCGAGCGTCTGCAGGATCTGCTTGCCGAGCTTGACCTCTTCGACCGGGTCGGCGGTGAGTGACACCCGAATGGTGTCTCCGATGCCCTCGGCCAAGAGGGTTCCGATGCCGATTGCCGACTTGACGACTCCCTGCTTGGGGGTGCCCGCCTCGGTTACGCCGAGGTGCAGCGGCACGTCGGTGAGCCGCGCCAGCTTTCTGTAGGCGACGATCATCTCGGTGACGTTCTGGTGCTTCACCGACACCTTGACGTCGGTAAAGCCGTGCCGTTCGAGCAGAGCTATCTCGTTGAGCGCCGACTCAACGAGCGCAGCGGCCGTCGGGCGCCCGTGCTTACGTACGAGCTTCTTGTCGAGCGAGCCGGCGTTGACGCCGATGCGAATCGGGATCCCCGCCTGACGGGCGGCGTCGGCCACCTGCCTGACGTGGTCGTCGTTGCGCATGTTCCCGGGGTTGATCCGCAGACCGTGCACTCCAGCCTCGATCGCCATCAGCGCATAGCGCACGGAGAAGTGGATGTCGGCGATGATTGGCACCCCGCCCTCGCGGGCGATGACCGGCAGAGCCTTCGCGTCGTCCTCGTGCGGCACCGCCACCCGGACGATGTCGGCACCCTGGGTGGCGAGCTCGTGCACCTGCTGAAGCGTGGCCGGGATGTCGTCCGTCTTGGTTATCGTCATCGACTGGATGGAGATCGGAGCGTGGCCGCCGACGGCCACCGACCCGACGTGTATCTGGCGAGACTTGCGTCGTTCGAACATGGCTTGAGTCTACGAGACCCTGCGGCGCAGGCTCGTGGTCAGAAGGGGAGCTTCACAGGACGCGCAAGGTCCAGGTACAAGACCGCCACGAACAGCAGCACGAAGAACGAGATCACCGCGGCGGCAATCGGAATCAGCTTGCGCAGGTCGACGCTTCGCCCAGTGATCCCCTCCCACGCAAGGACCGCGAGGTGGCCGCCATCGAGGGGCGGCAGCGGCAACAGGTTCATGAGTCCCACGAAGACGGTGAAACCCACGATCAGGGCGATCAGCTCGAGGTACTGCCCGGTGGCGACGCTCTCACCGGCAATGCGGCCGGCCCCCACGATCCCGAGGGGCCCGTCGCTGGGATTGCGCTGGGGAGACGAGCTCGTCAGCTGGTTCACGAACTCGCCGCCGAAGACGTTGCCGAACACGGCTCCGATGCCCGCGACCGAGCGGCGCGTGGTGTCCCACGTGAGGAAGCCGGCCTTGCCGACGGCTCCAAAGAGCCCCTGAGTCGCGTACTGCGGCTTGGGCGATACGCCGAGGAAGCCGATCACGTTGTGTGTGCTCGTGGGCTCATGGAGCGACTCGCCCGCCGGCGCGTAGGCGAGGATTTGATGGTCCCGGCCCTCGGCCGCCTTGCCGAGAGCGATGGGAACCTGCCGCATGTGGCCGTCGCGCATCACCACGAAGGTGGTCCGCTTGCCGGCGTGGCCTCGAATGTAGCTGCGGAGCTGCGCCCAGCTCGGCTGCTGTATGCCGTCCACCCCCACGATGTCGTCGCCGGGAAGGAGGCCCGCGCTCGCCGCAGGGGTCGGCGAGCCACCGAACGACTGCGCCAGCGACGCCACGGTGGTCGTCACCTTGCCCGTCGGGAAGCCGAGCGTCATCGTCGTGACGAGGAGGATGAGGAACGCTACGAGGAAGTGCGTGGCCGAGCCTGCCACAAGGACTATGGCCCGCTGCCAGCGCGGCTTGCTCCCGTAGGAGCGCGACTCGTCCTCCTCGGAGATCTTCTCGTAGGGGTTCATGCCGACGATCTTCACGAAGCCGCCGAGCGGCAGGGCCTTGACCCCGTACTCGGTCTCGCCTCTCATAGTCGACCACAGCGTGGGACCGAACCCGAGAAAGTACTGGGTCGCCTTGAAGCCGAACAGCTTCGCGGTGAGCAGGTGCCCCAGCTCGTGAACCATGATCACCACGAGAATGGCGACTACGAAGAGCACGATTCCGAGCGTCACTGCCTCGCTCCCGTCATGGCCGTCGTCGCCGTGCTGACGATCTTCGTGGCCGCCGCGCGCGCCGCCCGATCGGCTTCGAGCACCGCGTTGAGATCGGAAGCATCGAGCGACTCGTGGGCGGCGAGGACCTCCTCGACTAGTGCAGGGATTCCCGTGAACGACAAACCGTCGTCGAGAAAGGCGGCCACCGCGACCTCGTTCGCCGCATTCAAAGCCGCGCCGTAGGTGCCCCCCTTGCGCCCCGCCTCGTAGGCGAGGGCAACGGCCGGGAAGCTGCGTTGATCGACGTCCTCGAAGGTGAGCTGCCGCACGTCCGAGAGATCGACGGGGGCAAGTGACGACTTGAACCTCTCCGGGCCCCCGAGCCCCCACTGGAGGGGAAGGCGCATATCGGCCGGGGCCGCCTGCAGGATCGAGGAGCCGTCCACAAGCTCGACGATGCCGTGAACGATGCTCTGCGGATGAACGACAACACCGATGTCCTCGTACCCGAAGCCGAACAGGTGATGTGCCTCGATGACTTCGAGACCCTTGTTCATAAGGGTCGCCGAGTCCACCGTGATCTTGGGCCCCATCGCCCAGGTTGGGTGCGCGAGGGCCTCTTCGGGCGTCACTGAGCTGAGGTCGAGCCGGCCGCGAAAGGGCCCGCCCGAGGCCGTCAGCACGAGCCGGGCGACGCCGGCCCGGTCCCTGCCCTGCAGGCACTGCGCCAGGGCGGCGTGCTCCGAGTCGACGGGGACGAGCTCGCCGCCTCCGGTTGCGCCGGCGGCGGCGACTACGACACCGCCCGCGACGAGACTCTCCTTGTTGGCGAGCGCCAGTCTCTTGCCGGCCGCCAGCGCCGCAACCGACGCCCTCAACCCGGCCGCGCCCACGATTGCGTTGAGGACGACGTCGGCCTCATCGAGCCGCGCCATGTCCTCAGCCGCTTGCGCTCCGAGACCCGTAGCCGCTACCCCTAGCTCGGCGGCTTGGGCGGCGAGTGCCGTGGCGTCGCCGCCCGCGACGAGCCCGAGGACCTCGAAGCGGTCAGGGTGGGCACGGATCACCTCGATGGCCTGGCGCCCGATTGAGCCGGTCGACCCGAGGATCACCACCCGTTGCACAGGGCTCGTCATAGCCCGATTCTCACACGGGCGCACGCTCTAGTCGGTGGTGAGTGCTGTGGGGCGCGCTCAGGACACGGCGACATGGAGCAACAAGAACGCGGCGGGGGCGGCGAACGCGATCGCGTCGAGCCTGTCGAGCAACCCCCCGTGGCCCGGCAGCAAATTGCCTGAGTCCTTTTTCCCCACCTCGCGCTTGAAGACCGACTCGACGAGGTCGCCGGCCGGGGCCAGGACGCCGACCACGGCGCCGAGCATGAGGCCCTGCAAGACGTCCACCTCGGGCAAGAGCAGTGCCGCCGCGAGTCCTCCTGCGAGCGCCATTGCGAAGCCCCCCGCAAGGCCTTCCCAGGACTTGGCAGGCGAGATCGACGGCGCCAGCTTGTGCCGCCCAAAGGCGGTGCCGGTGAAATACGCGGCTATGTCGAAGAGCGCGGCGATGAAAATGAAGGCGACCAGCAAACGCAGCCCGTCGGGCAGCAGCAGGATCCCGACTGCCGCCCCGCCCCCTCCGGCGACCCAGGCAATCGCCGCGATTGTCCAGGCGACGTCGCTTGCTGCCGTTTGCCCCCGACCCGACCGCAGGGCCCACAAGAAAGAGCAGTAAAGCGTTGCCGACACCGCCACGAGGATGAGGTCCGGACGCCGTGCGTAAGCGGCCAGCAGCACGCCCAGCCCTCCGGCCAACCCGAGCGGGATGCTCAGCCCCTGACCTCTGCCGGCGAGAGCGTCGAGGACCTCGAATAGTGCGACCAGCACGACGACGCAAACGAAAACGAAGAAGGCCTGGGTGCCCAGCGCGTAGCACAGCGCCACGATGGCCAGCAAGACGAGTGAGGTGACCACCGCCTGGCCCAGCGAGCGTCGCGGCGGCCGCGCGGGCGGCGTGACTAAACCTCTAGTAACTCGGCCTCCTTGCGCTTGAGATTCTCTTCGACCTGGGCGACGTAGCGGTCGGTAATCTTTTGCAGCGCCCCCTCGGCGTGGCGCTCCTCGTCCTCTGACATCCCGCCGTCCTTCTTCATGTGCTCGAGCTCTTGCTTGGCGTGGCGCCTGACGCTACGAATGGCCACCCTGCCGTCTTCCGCGCGCCCGTGAGCGACCTTGATCATCTCCTTGCGACGCTCCTCGGTCAGCTCGGGAAAGGCGAGCCGCACGACGCTCCCGTCGTTCGACGGGTTGATACCCAGATCCGAGGCTTGGATCGCCTTTTCGATCGCGGCTATCGAGTTGGGGTCGTAAGGCGATATGAC
>JBBSGD010000055.1:0-11786 GCA_038254435.1 Actinomycetota bacterium
CACCATCTCCACCTGCAATGTCGCCGCCTGCCCCTTCAGCTGCCCCATCGCCACCTCGCACCTCCTGCTCGACCCGACGGACAAGTCGAGCATAGGACCCCGGTCGGACCTCACCCGGCCGGGTTTTTGGACAGGCCCTTAGATCAGGTGGAAGAGATGCTTGATGTGGCGCATATACGCCTTGGCGTTTCGCTCGCCTTGCGCCCAGCCGTTGTACGGGCGGCTCCAGTATTGCCATTGCTGGCCGAAGGCACCGGACGCGTCCGAGACGCCACCGTAGGGCGGCTCCGTGGTGGAGGTGTTGAGCGGGAGTACATGCGGTGTCATGTACGGGCCACTCGGACACGTCATCGGGTAGTCGGGCGGCGGGATGAAGCCCATTGTGATCACCTCGCCGGATTTCGACCCGAGCGGGATCTGGAACGGGAAACGGACAACGATGTTTCCCTGGAGCTGCGGCACCGGGGAGGCGTCGACTTCGTAGCCGAGGTCCCGCAGCTCCGCGATGAAGTCGGGAACTGGCACTACGAAACCGGGGTCGGCCCCGTCGCGACGGTGATGAACTTCTGCTTCTGATGCACGTGGATCGGCTCGTCGGCGCGGCCCTCGTAGGATTCCTGGTGGCGGCCCTCCACCTCGACGAGGTAGTGGTTCGCGGGGTCGACGCCGGCCAGCCGCATGATCTGGTTCGGACTGAGGGTCTTCTCCGTCGTCTCGAGAGGCTCGCCGTCGACCTCGAAATGGACAACCTTTGGCTTGTCCTTGGTGTCGTGTTGGGGCTGGGCGCTCATCACTTCCTCCTTCTCTGGACTGGGTTGTGACCACCTCGACGTCGTCATCCGTGTCTACTATGGTGGTCGTCATACACCGTAGCCGCTAACTCGGCGGCTGTCAACTCCGGTGTATGCTGTCCACTAAAATAAACGAAGGAGGGGGTAACGGATGGACTCGGACCTGGGCGTGCGGCTCCGCGAGGTGCGTGAGATGAGGCGTTTGTCCTTGAAATCGGCCGCGGAGCCAGCCGGCATTTCGCCGGCGTATCTGCAGAAACTCGAGCGCGGCGACGTGAAAGCGCCCTCGCCTCATGTGCTGCACCGGCTGTCGGGCGCGCTCGAGATTCCCTACGCCACGCTCATGGAACTCGCTGGCTACATCGTCCCGAACGGCGACCAGCCGCAGGGGAGCCTGCTCGCCTACGCACTTTCGAGCGAGGAGTTGACGGAGGACGAGGCCGAATCGCTCGCCCGCTACCTCGCCTGGTACCGGCACGACAAGGGATCGAGGAGTCACTGAGCGTGGCCAGCGCACTGAGCAGTACTGAGCACGTCGCCGCCGCCTGCGAACGGCTGATCGACATCGCCGGGGCCAGAGGCAGGCTGCCAACCCCGGTCGCTGACCTTGTGGCGGCGGCGGAGCTCCACGAGGGAGAGGACGACATCTTTACGGAGGCTGCCCTGACGCGAGCACCCCGAGAGCTGCAGGAGAAGATCCGGAGTCTGGGGCTGCTTCGGAAGGTCCGGGCAGCGATCGATCGGCGCGAACGGGTCGTCTACGTGAACCCCGAGATCCAGATCATCGGCCGCCGCAACTTCAACACCCTGCACGAGGTCTCACACGACATCTTCGACTGGCAACGTGATCTGGCCTACGCCGATGACGATCGAACGCTTGCCTGGCGCACGCGCATCCGGTTCGAGCGAGAGGCGAACCAGGGTGCAGCCGAGCTCCTGTTCCAGATCCATCTGTTCAGGCAGATCGCCGCTGACTACCGGATCGGCATGGCGACCATCGTCGATCTCGCACAGATGTTCGGCTCCTCGACGCAGGCCGCGCTCCGACGATACGTGGAGACTCACGACCACCCGATGGCAGCAGTCGTCTGCGAACGCACGCCAGTCTCGCTCGTGCCCCTGGTCTTGAGGCGCAAGGAGGCGATGGGCTCGCCGGGGTGGCTCGAGCGGTTCGAGTCACCCGGACGCTGGCCAGCCGAGATGAACGCGCAGCCATTCGAGTTCATCGAAGCCATCGATCGGTTCGGCCGGGAGCAGCCGCCCCTGGCCGGTGAGTTCACCTGGCCGGATCCGAACAACGAGCCGGTGCGACTGCGCTACGAGATCACGTCTAACAGCTACAAGCTGCTCACACTCGTGTGGCTTCCTCGGCGCGAGTTCTTGAAAACGAAGACAAGACTCGGATGAAGCAGCCGGGCCGCATCGACAGGATTGGAAGTGTGACCGGAACCTAGCTGGCCCGAACGTCGCGCGGCCGTCGCTGCCCAGGCGGCGACGACTGAACAGCGGCTACCCGGCGAAACGCGCGCACAATCTCTCGTGCGGTCTCGCCCAGGGCGATCACTCGCACCAGGCGCCCGTGCGCAACGAGCGCTCGCAATTCGTCGCCTGTACGTGCGATCGCGACGCTGAAGAACTGCTCGTCGAAGACGAGATCGAGCTGCCCGCGAGGCAAAATTGACGCGAACTGAGACCCGACCTGGGGCCAGAGCGCCTTGGCGATCTGTGGGGAGGTAGCGTCGGCGAACGCCTTTAGACCGCACAGCTCTACCGCGTCGCTCACGCAGAGCCCGCCACGCGGTGCCGAACGCAGCACCTTCTCCCTCGCCCAGGTCTGTCGCCGCTGCTGCGAGACGCCAACAATCGCGCAAACCCGCGCCTCTGGAAGGCGAGCAGCGCGCTTGCTATCCGACGCGTTTGCCATGCTGACTAAAATGTTTGATGAAAAGTTTGATAAGAACCAAGACTCACCCAGTTTGGCCGATATGTACATCGAGCGCCAGGAGCAGATGCGGACTCTGCGCGACGGCCGTCTCCTCAACAATGCAGCCAACGCGGTGCTCCGCCAGCTTCCTCCGGGCGATCTCACACTCGTCTCGACCTCTATAGAGGGCGCAGCGCTCGCGGCAGTGTGCGCGGCCCAACGGCGAGGTTCGACGAGATGGCTTTTCCTTGAGCTGGCTTTCGGCCTTCCTATGGAAGCTGCCGGCCGCGTCGTCGTCGTTGAGCCACTCGATGTCGGGTCTGGGTGGCGCGCCGCCGTGCTGCACGCGCTCCCCGACGCGCAGTTCGTCTTTCCGCACGCGCCCGCCATAGCCTCAGCCGCCTAGACGAAGGGGCTACGCGGCAATGAGTGCAGCGACCGCGGCGCCGGCCGCCTGCCGCACCTCGGATTCCGACGGCTCCTGATCGAGCCGCGAGCAGAGCCTTGCAAGGATCTCGTCGATCTTCGGGCTCTTTGTCAGTCCAGCCGGTGTCGCGAGGCGCTGGCGCGGCCAGAGTTCCACCTTTAGATCTCGGGTATGGCCAGCCGCCCCGAGGACGGCACCTTCGCAACGCAAAGCGAGGATCGTCTGCGGGTTCATCCGGAACGTTTCGGCGAGCTTCAGGGCGAAGACATTGGGGGCGCCCTCGCTGATGCGCTCCCTGGTTCGCGCGTACAGGTCGAGCAGCTGGCCGGCCTCATCGAGGTCGCGCGGTGCCGGCAAGGAGAGCTGGCGTAGCAGGCGCATGCCGCTCCCATCACACTCGACGAGAGCGAAGCCAGCGAGATACCGACCGTCATCGATCCGAATGTGCGCGCCCAACGCCTTCATGCCGATGCGGCACAGTAACCGTGATGGCCGCCGGCAATCAGCCTCGCCTGATCGATCACTACGCGCTACGCGAGCTTCTCGGACGCGGCCATTTCGGCGAAGTCTGGCGTGTCGCCGACCTCGTGCTCGACCAGGAAGTCGCGTTGAAGCTGATGGGGCCGAACGTGACTCTCCAGCAGGCACTCATCGAGTCGCGTACGCATAACCGAACCGCGAACCACGACCGTGTTGTGCGCGTACACACGGTCAAGATGCGGCCACCCGGTCCGTACATCGTCATGGACTACCTAGCGAATGGATCTATCGGAAAGCGCCTCAACGCCGGAAACGTCAGCCTCGTCGAGGCCGTCCGCTGGACGAGAGAGGCCCTCGACGGACTCACATACGTGCATGAACTCGGAATCATCCATCGCGACATCAAGCCGGACAACCTCCTCCTTGACGCGAACGAGCGAGCCGTCATTACTGACTTCGGCGTCTCGGAGGACACAGTCCGCAATCTCCACGCCTCGCGCCGAATTTACGCCGCCCACAGAGCTCCTGAGCTCGACACGCAGCCAAGCTCTCGGCGGAGCGACATCTGGGCGGTTGGCTGCACGCTCTACCGTCTCGTGACCGGCGAGTACCCCTTCCTCGATGAGCAGGCCGCAGCAGCGGGCCGCTACATACCGCCTCACGCGCTGAGTCCGCAGGTCCCAAGGTCGCTGTCGCGCGTCATCGCCTGTGCACTGGAGGTTGACGCGGCCGCGCGCTATCCCGACGCGCCGGCGAGCGCACGGTGCTGCTCAACGTGCCAATCCGCGCCTCGTGGACTGAAATCCCCAATCCAGGCGCGGTAGCGGCCTACGACGCAAGCACCGCGAACGGCGACTACCAGCTTTGCCTCCGCCAGAGACGCGGCGGCTACGAAGTCGAGCTCAAACGAGACCTCGGTCGCGGCTTCCGGCGACTGCAGCACAGCTCACATGCGAGCGAAGGACGCGCCCAACAGAGGATGCGAACCCTGCTAACCCATCTCGTCGAAGGGAAAGCGCTCTCATGACAAGGTCGCAATAAACCGCGAGGGCCGCGGCTCTAACGATCCGCTGCGAACAGAGAGCTTTGCCGTTCGGTCACGACGTACCTCTTCTTGCTCGCAAGCCGCTGGACCAAGCCCTCGGCGACAGCTCGTTTCAGCCAGGCGCGGGTCTGGGAGAGCTCAAGTTGAAACCGTTCGGCGACCTCTCGTTCGCTCCGCTCGTCAAGCAGATAGGCCGCAAGACGCGGCCACACAAACACGAAAACGTCAGCGACGTCCGCCTCCGCAGGCACGCCGTCCGTCTGCACAGTGCTGTCGAGCTCAGCAGGAGATGCCTCAGGCGCCTCGACGGCGGTCTCGTCCACCGCCGGCGGCTCCTTCTGTAATGGTGGCGAAGCTTCCACTGCGACGAACGGCTTGCCGACCCTGATCTTTGCATCCGCGATCGCAAGCTCGGTCGGTTGCTCGTCGGCGGCCCTCAACGGAAGTGGTGCCTCAGGATCGAGTTCTTCGGAAGGAAATGGGCGGGCGCCTTGCCGAATCAGGGCGGCGTTGCCTTCGCTTCCGTCGTCACGGACGTAAAGCGGTACCCACGCCGCCTTCAGGTTCTCGAGCGCACCGGCGGTCGTCCCGCCTTTCTGGCGGCTGCTCGCGACAACAACCGCTGCCTCGGCCATGCAGTAGATAAGGGCGTTGCGGCGCATCGCGTGCCCGACGTTGAAGCGGGCCGCCGGGTGGTATGGCGTGATCAGAGTCAGGTTGCCGTCGATGATTGGTTCGCGCAACTCGCGGCGCTGCGCAGTCTTCTCCAGCGAATCTGCCAAAACGCCGACCGAACTTCCTCCCGAGTCGATCACGGCAAGCATCGCAGTGATGTCGACGCCGCGAGCAGCGCCGGAGACCACGGCGAGGCCGTCACGTGCACATCGTCGGCCGACCATCTCGGCGAACTCAAGTCCCGAGGGGTCGACATCACGCGAACCGACAACTGCGAGGCTGCGCTGATCAAGAAGTGATTGCGAACCGGCTCCGAAAACGACCGGCGGCGCTTGGGCGCGGAGGCGTCGCTTCCAAAGCGGCGGGTACTCGTCGTCCGCGCGCGTCAGCAACCAAAGCCCGCGGCTTGTGAGTCGCTCCAATCCGAACGCGAGCTGGCCGCCGCGAGCGAGCAGGGCAACGAGTCGCCGGGCAAGCTCGCGTGGCAGGCCGAACTCCGCAGCGAGCTCGTCCTCGTTCAATCCGAGCAACTCACCCGGACGAGCGCGCGCGGATTGCTTGATCTGAGTCGCAAGCTGATTCCATTCGCGGGGGGCTAGCGGCTTGAGCTCGCTTCGCGGCGGGAGCGCAAGCGTCGAGCAGAGCAGCGCAATCGCCTGGCTGTCTGCGGTGAGGGTCGTGGTGGTCGCCATCAGTCGCGAAGAGAGGCGGCGGCAAGGGTGACAGGGAACACGGGCCCAGCGCCGGCACGCCGCAGCTTGACGCCGCAGACGGTCAGCGACCAGCGTGAGTCGACGATGTCGTCGACGAGAAGCACCGGCTCATCGGCGATGATCTGATCCGGATCGGTCTCGAAAGCCTCGTAGATGTTGGCGACCTGCTGGGCACTGTTCTGCATCGACTTCTGAGGCGCAGTCTCGCGTATCTTCGTGAGTGCTTGGCCGAAGGGAAGCCCCAGGCGCTGGGCGAGACGCTCGGCGAAATCTGGTACGAGCTCGGTGTGATTCAGCGACGGAACCGCCGTTACCCACGTGGGCGGAGGCTGGGGTTCCCAGCGCGACTCGATCATCTCCGCGACTCCCTCGACGAGTTCGTCGTCGAAGAGCAGCGCGTGGTACTTCGCTTCGGCCACGAGCGTGCCCCAGCCAGCGTCCCTATAGATCGACAGCGCTCGCCCTTCCTCCAGTTGTTCCGCCACTGAGATGGTGCCACGCGGCTCGGAGAGACCGCCCGGCCACCGCTTGCGCGGCCGGATGGGCCGGTGGCCGCGTTTGAGGAATGTAATCGCCTCCTGCTTGAGCCGTGGGTCTGTCTCATCGGTGACGAACGCGCCCAGACAGTTTGCGCAGCGGCCGCACCGGTGCGCGTCGGGATCGTCGAGTTCACGCGCGAGGAATTTCATCAGGCAGTCGTCTGTCGTGACGAACTCCTGCATCCGTTCTTGCTCCTGCCGGCGCTCAGCCGTCACCCGCCTCATCCGCTCGACGTCTGGCTCCCACGCGCTCGCGGACCGGAAGTAGCGGCTGCCCTCCTTGTAGAGCGCTCCCTCGACCTCGAGCAGTTGAATGGCTTGCTGAAGTTTCCGTGCCGGCACGTTGAGGGTTGCCTCGAGCGCGCGGGTCTTGACACCACTCTCCGCGGCGGCCACGGCGTCCGCGAGCGCGCGCACAATGTCTTCGCCTGGAAACGCCCCACGGATGAAGAAGTCGGCGATCTCGTCGTCCTCGTGGCCCACGAGCAGCACGACTTGGGCGTCTTCGAGTTCGCGGCCCGCGCGCCCGATCTGCTGGTAATAGGCAACGGCCGAACTGGGACGCTGATAGTGGACGACGAAGCCGAGATCGCGCTTGTCGAATCCCATCCCTAGCGCGATCGTCGCCACGAGCGCCTTGACATCGTTATCCAACAGCCGCTGCTCGAGCACCTCGCGCTCCTCGCTCTCGAGCTGCCCGTGGTAGGCCGGCGCGTCGATGCCGTTGCCCCGCAACCAGCCGCTGACCCGCTCCGCGTCGGCAACCGTCAACGTATAGACAATGCCCGACCCCTCGAACAACGGCAGCTGCTCGGCCAGCCAGGCGAGGCGGTCGGCCTGGTCGGGAAGCTTCAGTACCTGCAGACGAAGGCTCTCGCGCGCGAGCGGGCCACGGATGACGATGAGATCGGGGCCAAGCTGCTCTTCCACGTCCGCAACCACGCGGTCATTCGCGGTGGCCGTCGTCGCCAGCAGCGGCACGTTGGACGGCAAGACCCGCACAAGCCGCTCGATGCGCCGATAGTTGGGACGGAAATCGTGGCCCCAGTCCGAGATGCAATGCGCTTCGTCCACAACGAAGAGCCCGAGGCCGCGCGGCATCGCTTCACGCACGAGCCGCTGGAAGTCTTCATTGCCGAGACGCTCGGGCGACACGAGCAGCAGATCGACCTCGTCGGCGGCAAGGCGCCCCTCGACCTCGGGCCAGTCGGGCTGGTTCGTGCTGTTGATCGACTCGGCCTTCACGCTCAGCCTCGCCGCGGTTCGCATCTGATCCCGCATCAGCGAGAGGAGCGGGCTGATCAGCAGCGTCGGTCCGGCGCCGCCGTCGCGCAGCAGACGCGTCGCGAGGAAGTACACGACGCTCTTGCCCCAACCCGTCCGCTCCACCACGAGCGCGCGGTGATGGTCGTCAACCAGCGCGAGGACCGCCTCAAGCTGACCATCCCGGAACCGAGCGCCTGCGTAGAGCGCCTGTTCAAGAAGCGCCTGGGCGCGAACCGCCGTGTCGTTGAGAACCATGGGGTCAGGCTAGAGCTTCGTTGGCGTACGCCGTTCCCTTCAGCCTCCGGCTTCTGACTCTCGTGCCTGCCCCGCCAGACCAATCATTCCCCGACGGGCGCCCAAGCCATGACCGACGACGCTCCCGCCGCTGGCTCCACAACGTTCCGGATCCTGGGCAGCAGAAGGGCAGCAAACGCCCGAAATCGACTCTGCTCAATCGTGCGCAAATCAGCGCCGACGCCCGCAGACCCGCATGAAGATGACTCCCTCCGGCCGATGGCGAAGAAGACGGCTACATTGACCCGCTGACCGCGATTAAGCGAGGTGACTGGTGGCGTGGAAGTACTCGACCCCAGGGCATGAAGACAGCGATCTTCCCGACGGCATCAAAGACCTGTGGCATGCGCGGATGGCCGGCATCGCACGGGATGGTGTGCTCGAGCTGAGCCAACAGGAGAGCGATGGCGGGATCATCCCGTTCATCGACCCGACCGCGCCATCGGGCGTGCCCGACCAACGCAGGCCGACGCCGGTGGTCTGGCCAGGCTTCCCCGCCCAGGTCGCCCTCGCGGCTAGCGACCCGCAACAGGCGCTCATCGCCACCGAAGATCACGGCATCAGCGATCTCGACTCAAGGAGCTCACCAGCGGTGGAGATGGTGGACGCTTCCGGTGCACCGATCGACGGCCGGGTGCGCCATCGCCAGGACGAGTACCTCGAGTGGGAGGCCGAACACGATGCCGACGGCAGGCTCGTGGCGGTCACCTTCGTCGCCGAAGGTCACGACTACTGGTCGTTCCTGTTCGAGCACGCCCCCGAGAAGGTCGCGAAGATGTTCCAGGATTCGACCGGAAACGGCTCGATCCAACCCGATGACCTCAGGGCGAAGAGCGAGATCATCGTGGTGCACGAGAACGGACGCAGGCAGTCATCGGCGAGGGCGAGTACAACTGGCGGCACCAGTTCAACCAGGGGCCGGGGATCCTCCACCTGTCGCACGCCGCCAACTCCCTGTGCGCAGAGTTGAAACTCGCCATCTCCTCCAGCCTGGGACGAGTGATCGAGGACGGGTCGCTCCTCGACGCCACCGATCGCAAGCGGCTGATGTGCTGCACCCAAGGGGGCGAGGTGAACCGGGCGAGCGACCCGATCATCGGTGCCGCGGCCTACGGGGCGGTGACAGACCCGAAGGAACCCAAGCTGTTCACGTTGACCGACCCGGTCGGCCTGTACATCCGCTCGTTCAACGACGAGGCGCTGCGACCCCCCCAAGGTCACGACCCGATCACCTCGCTCGACGTCTGCACGGTCAAGCGGGGCACCGGCCTCCCGGACAACCAGGGCGAGCACGGCGACGAGTCGCGGATTCTTCGGCTCCGGGTGGCCGCACCCAAGGGCACCGACTACGTCCTGGGCGACATGGCGGTGGGCCCGGTGTCGCTCACGTCCGGGGCGCAGCTTGCGAAGCTGATCGACATGCAGCTGTTCGTCGACTTATGGGACTCGTTCGGCCCGGCCCGACGTGTGGACTGCGTCGGCGCCTGTTGCATCGGCATCGACCTGGCGCTGCACCCCGTGGGCCCCACCGAGAGCTGCCAGCCGGGGCTGCAGGATGCCTATCCCGAGCTTCGCAGGTCACCACTAAAAAAAACGTCGCAAACCCCGCATAGGCAGGTAACCGCGGGCGCAGTGCCCGCGGTTACCTGCTGATCGACTCTTTACTTTGACTCGTGGCTGCGGAGAGAGCGAAGATCTGCAGGAGCGCCCCGGCCCGTTGGCGCAACTACGGGGGCATAGTTGCTCAGCGGCAGCAACTCCTTCGACTGCCCCGAGGTGTAGGTAACTTCAACGCTCAAGACGTCTCCCGGCTCGGTGTTCGTGAGTCGTACACTGAATACTCTGTGTACAACGCTCGTCGTGACTTGCCGCCCGTCTCGTAGCGTAAAAGTCACAGACTGAACGTTGGCCCGCGCCAGTCCGCTCACGAACATCTCGAAAGGCGCTGTCGGAGAGTCATATTGTCGGATGACGGTTGCCGTCGTGACGACTGGCTGCCCAACGAACGAAGCGAGGCAGAATCCACGACCACCTCTCTCGCCGAGAGTGGCGTAGAAGCACGGAGTCCCGTCGCTTCTTACTGCACCATAGACGTTCTCGCGGAGCACTCTAACGCTGGCGAGGTCAAATCGCGCTGGGCCGGCACTCATGTTCACGAACTTCCCAGCTATCTCGGCTGACGCGAGCTCCGTGGTGCTCGTGATTGCAGCGACAAGATCCGCGCGTCCGTCGTCACTCGACGTCATGCGGACATGCGTGGCCGAGGTGGAGCTGCTCGCCCTCGAGTGGCTTGCCGCCGCGCCGCCGGAGCGTACGGAAGTCACGAAAGCAAAAGTGACAACGCTCAAGACCGCACCGAAAGTGACTATACGCGTTCTCAAAGTGAGCCTCCTCCTACGTTGTCGAGTAACGCTGGCAAGTCGCGAGCGGGTTGCGGTAGATGAGACTGTAATGCGAACAAACCGCGTATTTGTTTCCTCCTGAGACACCGAGGTAGTCCGGGGTGCCCTCCCAGTACTGGAAGTAACCATACGCGTACCAGCCACCTGTAGGGTAGATGTATCCCTCGATCACGTCGTTTGCGCTTCCTGTCCCCGGCGGCGTCTCGACATACAGGCGGATGTTGCTCGAGTAAACCGGATTGGCTGTGTTGACGATGTAGCAGCCGTAGTTGCAGCTAGCGTCGTACGTCCAACTGTTGATGGGGTTGTTTTCATAACCCGATGGCACATCCACCCACCCGACAGCCGATGCGGCAGGGGCGCCGAGCGTCGACGCAAGTGTGATGGCAACGGCAAGTGAAAGCAAGAGCGTGCGGCCACAGCTGCGGGTGCGATTGTTAGAGACTCCCAAGCTTTCCTCCTTTCCAGAGCGCCAACGCCTTCCGTTCCGACGAACCGGGACGAACGCCGGGGAATCAGTGCTACCGAAGCACGCCTATCATCGGCACGAGGTATCAAGCGATGGTTGGCATCAACAATAGTTAGCATATCATACGCGATCTAGTAAGCAGCCACACGCGCCGGGCGCTGATACCGCAACAGCTCCGCTCTGAGTGTCCTGACCTACGGTCTGGGAACGCTCGAGGGGGCCCCCGGCTTCGAAAGACATGGCGCCTCCGCGCCCTCGAAAGCGGCGCTTGCCGCAGGAGCGAGGCTGGGCACCCCTTTCGTGCCCTCGATCTAAATCGGTCGGACAGCGGAGGGTGCGACCGAGGTGATCGCTGTCGCCATCTTGGCCTTGTGTAGCCCGTGTTCGCGCTGGGGTCCTGCGGCGCACGGCCCCAGGGCGCCCGAAGCTAGGAATGACTCGATGATCGGTTTGACGGTGGCCAACGCAGCGCGAGTCGGCCTCGCCGGATTGTGACCCAGCCGCAGCGACTCGTACGATGCCGCAGTGGACGACGTCACGCTTAGTGGTCTGGCTCGGAAGTTCGCCGACGTATCGGTGGGTTGGGGTCAGGCGGCGGCTGCTAGAGGGTGCGGGGTGTCGGCTTTGGCCAGGAGCCTGTGGAGGTCGTGGCGGGTGAATTTCCATTGGAAGGGTGCAGCGATCTGTTCGTAGCGGCGGCCGAAGGCCAGTAGGTGCGCCTCGAGGGCGTCGAGGTCTGAGAAGTCGTTGGGGGTGACGAC
>JBBSGD010000056.1:0-11523 GCA_038254435.1 Actinomycetota bacterium
CTGGCGAGCACTGCCGGTTCCTTTCGGGTTGAGGCCGTGGACACGACTACCTATCGCTCAAGCCAGGATCACACGCGGGCGCCGCTACCGATGAGGCGAAACCGCCGCCCCAGCCGGGCCCCGCAGCCGAGTGGGTGGTGAACGGGCAAATTTACGCGCAGGCACCCACTGGGCGAAAGGCTTCGAGGCGGACGAGGGCTCCGTCACGAATCCCGGCAACCACGTGCGTATAGGCGAGGGCACGAAGACACCGCGCGCTGCGTGATATCAATCCCGAGGTGGAGGCGCGCGAGCTCGTGCGCTTCATCAACGCCAAGGTCGGAGGACTGGATGCCGCGCGAGAGCGCGCCTCCGCGCATCTGGATCCCGCCGGCGTACCCCTGGGAAATAACCTGGAGGACACGCCGTGAGACGTTTTGTCGCCGTGCTGGCGCTGCTTGTGCCTGCGCTCTGCGTCCCTGCAGGCCCCGACGGCAACACCTATGGACTAGTTCCGACAAAAGAGTAAAGGGCGGCACGTCCGCTTACACTGGCTCTTCGGATAACGCCCCTGAAGGAGAGCCAACTCTATGCCCACGCGCAACAGCCTTCGCAACGTAGCAATAGTTGCTCACGTCGACCATGGAAAGACGACCCTGGTCGACGCGATGCTGTGGCAGTCCGGCGCGTTCCGCTCGAATCAGGATGTCGCCGATCGCGTCATGGATTCGATGGACCTGGAACGCGAGAAGGGCATAACGATTCTCGCCAAGAATACGGCTGTGCATTACGGGGACGTCAAGATCAACATCGTGGACACTCCCGGCCACGCGGATTTCGGCGGGGAGGTCGAGCGAGGTCTCACCATGGTCGACGGCGTCCTGCTCCTGGTTGATGCCAGCGAGGGGCCGCTGCCTCAGACGCGTTTCGTTCTGCGCAAGGCCCTCGAGATGCGCCTTCCGGTCATCCTGGTCGTCAACAAGGTGGACCGGCCGGACGCGCGTATCAAGGAGGTGGTCAACGAGGTCTACGAGCTGTTCCTGGACCTTGATGCACAGGACCATCAGATCGAGTTTCCGATCGTGTACAGCAACGCCAGAGCCGGAACCGCCTCGCTTCACGCCGAAGACCAAGGTTCAAGCCTCGAGCCGCTCTTCGAAAAGCTCCTCGAGCACATTCCGGCGCCGTCCTACGAGGTCGGCCACCCGCTGCAGGCGCTGGTCACCAATCTCGACGCATCCCCGTACGTAGGTCGGCTGGCTTTGTGTCGGATGTTCCACGGCAACATCAAGCGCGGCGAGCCCGTGGCATGGTGCCGAGCCGACGAAAGCATCGAGGTAGTGAAGATCACGGAGCTGTACGTGACCGAGGCACTTGACCGGGTCGACGCTACGGAAGCCGGCCCGGGGGAGATCATTGCCATCGCAGGGCTCGCGGACGTGACGATAGGCGAGACGCTGTCGGATCCAGGCGACCCCCGGCCGCTGCCGGTGAGTCACTTCGACGACCCGAGCCTGTCGATGACGATCGGCATCAACACCGCGCCGCTCGCGGGGCGCAATGGCGACAAGCTGACGGCGCGGCTCGTGAAGAGCCGGCTGGACGCGGAGCTCATAGGCAACGTCTCCATCCGGGTGCTCGATACCGAGCGGCCCGACGCGTGGGAGGTTCAGGGGCGCGGAGAGCTTCAGCTCGCGGTGCTCGTGGAGATGATGAGGCGTGAGGGTTTCGAGCTAACCGTCGGCAAGCCGCAGGTGGTCACCAAGGAGGTCAACGGACGCTTGTGCGAACCCGAAGAGCGGCTGACGATAGACGTCCCCGAGGACTTCATGGGTGTCGTTACGCAGATGCTCGCTCTGCGCAAGGGGCGCCTCGAAAACATGGTCAACCACGGAACGGGCTGGACGCGCATGGAGTACATCGTTCCGGCGCGCGGCCTGATCGGGTTCCGCACCGAGTTTCTTACCGAGACCCGCGGCACGGGGCTCCTGCACCATGTCCTCGACGGCTACGGACCGTGGCACGGCGATCTTCGCACGCGTCCCACCGGGAGCTTGGTCGCCGACCGCAAGGGACCGACGACGTCGTTCGCGCTGCTCAACCTCCAAGAGAGAGGAACGATGTTCGTGCCACCGGGGATAGATGTGTATGAGGGCATGATCGTGGGCGAGAACGCTCGCTCGGAGGACATGGACGTGAATCCGACGAGGGAGAAGAAGCTGACCAACATGCGTTCTGCGACGAGCGAAGAGCTCGTGAGGTTGATCCCGCACAGGGAGCTGTCGCTCGAGCAGGCCCTCGAGTTCATTCGCGAGGACGAATGCGTCGAGGTCACGCCTGGAAGGGTCCGCCTGCGCAAAGTGATTCTCGATGCGGGAGTGAGAGCTCGCACCGGAAAGAGGGAGGCGAAGGCCCGGCTCGGCTGAGGGCAGGCCGTCGGGGTTGGCGCGCTGAGTGGCCAGAAGGCGTGCGGCGGCCGGAGACCGCCGCACGCACGACGCTGGCTAGTTGGCCCTTACGTTTGTTGCCTCGGGACCTTTTGCTCCGGCACGCTCGTCGAACTCGACGGTTGCGCCTTCGGCGAGGGACTTGTATCCCTCGGCGACGATGTTGCTGTGATGGACGAAGAGATCTTTCGATCCGTCGGCGGGGGTAATGAACCCGTACCCCTTCTCATCGTTGAACCACTTGACTGTTCCAGTTGCCATAGAAACCACCTCCCTTCGAGAAGTCGTTTCGTGAACTTCGGCGCGGTACGTCAGTGCCGGACTGCTCCGGGGACGTGACCGTTTGGAAGGGCGCCTGTCCCGGGCAGAACGCTCGAAGGAGCGGGACGCCGGGATGGCGATGCCGTTGCTGGTGAAGGCTTCCTGGAGTTGCAACCGGGCTGCGAGCTTGCCGACATCATCCCGCTGATCCGGCATGACGAGAGTCGTTCCAACCCCCGCGCGGCCTGCTCTGGCAGTCCGCCCGACACGGTGGACGTAGCTCTTGTCGTCATGTGGAGGATCGAAGTTGACGACGTGCATGATGTGGTCGACGTCAAGCCCGCGTGCGGCAACGTCCGTCGCTACAAGTAAGTTGGCGTCGCCGGAGATGAACCTTCCGAGCGAACGCTGGCGCGCTCCCTGCGACAGGTCTCCGTGCATGGCTACGGCTCGAAGCCCACGTGCTGCAAGCTTCTTGACGAGCCGGTCGGCGCCGTGTTTGGTCCTTACGAACACCAGGGTCCTGCCGCGCTCGTCGCGAAGGAGCGCGGCAAGGCTGTCCAGCTTCGTTGCGCTGGTGACGGGGAGGAATCTGTGCTCCGCGTGCTCTACCGTTTGTTTCGGAGAGGCGACTTCGTGCCGGGCAGGCGTGCGCGTGTAGGAGCGAGCAGCGCGCCCTACGGCGCCGTCGAGGGTCGCGGAGAAGAACATCGTCTGGCGTTCGGCTGGGATGCGCGCGACTATGCGATCAACCTGAGGCTGGAATCCCATGTCGAGCATGCGGTCGGCCTCGTCCAGCACCAGGATGCTTATCTGTGAGAGCTCGACGAAGCGTCTCTCGAGCAAGTCCTGCAGGCGCCCGGGAGTGGCGACGATGATGTGCGAGCGGCTCGCGTTGCGAGCCTGCTGGCGCAGCCCGGCGCCCCCGAACACTGGCGTGACGCGCAGCCCGAGCGCCCTTGCGATGCCCGAGATCTCTTCGGCCACCTGCACGGCGAGCTCCCGCACGGGAACAAGGATCAACGCGGCGGGATGCGATGGGGACGACGAGAGCCTCTCGACGATGGGGACTCCGAAGGCGAGCGTCTTGCCCGAGCCGGTCCGCGATTTGGCGAGTATGTCCCGTCCCCCCAGCGCGTCGGCCATGACGAGCGTCTGGATCTTGAAAGGCGAGTCGATCCCTCTTTTCTCGAGGGCGGCGCAAACGGGCGCGGACACGCCCAGCTCGGCGAAGGTAGACAAATTCAACTCCTCTTCTGGATGGAGTGCCCATCCGGTCACGGGAGACTCACAACCCGTAACACCTTGAGGAGGAACGGAGAGCAAAATCTCGCGGGCAACTCTTGCTGCCCGGAGATCAGCATAGCAGGTAAGTGGTAAGCGGCTCTCAGCACCCTCTCAACGGCGACCGACACGCGTCCGAGGTCGTCGGCACGCACGAGCAGGCCCTTCGGCAGGCGCTCCTTTCCCGGGAGGAATAGAGAGTGCCCTCCAGGGTTTGACATTTAGTTGCGGACGCAATCAGCCTAGGAGGCGAAGCTTCATGGATCTAGGACTCCTCATCATCCGCGTTGTGATCGGGCTCGTCATGGCGGGACACGGAGCACAGAAGCTGTTCGGCTGGTTCGGTGGGCCGGGACTCAACGGCACGTCGGGGATGCTCGGATCGCTGGGCTTCAAGCCCGCAAAGCTGCACGCGACCGTCACTGCGTTGAGCGAATTCGGAGGCGGTATCTTGCTCGCCGCCGGACTGCTTACTCCTCTCGGAGCAGCCGCCATCATCGGGGTGATGATCGTTGCGATTGTCACGGTTCACGCCCCGAAGGGGCTGTGGAACTCGGGCGGTGGCTACGAGTTCAATCTGGTCCTGCTTGCAGGAGCGGCCGGCATTGGCTTTGCCGGGCCCGGCTCCTATTCCCTCGACTCTGCAATCAATCTTTCGCTCGCCGGAGGATGGGGTCTTGCTGCGCTCGTCGTGGCCATCGTGGCCGCGGCCGGCGTCCTGACGACGCGCAGCCGGCCGACGCGACAGCAGGAGCAGGATCGGGTAAGCACCACCTAACGCCGGCGCCCGCAGTTGCGCCTCGGGCCGGGCTGGTGCGGGCCGCCGGTCCGCGCCGGGGAGAAGGACCGTCCGCTCATCGGCCGGCAAGGGCTCGCGCGACCTTCAGGGTGGGCGCGATGCCGACTTTGACGAAGTCTTGCCCGCACGAGATCACTGCATTCTGATCGTGCCCCAAGAAGCCGGACCTCCCCCCGCCGAGCGGCTTCGAGGTGGCTCCGGGCTGCGTCGCCTTGTACCAGTCGGCGAGTGACTTGCAGAGCTCGTTCCCACGGCCTGTGGCAAGGGACAGCCCGACTGCCGACTCGGCACCATTGGTGAACAACTCGACAGCGCCGCCGCGCCAGGACGAGACGCGCCCGAGCGGATCGGTGAGCGCTCGAGCCGTGTCGTTCCCCGGCGCCTCGAAGAGCCACTCAAGGTTTGCCGCACCGAAACTCTGGCGTTCCGCCCTGCTCCACTCGACGGGTGGGGAGCCAACCGGGGGAGGAGCGTGCGGCGCTACGTGGCTTGTGTAGCGTCGCGGCCACAGCACTTGTGCGGTAGTGGTTGGGGGTTGCCGGTACGCGTGGTCGATAGCCGTCCAGCCGCCGTGGGCGTAGAGGTGGCAAGCGAGCTCGAGGCCGCGAAGGTAGGGAAACGTTAGCTGCTGCTGCAGGTAGTAAGGGATGTCGGCGAGCTGGTCTTGTCCTTTCGAGATTGTCGGATCCTCGAGCATCGCGAGCTGGTCGGTGAACGACAGCGCGGCAAGCCCGTAACGTTCCATTGTGAGAGTTGCGTCCCCCTCGATGAGGGCGAGCCGCGCTTCGGAAGCGTCCGCGCTCGACGACTGGTCGCCCTTGGGGAGACCGAAGTGCTGGTCCGCGAGCGCGTGCTCCAGCTCGTGCGCCAGGGTGATCTTGGCCAGCCCCGACAGGCCTTCCCCCGCCGCACGCACGACGAGCCGCTTGGTGCGTGGGGCATAGAAACCGATGACCTGAGACGACAGGGTCTTCTTGGTTATCGCCCGGAGGTCGCTGCCGGCAGGAATCGCCCCCAGGGTCGCCAGCAGCCGCTCGTCCCGCCCGGCCTGGGCGGCGCTGTAGCTGTTCGCCGAGAGGCGGGCTACCTTGTGCTTGAAGCGGGCGGGAGAGAGGAGCTCGGGTGCGACCGGCGACTTGGCAGGGAGCTCCCTCAGGGCCTGAACCTGTTTATAGATCTGCTTGATCTGACCGTCGAGTGAGGTGGGGGAACCGCTCGATCTCCCGAGGTCCGGGGGGCCGCCCGAGGTAAGGCACCGGGTAAGGGCTGCCGCATCGACTGCGGGCGCCGCCTGCGAAGGTTGAGGCGACGGCGCGTTCGCATGAGTGCCCGCAGACGGCGACCGGCGCGGCGAAGCAGCCGGCGCAGTCAGGCGACGAGAGTCGTTGCCGCCTCGGGCGCGCAAGGCCAGGCCCACCGAAACCCCCAGGAGCACGATCAGCAGGCCGGCCACTCCGCGCCGCAGCGAGCGAGACCCTGGCACCGCTCAATCCTAGTGGCGGGACTCATCGCGACGAGCCGTAAGGAGCTCTCTTCATTCCCGCCTTGCGAGCGTCCACATGCCGCCCGCAGCCCGCAGCACCATTGAGGCGGACAAGGCCGATCTGGCGGCGATGCGGGTGCCGCAGGGTGTCTCACCGGCCGTTGCAGGCAGCATCAGTGAGGCCATCGACGAGTGTCTTACGTGGCTAGGCCGCCGCTTCTCAGGGCTGAGGAATGGCGCGCCGGGCGCCTCCGGCGGGGTCGAGCGAGCCCGGCCGTCTACTCGCCGGGCGGGAACTTGTAGCTCTTGGGAATGGGCGAGGGGAGCTGGTCCTTGGTCCCGTAGGCGATGACGATCTCCTGGTGGCTCTGCAACACGAGCTTGGTCGGGTCACCCGTGTAGGGCTTGCCGTTGACGAAGACCTGCAGCTGCTTGCCTCCGCTCGAGCAGTAGGCGCCGATGCAGTCGGGCGTGAAATAGACGCCCCAGATGTCCATGGCCTCGCCCAGCGTGTAGTCGCCCGCCACCGGAGACTCGAGGTGGAGCACCCCCGACGCATCGTGGCTGTGGATCAAGGTCGCGTAACCTGCGGAGGCGTCGATGCCGATGTTGGGCGGCACGGGCGCCTTCTTGCCCTCGATGTAAATGTCGAGGTGCTGGTGGAGGTGAAGGGCGGTGCCGTCCTGGGCGGGCAGCCCGAGGGTCTGGAGGCGGGACTTCAGGTGGGAGGTCTCCGGGCTCCAGGGGGCGGCACTGCGCTGGATCCCGGCAAGCCCCGCCGGGTCGGCATTGGGGTTGCCGCCACCGGAGCCGCTTCCTGTTGAGTCGCTCCTCGTCACGAAGATCAGGACGCCGAAAGCGACTATCAAGAGCCCGATTGCGAGGGGAAAACCCCACCCGGAGCGGGTTGGGGGAACGGGGCGACCCTTGCCCTTGACGCTCTTGCGTGAGGTTGTCTGAGTCTGTTTCTTGGAGGCCATAGGCCGAGCTTAACGGCCGCGGCGCGCCTAGACGCAGCGCCCAGGATAATGTTTGGGCACAGCATGGAGCCGGGGGACCGGCCGGCGAGAAGGGGACTGTCATCGCAGAGGATCCCAGCGAGCGGGTGGCGCGCCGCATTGCCCGCGTGCGACGGTGGGCCATCGCGGCAGGAGCGGTAGCGGCACTGTTGCTCGTTGCCGCCGCTCTCACGCCGCACGGATTTGCGTTGTCGCCCTCGGGCAGGACGGGCCGTCAAGTCATCCCCGCCCTGCCGCCGGCTGCCGACTACATCCTCATCGGACTGGCAGTCATTGCTACCGCGGTAGCAGTGGGATTCTTGTTCACGCTTTTTGGGGGCCAGGAACGAGGTCCGCGGGCGGGCCCGGTCCCGTTGTGGGCAAAGGCGGTAATCGTGCTCCTCTTGATCGGAGCCGCATTCATGCTGGACTCGGTCTTCAACGACGGGCGGCTCGCCCGCTTCTTTGGGCGCTTGTCGCATCTGACCAGACCGCCCTCTGCCCACAAGGCTCATGGAGCCGGCAAGCCTGTCGAGTCCCCCGCCCTCGGCAATGCGCTTGCGACTCTCTTCGGGGTCGCCCTCCTGCTTGCACTCGTCGGCATCTACTGGATGCTGCGGCGTCCTCCTCTGCAGCTTGCCGACGCCCTGGAGAAAGATCCGTCTGCGGCTCTGCTGCAAGAGGTGGATCTGGGTATCGACGACCTCGCCGGAATCTCCGACCCTCGAGCGGCGGTAGTGGCCTGCTACCGGCGCATGGAGCGGACCATCGTCGCCGCCGGCGTCGCCAGACGACGCTCGGACACACCGTTCGAGCTCCTCGCCCGCTTTCTCGAGCAACACTCGGTGGCCGGGGACAGCGCTCGCCGCCTTACCGACTTGTTCGAGACGGCGAGGTTCAGCCGCGGCGACATCGACGAGACGATGCGTACCGGCGCGATCGCGGCTTTGACCGACGTGCGCGATCAGCTGCAGGCGGCAATAGAGGAGCGCGCGGGCGCCGGGTCGATGGCGTGAAGACGAGGCTCGTAGCCTGGGCGCTCATCTGTCTCGTGGCAGCGCTCGCGGGAAGCGCGTTCTTCCCGCACCTCGCCGGCGCGATGCGCGCCGGGGGCGTGCTTGCTTTCATCGCCGTTGTCATAGCCGAGATAGCGGTCTCGGCCGCGGGTCTCAGGCGCGGAGAGCGCTCATTGTTCGACACCGCCATGCGCGCGGTTCCCGAGCAGCAAGAGATCCCCAGCGACCTGCAGCGCATCCGGCGCAACTTCGGGCTGCGCGCTTACTCGCCCGCCGAGTTCGACTACCGTCTGCGCGGCGACCTGCAGAGACTGGCTCGCCACCGTCTGCTGATAGCCCACGGAGTCGACCCCGCCCTGCAGCACGAGGCGGCGCGCTCGCACCTCGGCCCCGTCCTCTACGGCGCGCTCTACGAAGGCCCCGGAACGAGGACGCTCGGCACCGCCGACCTGGCTCACCTCGTGGACCTGATCGAGGAGGTGTGATGGACCTCACCCTGGAGGAGACGAGACGGCTGAGCGAGTCGGTGCTCGATGAGGTCGAGAAGGCGATCGTGGGCAAGCGCGGCGCCCTGGAGCTCGTTCTGTCCGGGGCGCTCGCCGGGGGTCACGTGCTGCTCGAGGACTTCCCGGGGGTTGCCAAGACGCTCATGGCTGTGTCCTTTGCGCGCGTCGTGGGAATCTCTTTCAGCCGCATACAGTTCACTCCCGACCTCCTTCCGGCCGACATCACCGGGTCCTTCGTGTACGACCAGAGAGAGAACCTTTTCGAGTTCCGCCAGGGCCCGCTATTCGCAAACCTGGTTCTCGGTGATGAGATCAACCGCGCGCCTCCCAAGACGCAGGCCGCGCTGCTCGAAGCCATGCAGGAAGGTCAGGTAAGCGTGGAGAACGAGACCTATCGTCTGACCCCGCCATTCCTTGTGATGGCGACGCAGAACCCAATCGAGTATGAGGGCACGTATCCGCTGCCCGAGGCCCAGCTCGACCGCTTCATGCTGCGCGTGCGTATCGGCTACCCGGAGCGCGACGACGAGTGGAAGATTCTCAGCCGCAGGATCGAGCGGCGCGCGGACGAGGTACGCCTCGAGCAGGTGGTGGACTCCGCCATGCTGACGGGCATGCAGAGGTCACTCGAAACCGTGCACGTCGAAGAGAGCGTGGGGCGCTATCTCGTCGACATCGTGCGCGCTACGCGACTCGATCAAGACGTTCAGATCGGCGCGAGTCCGCGCGGCGCCCTCGCTCTGCTCAAGCTGTCGCGGGCTCGCGCGGTCTTGAGCGGCCGGGACTTCGTAACGCCCGAGGACGTCAAGGACGTGGCGATCCCGGCACTCGGCCACAGGCTGAGCCTCAGGCCCGAGTTGTGGGTGCGTCAGGTCGGAGGCGACGACGTCGTTCGCAGGCTTCTTGATTCGGTGCCAGCCCCCAGCGTGGAGCCGGGTGCGCGCGCTCTTGACTGACGCCGGCGGGCGGATTGCAGCATGGGCATGAAGCGGACGGTAACGCCGCAGCTTGTGGGGGCGGTGGCTGTAACCGCCCTGGCTCTCGTGCTCGCCTTGTTCTTCGGACGAGTGGAGCTACTCGCCGCGGCTACCCCTCTGCTGCTCGCCGTGGTCGTTGGGGTGTTCACAACGAACCCTCCGGCGGTCACCGTGCAACTGACGGCAGAGCCCGGCCGGCTCGTGGAGGGCGAAAAGGTAACTCTGACCCTTGTCCTCGAAAGCGACGAGGGCTGTCGGGATGTCGAAATCGGCGTGCGGCTGCCCCCGGCCCTCAAGGTAGCCGAGGGCGACCTGCACCGGCGCGAGGTTCTCTTGCCGGGCGTTCCGCTCCGCACGGAGCTGTTGCTCGTCGCCACGCACTGGGGCGTCTGCGATGCGGGCACGGTGGCTTTGAGGGCGCGCGGGTGGGGCGGCTGGATAGTGTTTGAAGGGGTGTACCACTCGGGCGTGGCGGTGCGTGTCTATCCCGCTCCCCAGAGGGTGCGCAGCACACTGGCGCCGCCCGACACCCAGGTGTTCACGGGCAACTACGTGGCTCGCAGCGCGGGTGACGGCATCGAGTTCTCCGGAGTCAGGCCCTACACGCGCGGCGACAGCGTGAGGCGCGTCAACTGGCGCGTGACGTCGCGCCGAGGCAGCTTGCACGTCAACGAGTTTCATCCCGAACGCAACTCGGAGGTGGTGCTCTTTCTGGACACTTTCAGCGACGTCGGGCCGCCGGGCGACGGATCGCTTGACCGCGGGGTGCGCGGCGCATCGAGCCTCGCCCGCAGCTACCTCGAGCACCGGGATCGCGTTGGTCTGGTCGGGTTCGGAGGCACCCTGAGCTGGTTGACGTCTGGGATGGGCAACTCGCAGACGTTCCGCATCGTCGAGTACATGCTCGAGCTCGAGGCCACGCTCAGCTATGCATGGAAGGACATAACGACCCTGCCGCCCGGCACCCTGCCTCCTTACGCCTTCGTGGTCGCTTTCTCGCCGCTGGTCGACAAACGCGCGCTGCAGGCCCTCACCGACTTGCACGCTCGGAGGCACAGCCTCGTCATCATCGACACCCTGTGGGAGGACCAGACGCCCGAGCTCAAAGGGGCCGAGGAAGTGCTGGCGAGGCGCGTCTGGAAGCTCGAGCGCGCCTCCGTTCGCTATCAGATGGGCGCGGCGGGCATCCCCGTTGTGCAGTGGACGCGCACAGGGGACCTCGAGGCCGCGCTTGCTACAGCTCAGAGCTACCGGCGGCGACCGCGGGTGAGGAGGCCGTGAGGATGCAAGGCAGGGCCATGCTGAGCGTGTATGCGTCGGGGGCCGCTCTCACCGCCGCCTTTCTCGGCGCCTATCCGGTTGTTCTGGCCCCCAAGCTGTTGCCCATCGCCTATCTCGGCATAGGGGGGCTGGCGGGGCTGGCCGCGGCCTTGATAGCTCGCCGCGCCCACCTCGTCTACTTCGCCGCGGCACTGTTCGTTCTCGAGTACGCAACGGCGCTCACGGGCGGAGGTGTGGGGCTCGACGTCCTCGCTCCCCTTGTCGGTGTCTGTATCTACGCTCTGACAGAGCTGGTGGCGCTGGCCGTGCTCGAGCGGAGCGGCGTCGTCGCCGGGGTCGGCGTGCGCTCGGCCCGAGCGGGGTTCGGCTTGCTCATCGCATCTCTTGGAGCGGTGATAGCGGGCTTTGAGGTGGTGCTCGGAGCGTCGGTGCCTGCGGCCGGCGCCGTGGCCCTGGCGCTTGCCGGAGGGGCGGCCGCGCTGGCGCTGCTGC